>JBCCGJ010000191.1:0-11234 GCA_039029335.1 Actinomycetota bacterium | reverse complement strand
GGGAATCGGCCGCGGAAGAGTCGGTGTCCGCTCCGGTGCAGAGCCAGGTCGAATCGAAGACGGCCGGCCCGGCCATCACCGCTCTACCTCGGCCGGAACGCACCTCCCGGGTCCCGACCGCAGCCATCGCCGTCGTCGCCGTGGTCCTCGGTCTCTATGCACTTCTGGTTGTCGGGTGGCTGCTCGACAGCATGGCCCACCGGGGTGAGGCCATGCGAGGGGTGCGGATGGCCGGCGTGGCGGTCAACGGATCGAACGAAGACGCGCTCGGCGACGTCCTGGACACCCTTGACGCCGAGCTGGAGGCCGAGGACCTCACCGTCACCGTCGACGAGGTCGAGATCGACACCGATCCGCTCACCCTCGGGATCCGCCACGACCGGACGCCGATGATCGATGAGGCACTGGACGCTCGACGCGGCGGGTTCATCGCCGTCCGGCCGATTCGGTGGTTCTTCAACCTCTTCTCCACCCAGGAGATCCCGGCCCGCTTCACCATCGACGAGGCGGTTACCGCAGCCGGCGCCGAGGCGGTGATCAGCCCCGCCCTCCGGCTGCCGGTCGAACCGGAGATGGAACTGCGCGGCGCCAGAATGGCCCTGGTCCCCGGCACGGACGGCGTGGCCATAGACCCGGACGAGATCGTCGACCTGCTGCCCGGGGTCGTCGACGGCACCGGACCCTACGATCTGGCGCTGACCTCGCAAACCGCAGAGCCGGACCTGACCGACGATGCGGTGACCGCGATCGTCGACGAGATCAACCAGCAGACCGAGCAGCCCATCCTCGCCCAGGTCCTGGATAAGCAGGCCGAGGTCTCGCCCCGGACCCTGAAGAGCTGGATGGTGCTGGGTGTCGACGACGACGGCGACCCGGAGTGGTCGCTCGACGAGGACCTCGCGCTCGAAGACCTGAAACCGTTGTTCCCCGCCCTCGGCTCTGAGGATCAGCAGGCCCGGTTCAGCGTGGTGGACGGCGAGCCGATCATCATCCCCGCATCGGAGACGGTCATCTGCTGCGAGCCGGCCACACTCACCAGCCTGGCGGCCGCGGTGACCCGGCGCATCCCGGACCCGATCGATCCCCCCGAGGACGCCCCGGACGACGCCGAGCCGACCCAGCCGCTGCGGCGAGCCCGCCTGGAACCGACCATCACCGGCAACGACGAGGGTGTGGCCGAACTGGAGGCGCTTGGCATCATCGAGGAAGTCAGCACCTTCACCACCCCACACGCCTGCTGCCAGAACCGGGTCATCAACATCCAGCGGTTCGCCGATCTCATGCAGGGGGTCGTGATCCGTCCCGGCGAGGAGTTCTCCCTGAACGAGTTCGTCGGTCGACGGACCGTCGAGAAAGGGTTCGTGGCGGACGGGGCCATCGTGCTCGGCAACTTCGAGCCCCAGGTCGGTGGCGGCATCAGCCAGTACGCCACCACCTTCTTCAACGCCTCCTTCTTCGCCGGCATCGAGTTCCTGGAATACCAATCCCACTCGATCTACATCTCCCGCTACCCCCGAGGCCGGGAGGCCACGATCTCCTGGCGGCGGCCGGACCTGAAGGTCCTGAACAACACCGACTACGGGATCCTGGTCTGGAACGAGTACACCGACACCTCGATAACCGTGACCTTCTACTCCACCAAGAACCGGGAGGTCGAAGCCCTTCCGCTCCTCCGCTCCTCCGACCGTCAGTGCCGGATCGATATCACCCCCCGGGTGATCACGTTCCCCGACGGCACATCCGCCGAGGATTCCGTCCGGGCCATCTACCGACCCGGCGAAGGTCTGGACTGCAACGGCAACTCGACAACACCGGAAGAGGACGAGGAGGAGCCGACCCAGGGCGGCAACAGCACCCCGGAGCCGCCGCCCGAACCGGAACCCGAGCCGGATCCCGGCGATGGTGACGACGGAGACGGCGGCGACGGGGACGGCGACCCCGACGAGGTACTCCCGCCGGGCGGCTGACCGCCGGCCCGATGAGCCGCGGCGCTCACCGGCCCTCTACCCTGATCCCGGTGACAGATCTTTCGGTCGACGTGCTGATCGTCGGCGGTGGCCCGGCCGGAGCTGCGGCGGCAATCGAGGCGACCCGATCCGGGCTCAAGGCCGTCGTTATCGACAAGTCCCGGTTCCCCCGGGACAAGTGCTGCGGTGACGGTCTGACCACCGGTGCGCTCCGCCACCTCGAAGAACTCGGTTTCAGCCCGGACACCGTTCCCAGCTGGCGGCCAATCAGTGACGTTCATGTCCGGGCCCCCTCCGGCCGAACCATCGGTTTTCCCCTCCCGGACCCGGACGACGGTGACGGCCTGTTCGCCGCGGTCGCCCGCCGACAGGAGCTGGACAGCGCCCTGTTGGACCTGGCCGAGCGGTCGGGGGCCGACGTCCGCCAACAGCACACCCTGGTGGCGATCGAGCAGGGTCCGGACCGGGTCGATGCGGTGGCGGACTCCCCGGACGGAAGCCTCAGTGTCCGTGCCCGCTACGTCATCGCCGCAGACGGCATGTGGTCCACCACCCGCAAGCTGCTCGGGGTGGACGTCGGGAAGTACCGCGGCGACTGGCATGCCTTCCGTCAGTACTTCACCGGTGTCACCGGACCGGCCAATCGTCAGCTTCTGGTGTGGTTCGAACCGGATCTGCTCCCGGGCTACGCCTGGTCGTTCCCGGTCGACGATCAGTCGGCCAATGTGGGCTTCGGCATCCTCCGCAAGGACGGACAGTCCGTGCAGCTGATGAAGGAGCTGTGGCCAGACCTCCTCAACCGACCGCACGTGCGGGAGGCACTCGGCCCGGCAGCGGTGCCGGAGGAGGCGCACCGGGCCTGGCCGATACCAACCAGACTCGGGGACCTCCCCTACGCCGTCGACCGGGTCCTCTTTGTCGGCGACGCCCTGGCGGCCGGAGACCCGATGACCGGTGAGGGCATCGGCCAGGCCATCGAAACCGGCAGGCTGGCGATCGCCGCGATCACCGACCCGGCGGCCGCCGACCAACCGGAGCGGATTGGTCAGCACTTCGAGCAGGACCTGTCCAGAGGAATGGAGCGCGATCACCGCATGGCCAGAACTCTGTCGGTCGTGCTCGGTTCGCGGCGTGGGGCCGACGCGTCGGTCCGCATCGCCGGCGCCACCGGCTGGACCAGATCCAACTTCGCCCGATGGTTGTTCGAGGACTACCCCCGGGCCGCCCTGCTGACACCGAGACGGTGGCGGCGGGGGCTCTTCACCTCACCGGGGGCCTACGCCGGCTGACCATCGGCCAGCTGGTCGATCCCCTCGTCATCGAACCCGGGTTCGTCCAACATGGTCACCTCGAGGACGCTGTACAGCCGGTTCATCGTCTGGAGCAGCGACAGCCAGACCACAACCTCGACGATCTCGTCGGCGGCCAACGTGGGTGAGACGGTGGCGATGGTGATCTCGCTCACCGATGCCGGACTGGTGGACGCGGCCTTTGCCAGCAGCAGCGCCGCGGTTTCTTTCGTCGACAACCCCCAGGGCACCTCGGTCTCGGCCGTCGGGGTGTCCCCGAACCGCTTCACTGCGGCCAGCAGCCCGGGATCGATGTCGGGAACCAGTTCGTCGAGGAGCAACATGGACTCCATCGAAAGCAGTTCGGAGTCGACCTCCCTGGCGTAGACCAGCCCGGCCATCAGCTTGGTCTTCAGCCCGATCCGGGACTGGCTTGGGTCCAGGTTGTCCCGCAGTGCGGTGGCGATCGCCTTGACGACTTTGTGGCTCCGCAGTGCACCGAGGAACGGGAAGGCGTAGCCGACTTCCTCCTCCAGCATCAGCAGCACCGGCCCGATCCGGCCGGAAACGCCCCGGGTCCACCCCTTCTCCAGCCGCACCGCCCCGGGGGCCTGACGGAACACCCGGAGGTAGGTCCCGAGCCCGTCGACCGGGATGTCCTCGGAGTTGTCGACCTCGGTCCACGCGGCCCGACCGGCCGACAGCGGCCGCCCCTCCTGCATCGTGTCCTCGTCCAGTTCGGTGGACCAGATGTGTTTCCCAGGGTTCCAGCCGGTCGGCGTCAGCAGCGCCTGGACATCGGCGATGGTGTCGTCCTCCAGCTGGATGCCCATGGTGTCCATGAACTTGTTCAGGAACCCGCCGAGGCTGACGGCCAGAACGATCCACTCCAGATCATCCTCGGACAGGTGACGAGTGGCCTCGTCGACCAGCTCAGGCGTCACCCGGTTCGGGATGACCGCCATGGCCTCCGCCAGGTTGCTTATGGCGGCCTCCGCCGGGGACCGCTCACCGAGGACCGCGTTCGGGTCGGCGCCGCGGCGAATGGCGAACGAACAGTGGTGGGCGGTGCAGTAGGGGCAGCCCGCCGCGTTGCTGGATGCGTACATGGCGATCCCGACCAGGTCCTTTGGTGCACCCTGACCGAAGAGGGCGGCCGGCAGGTTCAGCAGGTTGGGGATGAGCAGGTTGAACGTGCGGAAGCCCGTGGGCCAGATCTCCAGGACCGGGTTGCAGTTGGGAATGACCCCGATCAACTCTCGGACCATCTTCAGGACCGGTTTGTAGTTTTCGTTCAGGTGCTCGACGCTGACCCAGTCCGATTCGATCTCTTGAGCCAGTGTCATCTGCATGAATCATCACCCCTGACGCCCACCCCACGAGACTAGCCGCTTGACGGGACTCGGGAAGCGCGTCACGCCGACCGGCTCCGGACGCCGGATGAACGGGGTTGTCAGCCGCCGATGGACCGTTTCACCCGGAGCGCCTCGTCGACCAGCTCCGCCATGACATCGGCCACCGGGCGAATATCGGTGGCATAGCCGATCCCCTGACCGGCGCCGGAATGCAACAGCGGCTCGACCCCGTGTTCGTCGATGGCCCCCAGCAGGTCACCGACCAGCACGTCCTGGTACGGCATCTTCAGCGGCGCAGGGGCATCCTCCCGCTCCCACTCGTCGCTCCAGGAGGAGCGGATCTGGCGGAACGTCTTCCCGCTCTCGCTCCTGGTTATGACCGTGTCCGCAGAGGTGGCGGCCAGCAGCTTGGGCAGCAGCTTCGGGTGGAGGTGAGCGGCGTGTTCCGTTGTGGTCAGCCAGGTGGTTCCCATCCACACACCGGCCGCTCCCATGGCAAGGGCGGCGACGATGTGCCGGCCGGTGGCGACACCGCCGGCGGCCAGCACGGGCACATCACCGGTTGCGTCGACGATCTGGGGCACCAGGGTGAACGTGCCGATCGGCCCGGTATGGGCGCCGGCCTCCGCGCCCTGGGCCACGATGACGTCGACGCCGGAGTCCAGGGCCCGCCGGACGTGACGGGGACTGCCGATCAAGGCAACCGTGGTCTTGCCCAGATCCCTGGCCCGGTCCACCGCGGCTCGAGGGGCGCCGATCCCACAGGCGAACAGGTCGACGTCCGAGGACATGACCGCCTCGAGCTGTTCCTGTTCGATCTCGGCCGATCGGATGAACCGGGTCCGCATCCCCGGGCCGCTCGGCTCGGGGACCTCGTACCGTTCGATGATCTCGTTGACGAACCGGCGGTGCTCGTCGGGGATATGCCGCTCGATCGCCTCCCGGCTGTTGTGCTCCGGCATCCCGTCCGGCAGGACAAGGTCGACCCCGAACGGCCGATCGCCGACCAGGCGTCGCAGCTCGGCCAGCTCGTCCCGGATCTCGTCGGGGAACCGCCTGGTTGCGCCGTACACCCCGAGACCTCCGGCGTTGGTGATGGCCGCAACGGTTGCCACGTCGTGGGCGAAGCCGAAGATCGGGTGGTCGATGCCCAACCTGCGGCTGAGTGGGGTGCTGAGTCCTGACTCCTGGCCGGTCATGCCCGCACCGTATCGGACATTTTTGGATCGATTCGAGCTCGTCTACGGTGTGGCTCATGACAGACGTGGTACCCGGCAGATCGGCGCTCCCGCCGGCCGACTACATCGGTGAGACAAAACGGCTGTACGACTCCCTGGGGTACGACTCCTACCGCTGGGCCGAGCGGCCCGAGACGCCGCCGTGGACACCCCTCGCCAAACCGCTGTCCGAGTGCCGGGTCATGCTGGTGGGATCCGGTGGGGTGTACCGGTCCGGGCAGATTGCGTTCCATACGAAGGACGACACGTCGCTCCGGGTGATCGACACCACCACCGACACCAGGGAGCTGCGGACCGCCCACTTCGCCTACGACCAGGCGGACGCCAGGAACGACCCGAACTGTGTGTTCCCCCTCGATCGTCTGCGGGAGCTGACCGCGGACGGCTTCATCGGAGGTCTCACCGACGAGAGCTACGGGTTCATGGGTGGCATCTACTCGACCCGTCGGCTCGAGGCGGAGACCGTGCCGGCCCTCATCGACCGATGCCGGGCCCAGGAGCCCGACCTGGTGCTTCTGGTACCGGTTTGACCGGTGTGTCATCAGTCGGTCGGACTGATCGCACGCCATATCGAAGCGGCCGGTTACCCCACCATCGGATTCACCTCGGCCAGAACCATCACCGCATCGGCCAATCCGCCGCGGTCGGCGTTTGTCGATGTGCCGCTCGGCCACACCACGGGCGGCCCGAACGACCCGGACGGCCAGCGGCGGATCCTCACCGACGGGCTGACCGGTGCGGCGGCGCTCGACCAGCCGGGCGGCATCGTGGACCTCCCCTACCGGTGGGTCGACGACGACTGGAAGGCCGACCCGCTCTCCTGGAGCCGAAAGCGTCAGGACGGCGGCCTGTCCGGGAAACCGGCGGGCGACACCAGGACGGGACGGTCTGCGGAACCGGTCTACCAGTCCGACGCCGACCGTCAGGCCGCAGCAGCCGTGGCGTGGGAAGACCAGTGCCTGGTCTGCATCGGCGTTGAGGAGCGCTGACCCGCCGGGCCTGCGCCGACCGGGGCCGAGCGCCTGACCCGCGTGTCTCCGATCAGGGCGATTCGGTCACCGGCGAGAAGCTCGGCGGTCGTTTCTCCACGAAGCTGTTCACGCCTTCCTTGAAGTCGGGCCGACGGAGCGACTCCCGCATCAAGCCGTTGGACCGCTCCATGGCGTCATCCAGTGACAGCAGGGGGTGCTCGTACACCTGACGCTTCATGATTGCCATCGACAGCGGTGCGGCATTCGTTGCCATGTCCCTGGCGTAGGCCATGGTTTCCTCCACCAGGGTCTCCGGCGGGAGTACCCGGTTCACCAGGCCCAGTTCTTTGGCCTCCTCGGCGAGGAACACCCGGCCGGACATCAGCACGTCGAGGGCGTTGGCCTGGCCGATCAGCCGGGGCAGGGTCCAGGAGATACCGTGCTCGGCGATGAGACCGCGGCGGCTGAAGGCCGAGGTGAACTTGGCGCCCTCGGCGGCAAAGCGAACATCGCAGGCGACGGCATGGACAAACCCGAGCCCGGCGCACGCTCCGTTCACCGCGGCGATCACCGGTTTCGGCAGTGTCATGGCGTACCGCGCGTCCCTCGTCTCCGGGGGGCCGTCGTCCTGATCGGTACCGCCGGCACCGATGTCCTGGAGCACGTCCATGTCGGCGCCGGCGCAGAAGCCCCGACCCGCTCCGGTGACAACGATGGCACCGACCTCCGGATCGGCGACGGCCCGGTCAAGCGAACCGAAGTAACCCCTGGCGATGTCGCCGTTCCAGGCGTTGAGGCGATCCGGTCGGTTCAAGGTGATAAGCGCAACACCGTCCTGCACCTCGTACAGCACGGCGTCGGTCGACGCGTCGGTCATAACAGCCCCCTTCAGGTTTTGGCCACCGACCATCAACCGGTGGCTACTGCCAGCAACGCTAGATCGTGGCGGTCCGGCGGACCAAGCTCCGGGCGGCGGCCGACACCTGGCGGCCGGGGCAAACCCGGTTTCGCGCGCGCCTCCGCTCAGCCGAGAACCGGCGCGGCGTGGTGGACGACCATCCGCCACCGCTCCCCGTCGTGTTCGAAGACGTTGAGCGCGGTGGCCGCACCCGTGTGGCCTCCGGAGATCATGTTCTCCATCGCCGTCACCCAGGCGACGGACCCACGCATCGTGACCGCCTCTTCGGTGATGATCAGCTGCGGGTTGCCGCCCGAGGTGAGGATGGCCTCCCACGACGCCCGGACCTTGTCCCAACCCCGAAGCGGCGATCGTCCGGGGTGGGCACAGACCGCGTCCGGTGTGTTCACCCAGACCCGGGTCATCAGGTCCATGTCGGCCTGCTCCAGAGCCTCGTAGAACTGGGCATTCGCCTCTCGAACAGCGGCCTCGGTCAGCTCGGCGGTCACCTCCGGCACTGTAGACCGCAACCGTTTGGCGGGGCCACGGTTCTACACTGCGGGGTCTGAGCAGCTCTCCGCACACCGGTCCGGAACCGGACAGAGACGACAACCCCAGAGGCGACAACAGCCCGGAGGGCGGTGACGCCGACCGGCGGGAAAGCGATGGTGATCGCGGTCCCGCGGCCCAGTTCGTCGCCCGGTTCGACGATGCGGTCGACGGGTTGTTCACCGGTCTCCGGGGCAGCCCGACCGCCGACCGGATCTTCTACCTGGCCAGTGAAGGGGCGGACTACTCCCGGGCGTGGCATTCGATCGGCCTTGTCATGGCCCTCGTCAGCCCGTCCCGGCGACCGGATGCGGTTCGATTGGCCATCGCCCTCGGGGTCGAGTCGGCCATCGTCAACGGGGTACTGAAGAACGTGGTACCCCGGGAACGGCCGCCCCTGCTGGACGATCGGGCCTATGACGTCCGCCGTCCCAAGACAAAGAGCTTTCCAAGCGGTCACGCCAGCTCGGCCACCATGACCGCGGTGCTGCTGTCGGATGCGTTGCCGAAACTCAAGCCGGTCTGGTGGGGTCTGGCGGCCGTCGTGTCGGCCAGCCGGGTTCACAATCGCATGCACCACGGGTCTGACGTTGCCGCCGGAGCGATCATCGGCACCGCGATGGGGGTGCTGACCAAGCGCATCCGCCCCCTTCGCTGATCCCCCACCGATTCGGGTCGCTGAACGCCTAACTCCCGCGGTCCGGTTCTCCGAGCCGGATCAGCGCGCTGATCCACCGGTTCAGCGGCACGTCGATTCCGTGCCGGTCGGCGAGCCGCTCGATGACGGCGTTCCTGGCGTCCCACTCGGTCGGCAAACCGGCCAGCCGGTCGACGACGATGGAGCTGACGTGCGCTCCACCGTCGGCCATGGCCGTCACCATCTGCTGTGCCCGGTCGGCCGGGATGTCGGCCCCTTCCGCCCTGGCCACGGCGGCCGCTTCGTTCATCAACTGAAGCAGCAGGTCGGCAAGGGCGGGATCCCGGCAAAGGTCACGGCCGGGACGGCCGGTGAGCACCCCGAGGCCGCCAACCGCGGCGTTCATCATCAACTTGTCCCAGGCCCGGCTGACCCAGTTGTCGGTCTGGCGGATCCCGAAGACCGTCTCGTCCAGGCATGCGGCCAGGCGGTCTGCGGCCGGAGATCGGGGGACGGTGAGGTGTCCGGCACCGGTGACGACGATGCGCCCCGGGCCCTCTCGTTCCGCCGGGCACCAGATCACCGCGGGGATCAGCTCGGTCCCGTCGGGAACCAGCGGCCTCACCCGGTCGATGTGTTCCACCCCGTTCTGGGCGATGGCCACAACGGTGTCCGGCCCGACCAGCGAGGACAACCAGTGTTTGGCCCCATCGGTTTGATGGGCCTTGACGGCCAGTATGACCACCTCGACCGGGGCAAGTCCGGACCGATCGGTGACGGTGGTGACCGGTGTGTCCACCCGTCCGTTCGGATGGTCGACGATGAGCCGGGAAAACCCGGTGCGGGCGCAGATGATCAGACCGGTTGGATCTGACGCGGCAGCGGCTCCGGCCAGGGCACCACCGATGGCGCCCGGTCCGACAACCGCAACCGACGGCGAGCGGCCGTCGGTGGTCATTCCCCGGTGCCCGATACGACCGACGCCGGGGGGCGGGCGCTCAGTCGGCCTGCCCGGTCTCGCTCAGGACGGAACGTACGTCGAGCAGCAGGTCGGTGACCTCTGAAGCGGAGACGAGCTGACGCTCGGTCAATCCGCCAAGACCCTTGTCGATGATGGCCAGAGCCTCCTCGATGTTGGTCAGTTCGATGGTTGCGAGATCGGTCACGTCCAGTTCCAGCTCAGTCACAGTATTGCTCCTCGGCTGTTGCGGCCGCCGGAGGCGGCTCCACGTTCAATAAGTCTTTTGCAGGGTTCGGAGAGGCCGTTCGGGCACGGCGTCCTCATGGAAAACCTGGACCGGCAGAGCGACATTCCACCCGCCGATGCGTTAGATGTCACTCTACCGCACCCCGCCGAACGGCGTGAATCACTTAGAGAGGGGAAAGAACGGTCACCGCAGACGGTCCGAGCGGCCGGCGCAGCCGTTCAGCGGCCCTCGAACCGAGGATCCCGCTTGTCGAGGAACGCCTTAACCGCTTCTCGGGTGTCCTTCGTCCCGAAGTTCACGGTCTGGGCCATTCCTTCGGCCTCGAGCGCCGTTGCGAAATCAGCGGACGCATTCAGTGTCAGGAGCCTTTTGGTCATGGACAGCGCCAGCGGTGGTCCGGCGGCCAGCCGATCGG
Organism: Actinomycetota bacterium; assembly: GCA_039029335.1. GTDB lineage: Bacteria > Actinomycetota > Acidimicrobiia > Acidimicrobiales > SZUA-35 > JAHELU01. Next base: position 707 of record JBCCGJ010000191.1, on the reverse strand, counting down.
CCCACTCCGCCACCTCCGCATCGAGCGAGTCATGGGGCACGACCCGATTCACGATGCCGAACTCGGCAGCCTGCTCTGCGGAGATCACCTCGGCGAAGAACGCCAGCTCCTTGGCCCGGTGGAGGCCGATGAGCCGGGGCAGGATCCAGGTCCCGCCGAAGTCCACCGACAGGCCACGCCTGGCGAAGATCTCACTGAATCGGGCCTGGTCGCTGGCCACGATCAGGTCACAGGCAAGCGCCATGTTCATCCCGGCGCCTGCGGCCACGCCGTTCACCTTGGCGATGACCGGAACCATGATCGAGTACAGGGCCTGCACGGTCCGGTGGATCATGTTCATTGCCTGGAGCTGATGTCGCTCGACCCCACCTTCTCCCCCGAGATCCGCACCGCTGCAGAACCCGTCGCCTGCTCCGGTCATGACCACACAGCGAACGGTCGGATCGAGGGCGATGGCGTCCCATGTGGTCCGGAGTTCGTCCCACATCACGTTGTTCGCCGCGTTCTTCTTCTCCGGGCGGTTCATGGTCACCGTGACCACGCCGTTGTCGGCAACATCTACCAGCAAGGTCTCAAGGGTCTGCGATTCCACCGCACCAGCCAACCACATCGGAACGCGGTGCCGCCAAAAACCGGTGACCAACCGGCGGCGCAAAACGGGAAACGGACGGGCCGGAAAGCCCGTCCGTTTCACCTCGAACTGCGAT
>JBCCGJ010000190.1:0-11253 GCA_039029335.1 Actinomycetota bacterium | reverse complement strand
CGTGGAAACGGTCGTCTGGATTTCGGTGCTGCAGCTCCTGCACCGGATCCATATGTTCTACGACGCGGACGGACGCTTCGAGGACAGCTGACCGGCGGTGGCCGCAGCGAACCGGGCGGCCGTCGCCGCAGCGAACCGGGCGGCCGCCGGTGACCGACCGGCGCCCCGCAGCGGCTGCTGACCAACTACTCCGACCAGGCCTTGATCTTCTCGATGACCTCGAGCGGGTCCTCCCCATGGGGGGTGATGTTGAGGTGGGTGACACCGACGTCCTTGTAGACCTGGAGGCGCTCCCGGACGTACCCCTCGTCCCCGCAGAGCATCGAGAGGTCGAGGTACTCCTCCGGTACGGCGGCGACGGCCTCGGCCCGCTTGCCGGAGAGGAACAGGTCCTGGATCTCCTCCGCCTCCTGCTCCCAGCCGTAGCGCTTGAAGAGGTCGTTGTAGAAGTTCTTGGACTTTGCGCCCATACCACCGACGTAGAACGAGATCAGACCCCGTGCCGCGTCCCTGGCCTCCGTGACGTGCTGGCCGCTGCCGAGGGCCACCGGACCACCGGCGATGATCTCGAGCGGCGGCAGATCCGCAGACCGCTTCGCCCGGCCGGCGTCGAGCGACTCACCCCAGACCTGCTGGAACCGGTCGGGGACGAAGTGGATCGGCTGCCAGCCGTTTGCCAGCTCCGCGGTCAGCTGAACGTTCTTCGGGCCGATCGAGGCGACGACGATCGGGATGTCCTGGCGGAGCATCTTGTCCATGAACTTCAACGGCTTCCCAAGTCCGGAACCCTGATCGGCGGGTAGCGGCAGGCTGAAGGCCCGCCCCTCGTGGGTGACCCTGTCACCGCTCCAGACCTTCCGGCAGATCTCAATGGTGTCCCGGGTCCGGCCGAGTGGTTTCTCGAACGGCACGCCGTGCCAGCCCTCGATCACCTGGGGGCCGGACGTGCCGAGGCCGAGCACAAAACGGCCGTTCGACAGCGCATCGATCGTTGCCGCCGTCTGGGCGATGAGGGCCGGGCTGCGGGAGTAGACGGGAAGGATGCCGGTCATCAGCTCCAGCCGCTCGGTCTGACCTGCCAGGAACGCCAGCGTCGAGACAAGGTCAAATCCGTAGATCTCGCCGCCCCACACCCGGTCGATGCCGGCCGACTCCAGATCCCTTGCCTGCTTGGCGAGCCGCTGGGGGTCACCGGAGAACCCGATGGTTGTACTGAGCTTCATGTCACCGTCCTCATTCGATGGGCATCAGGCCGCACGGCCTGGCAGCAGTATGTCCGACCCGGACCGCCGGTCTCCAGTTGGGCGGCCCGAATACCGGTTCTTCACGCCGACAGAGGCGAAAATCGGTCGATCAGGGGGTTGGACCCCACGGCGCGCTGCTCAGGAGTTGGATCTCCTGGGTCAGGATCTTCGGCCGGAGCTGGCCGGCGAACGCCATGAACGACTCATCGGCAAAGAGTCGCCTCCAGAAGTCCCGGCGATCCTGGTCGTCGTCGAACCGCCAGAGGTGGATCAGCTGGTGCAGCCGCCCGGTGTCGCTGATGAAGTACCCGACAAGCTTCTGATCGAAGCCGCCCGCCTCGAGCGCCGGGTAGCCCTCGTCCCGATAGAGCCGGACGACGTCGGCCATCTGCCCGACCTGGATGTCATAGGTTCGCTTCTCGTAGATCGACATGGCCGGACACTAGCGCGAGCCGCCGATCGATGGCCCGCCAGATCCAGTGATCGGGAGCGATGACATCAAAGTGGTCGACGCACGTCGGGTCGATGAACTCGACGGGGTCACCGGACTCCGCTGCCGCCGTCGCGTAGCGGACACCGAGATCGTGGGGGACGTCCTCGTCACCTCGGCCGTGGATCAGCAGCTGCGGTACGCCCAGGGGCAGCAGGGCGGCGGGGGAGGCGCCCCGGTATCGGTCCAGAACCTGGTCGTGTGCACCGCCAAGCAGCAGGGCGGTCGCTCCGTTGCTCAGCCCGAGCCGGTCCGCCGTCTCCAGATCCGCAACCGGCGCCAGGGCGATGACCAGCTCGACGAACGGCCTGCCGACGCCGTCATCCGCCTCTGTACCAGCGGCCAGCGCCGTGGCGGCCCACAGGGCGAGCTGACCGCCTGCTGAATGTCCAATGAAGACGACCGGGGCCAAAACCTGTCCGCCGACGGCGTCCGGGCCGGCGCGGACCGCATCGAGCCCGGCCCGTATGCCGGCCACGATGTCGGTCGACATGGCCTCCCAGACCCCGTCCGGCGCCGATCCGTCCGGGGCGGGAATCCTGCGGTACTCCAGGTTGATCACCGCCCAGCCTGCGGTAACCAGGTGGCCGGCCATCGGATCCATGAGGTTCAGGTGATACCGGTCGCGCCAGTAGCCGCCGTGGATCAGAACCGCAGTGCCTACCGGTTCCGTCTTCGGCAACCACAGGGCGACGTGCTGCGACGGGTCGCTGCCGTAGTGAATGACCGACGGCTGCGGTTCCGAATGCGTCATCGATCGGCGCGGGGACCGAGGTCGACTGCGTAGCGACCGAGGCCCCGGCCCAGCTCATTCCCGGACCACGGCATCGACGGGTCCGCAGGCCCAAGCTCCGGCCGGTCCCGGTACAGGGCCTGCAGCGCAACCGTCAGTTCCATCCTGGCCAGCGGCGCACCGAGGCAGTGATGCAGACCCCACCCGAACCCGAGGTGGGGGTTCGGGTGACGGCCGAGGTCCAGGACGTCCGGTCGGTCAAAGGCCTCCGGGTCGCGGTTGGCGAACAGGATGACCAGGAACACCCGCTGTCCGGGAGACAGATCCTGCCCGGCCAGCGAGAAGCCCTCCGACCCGACCCGGCGGACCATCGACTTCGCCGGTCCGGCGACCCGGAGCAGCTCGTCGGCCGCCGTGGTGGCGACCGACGGGTCGTCGACGAGCCGGCGCCGCTGCTCCTCATGACCGTCGAGCAGGTGGACCGCGCTGACCAGCATGTTGGTCGTGGTCTCGTGGCCGGCGAACAGCAGCAGCGTGCAGGCGCCGATCAGTTCCATCGCGGTCAGGTTGTCGGCTCCGCCGGACACCATCCGGCTGACGAGGTCATCACCGGGATGACGGCGCCGCTGTTCTATCAGCTCCCCGAAGAAGTCGGTGAACTCGGCGACGGCCGACGAGACGCCACCGGTCTCGATGGCCCCGGGCCGCGTCGAGAACACCAGCTCACCCAGCCCGTCCGACCACGCCTTGAACCGGTGCCGATCATCGCCCGGTACACCGAGCAACTCGGCGATGACCAGTGCCGGGAGCACCTCGGCGAAGTCGGTCCGGAAGTCGATGATCCCGTCATCGGGGAAGGCGGCGACGAGATCCTCAACCGTCCGTTCGATCGCCGGTCGCAGCCGGTCGACGACCCGGGGGGTCAGGGCCCGCCGCACCGGATCCCGCAGGTGGGTGTGGGCAGGCGGGTCGCGAAAGATCATCCAGCCGGAGAGCAGTTCGACCGCAGCGGCGAATTCGTCAGGACGCTCGGCGGCGAGGCGTTCCATCGGCTCCACCCGATCGGCGGAGAGGCGACCGTCCCGGAAACCGTCCGAGACGGCCCGGTGGGAGAGGAGCAGCCAGCCCCGGTGCCGATCGCTCCACCGGACGGGACCGGCGGCCAGCGCCCGCGCCGCAAACGACATCGGATCCTGGTTGACCTCGCTCGAGGCCAGATCTATCTCGTCGGTGGCTACCATCCGATCCCCCTCGAACAGACTGTAGTTCCGGGCCGTCGACGGACGGTAAACGCCCTCGGTTGGTCCGTCAGGAGGCGCACGGTTACCCTCGCCACCGTGCCAGACGCGCCGACAAGCCTCTTCTCCAGGGACGGGCGGACGCTCATCCCGACCGAGCTTGTGCGCGGCCCGTGGAACCACGACCAGCAGCACGGTGGCGCCGTCTCCGGCGCCCTCGGGTTCGCCGTCACCGAGGAATGCCGACGGGCCGAGGACGCGGACTCGTTTATTCTGACCAGGCTCACGGTGGAGATCCTCAAACCGGTTCCCGCCCAGCCGCTGAGCTACCGGGCCGAGACGGTACGTCACGGGCGCCGGAGCCGGGTCATCGCCGCCGAGCTCCTGGCCGGCGACACACCGGTCGCCCGGGCGTCGAGCCAGTGGGCGATCCACCAAACACACGACGCGGCCGGGTCGGTGCTGCCACCGATGGACACCAGGCCGGACCCGGCGGTGCCTCGGCGGCCGACCGAGCCGTCGGACCCCGGCGCAGCCGACGTCGGGTACCCCCGGCCGGGGTTCAACTGCGACGTCTTCGAACTCCGGTGTCTGAGGGGCAGTACGGAGGAACCGGGGCCCGGCACCGTGTGGGTTCGGATGCTGACCGACCTGGTCGACGGCGTGGAGGACCATCCGGTTTTTCCACTGGCGACGCTCGCCGACCTCGGAAACGCGGTGGGCTGGGACTGGTCACCCCACGGTCGGCCCATGATCAACCCGGACGTGACCCTCCAGCTGTTCCGCTACCCGGTCGACGAGTGGGTGTGCCTTCAGTCTGTGGCCAGGGCCACCGGAGCGGGGGTCGGCATCATGGAAACCCGGCTGTGGGACGGCGACGGCCAGTTCGGATTGGCCATCAGTACATCGATGGAGTCGGCCGTACCCTTGACCATCGAGCTTCCCGGCCGCTGACATCGGTCACGGGACAGTCGGGTACACAGACTTCTTCGAACGAGAACTCTCGAACCGGAACACAGAAAGACGGAGGACAAGACATGGGTTCATTGGACGGACGGGTGGCGATCATCACCGGCGCCGGACGGGGTATCGGCCGGGAGCACGCGCTGCTCATGGCCGCCGAGGGGGCCAAGATCGTGGTCAACGATCTCGGCGGCAACGTCGACGGCACCAGCACGGAGGAGACTCCGGCTCAGCAGGTCGTTGCCGAGATCGAGGCGATGGGCGGTGAGGCGATCGCCAACGGCGCGAACGTCACCGACTGGGAGGGTGTCCAGGGGATGATCAACCAGGCCGTCGAGCACTTCGGTGACCTCCACGTCCTGGTGAACAACGCCGGCATCCTTCGGGACCGGGTGGTCGTCAACATGACCGAGGGGGAGTGGGACGGCGTCATCGACGTGCACATGAAGGGCCACTTCGTGCCGACCCGGTGGGCTGCGGCCTACTGGCGGGAGCAGACCAAAGCGGGCAACGAGGCGCCACGGTCCATCGTCAACACCGCATCGGGGGCGATGCTCGGCAACCTCGGTCAGTTCAACTACGCGGGAGCGAAGGCGGCGATCGCCGCCATGACCCTGGTGGCCGCCGGTGAACTCGGCCGATACGGGGTCAAGGTGAACTGCCTGGCCCCGATCGCAAGGACCCGGATGACGCTGCAGACCCCGGGGCTGGAAGACGTGGTCAAGGCACCGGACGATCCGAGCGAATTCGACAAGTGGGATCCGGCGAACATTTCACCGCTCGTCACCTACCTGTCCACAGCGGACTGCCCGTTCACCGGTGGTGTGTTCCACGTCGGTGGCAACGAGGTCGGTCTGTACGGCGGCTGGTCCCTCGAGGAGGAGAAGATCATCGCCACGGACGGTCGCTGGACCGTTGCGGACCTCCAGGCCAAGGCACCTCGGCTGGCCGAGGGCGGCGACGGGCTGGCCTCGGTGGTCACCTCCATCGGTGACACCTTCAAGGGGTTCGGCAACCGGACCCCGACCGACTGAGCAAACCGGCCGCGCCGGTTCCCGGCGTACGCTGAGGCGTTCGCACGTGCTGCAGCCCGGCGGTTGGGCCGATCTCCATCGGTGCTCCGCCGGGCTGGTCGCGTCCGGAGCGCCCGTTCCCGCCAGACACCCCAGGGACGTGAACTCGAGATTTTGTGTCAAGTCTCACCGGTTTCGGCCGTCGGGCCGAAATTGCACGAGAGACGCGCTGCGTCGACGCCGCTACCGGTCCGGGGGCCGGTGATGGCGGATCGGGCGTTCCATCCTGGCGAACTCCGGCCACCTCGACCATGCCGGCCCGGCGTCGACCCCGCCGTCGACCACAAACTCCTGCCCGGTGATCCACTGGGACTCATCGGACGCCAAAAACAGTGCCATGTTGGCGATGTCTGACGCCTCACCCACCCGGCCAAGCACCTGTGCCCTGGCCGAGGCGTCCCGCATCTTCTGGATCCGGGTCTCGTCGGCATCGGGGTGGCCGGCGGCCAGCGGGGTGGCGATGAACCCGGGGCAGATCGCGTTGACTCGGACGTTGTTCTCCCCCAGCTCCAACGCAACGGTTCTGGTGAGGTGGAGCACCGCGCATTTGGCAACGCTGTAGAGGTGGGGGGCGTATCCGGCGCGGAGCCCGGCAACGCTTGCGGTGTTGATGATCGAACCGGATCCCTGGGCGGTCATCACGGGAGCGGCGTGTTTGATTCCGAGGAACACGCTCTTGACCAGAACGTCCATCGTCAGGTCGTAGTCCTCAACGGTGGTGCTGGCGATCGGGCCGAGGGCCCCACCGAAGCCGGCGTTGTTGAACAGACAGTCGAGCCGGCCGAACAGGTCGGTGGCCTCGGCGATCATCGCCGCCACCTGGTCCTCCCGGCTGACGTCGACCCGCAGGAACGCACCGGCATCACCCAGCTCGTCTGCCAGGGTCGCGCCCCCGTCCTCGTCGAGGTCGGCGATCAGTACTTTTGCCCCTTCGGCGACGAACCGCCGAACCGTGCCGGCGCCGATTCCGCTCGCGCCGCCGGTCACCACCGCCACCTTGCCGTCCAATTGCCCCATTTGTTACTGCTCCTCGGTTGTGGTCTGGTCTCTTCAGGTGGTTGTCAGTCCACCTCGGCGGCAATCTTTGTCCGCAGCGCCGCCAGCTCCTCGATCATCGCGTCGACGCTGCGGGCCCCGGCCTGAAAGACCGCCGTGGCGTTCAACGACACCCAGTCGAACCCGAGCTCCGCCAGCCGTGCCGCCCTGGCCACAACCCGATCGTGGTCGGCGTAATAGCGCTTGTCCTCCTCCTTGGTCGGAGGAGGCTGCAGCATCATCTGCATCCCGATCTCGTCCGGGTCCCGGCCTATGGATTCGGCGTGGCTGCGGATCTCGGTCATCGCATCGCCGATCGCCGCCTCGTCGACCAGGGCCGTCCCCATCCACCCGGCGCCGAGCTCAGCCACCCGATGTAACGCCGCCCTGCTCCCGCCGCCGATCCAGATCGGCGGGCCGCCGGGCGACACCGGCTTCGGTTCCATCGCCATGGCGGTTGCGGAGTAGTAGGTGCCGTCGAAGTCGACCCGCTCGTCCGACCAGTAGGCCCGGATGATCCGGATCGCCTCGTCCATCCGCCGACCACGGTTGGAGAAGTCCTCCTCCAGAGCATCGTACTCGGACTCCTGCCAGCCGACCCCGACCCCCAACCGGACCCGGCCGTTCGACATCGTGTCGATGGTGCTGATCTGCTTCGCCACCAGCACCGGTTGACGCTGGGGGAGGACAAGCACCTCGCTGGACAGGCCGATGGTGGTTGTGACCGCCGCCAGCTGAGCCATCAGGACAACCGCCTCCAGGATGGGCATCTGCGGCGGGTAGCGAGGGCCACGGCGATCCTCGGTGGGGTAGCCCATGACCACGTGGTCGAAGACCGCGATCTCGTCATAGCCCATCTCCTCCAGCGCCCGGCCGAGCGCAAGCACCTTGTCCGGTCCCTCCCGGAACGCAACACTTGGGAAATCGACGGTGAGCTTCATGAGTCCATCCCTTTCGGTTCAAGAATCACCCGGCCGGTGGTTCGCCGTTCGGCCAGGTCCCGTAACGCCCGCGGTAGTTCGGCCATGGACACCCGTTCACCGATGAGCGGATCGATCCTCCCGTCGGTCAGCAGCCCGTAAATCTCCTCGTAGCACTGACGGAACGGCGACGGATCGGCCTCCCGATACCCGCCCATGTGGACCCCGACCAGCGAGTAGTTCTTGACCAGTACATGGTTGGCCGGGGCCTGGGGGATCCGCCCGCTTGCGAACCCGACGATCAGCAACCGGCCCTCCCAGGCCAGCAGCCGCCTTGCGACGTCGAAGTGATCACCGCCGACCGGATCGTAGATGACGTCGACGCCACGGCCACTGGTCTCGGTCATGACCCGCTCATACAGGTCCTCGTTCCGGTAGTCGATGGCGATGTCGGCACCCAGCTCCGTGCAGACAGCGGCCTTCTCCGGACCGCCCGCCGCAGCGAGCACCCAGCACCCGTGGGCCTTGGCCATCTGCACCGCGGAGGACCCGACGCCGCCGGCCGCGGCCAGCACCAGCACCGACTCACCCGGCTGGAGTCGGCCTCGGCGATGCAGCGCGAACCACGAGGTCCCATACGTGACGTGCATCGCAACCGCGGTCGCGGTGTCGACCTGGTCGGGCAGCACGGTGCAACCCTCGGCTCCCATCAGCGCCTGTTCGGCGAACCCGCCACTCCCCGTGACGGTCCAGCCGACAACCCGCTGACCGACCTGCAGATCCACATCGGGACCGACCGCGGCGACGGTACCGGCGGTGTTCATCCCCGGTGTGAACGGGGTGGGCACCCGGACCTGGTAGTTGCCCTGGCACTGGAGGATGTCGGCGAAGTTCAGGTCGGTCGCCTCAACGGTGGTCAGGACCTCGCCGGGCCCCGGTTCCGGGGCCGGGACGTCGACCAGCGCCAGGTTGGTCCACGGATCGCCCGGTTCATTCATCTGCCACGCCTGCATCTCAACTCCTCGTTTGCGGCCCGTCAGACCTGGAGGAAGGCTGCCGCCTTCTCCACCCGGCGCTCGACGCCGGCCTTGTACTCGTCCAGATCGAGCTCCTCGTCCTGGGATCCCTGCTGGCCGTTGAGGTACCGGGCGTAGACCCCCTCGGCGATGGAGGCGAGGCGCCAGCTGGCGAAGCCCCGGTAGTAGTCGACGAGGTCGAGCGACACACCCATCTCCTCGGCGTAGAGCCCGGCCATCTCCTCCTGGCTGAGGAACCCGGGGAGACCGGTCGTCTCATTGTCCCCGGTCGGATCCTCATCGTCGGGGTCGTACCAGTAGCCGAGCAGTCCGGCCAGATCGGCCATCGGATCACCGAGGGTGCACAGCTCCCAGTCGAGTACGCCGGTCACCGGTCCCGCCGGATCCATCATGCAGTTCGAGAGCCGGTAGTCGCCGTGGGCGATGGTGGTCGCCGCGTCGGCCGGCAGCCGCTTGACCAGCTCCGCGGCCACCCGATCGAACAGCGGCAGTTCCCGGGTCTTCGACTGCTCCCATTGCCCGGTCCATCGCTTGACCTGCCGTTCGACGTAGCCGCTGCGCTTGGCCAGGTTTCCCAGGCCGACCTGGTCGATGTCGACCCGGTGAAGTGCGACGAGGGTGTTGATCAACTCGTGGCACATCGCCGTCCTGGCCGACTCCTCGATGGTGCGACCGATCTCGATGTCCCGCACGATCACCCCGTCGAGGAAGTGCATCACATAGAAGTCCCGGCCGTTCACCGTCTCGTCCTGGCACAACCCGATCAGCCGAGGGACCGGCACCGGACTGTCGGCCAAGGCGGCCATAAGCCGGTGTTCGCGGGCCACGTCATGGGCGCTGGGCAGGAGCTCGCCCATCGGGGGGCGGCGGAGGACGTACCGGCCACCTGCCTCGTCGTGCACGTCGAAGGTCATGTTTGACCGGCCCCCGGCGATCAAGTCGAACCGCAGCGGCCCGGTGACGTCCACCCGCTCAGCCAGCCAGGCGGTCACGTTCGCCACGTTGATCCCCTCCGGATCCCCTTGGGTCATGCCCCTCCCACCTGGTCGTTCGTTCGATCGGTCATCGCCGGTCAATACTGCCACCAGATCGGCCGGTGGGCGAAAGACACACCGAACGGCGGCTCCTCCACTTGACCGCATCGGCGGAGCGGCGTAGGCAGGGACGTATGAAGGTACGGATTGGTGTTGCGGTCGGCCCCGGTGTGACCGACCGCCCGCAGGAGTTCTTCTCACTGGTCGATGCGCTTGAGGATCTGGGTTACGACTCGATCTGGGTCCCCGACATCATCACCACACCGACCTTCGATCCGCTGGCCGCCCTGGCGGCGGCGGCGGGCCGCCGCCAGAAGCTGAAGATCGGCACTCATCTGATCCTGCCCGGGCGGAACCCGGTACTGCTGGCCAAGCAACTGGCCACCCTTGACCAGCTGTCGGACGGTCGCCTGCTGCTGCTTGCGGTGCTGGGACTTCGCCAACCGGCGGAGCTGGCAGCCCAGGGTGTCGCCGCAGGAGACCGTTCCGCCATGTTGGAGGAGATGCTGACCGTCATGCGGGCGCTGTGGCGGGGGGAGCGGGTGACCTTCGCCGGGGAGCATGTGCGCTGCGATGACGTGCAGCTGGCCATCACCCCAAAGCAGGATCCGCTCGAGGTCTGGCTGGGCGGACAGGTGCCGGCGGCACTTCGTCGGTGCGGGCGGATCGGTGAGGGTTGGATGCCCGGCCTGTGCACGCCGGCGGAGGCGGCCGAAGCAAAGACGGTGATCGACGAGGCGGCTGCCGCGGCCGGGCGGGAGGTGGAGGATGAGCACTTCGGGGTCAACATCAGCTGGGTCGACGAGACGATCAGCGAAGCGGTGGCGCAATCGGTTGTGGCCCGCCGGGCGGACCTTGACCCTGGCGAGGTGATCGCCGTCGGGTCGGCCGGTCTGGCCGACCGCATCGGCGATTTCCTGGATGTCGGCTTCTCAAAGTTCGTCATCCGACCGGCCGAACCACCGGCGTCCTGGCCCGATGCGGTGGCAAATGTGTCAGAAGTGCTCACGCTCCAAACCTGATTTTTTTCCTCCACAGCGGGCGGCTTTTACCTCACAACCAGAGGGGTTTTTCGGCTATCGAACGGCCGACCGGCTACCGGGCTCCGCACGCTTGTTGCTGATTGTCGTGTAATCAGTCCGTAATGTGGCTAAGGTCAGGGGCGGCAGGAGCGGAGTCCATGCAACGGCGGATGTGCTTCGGTTCCTGACAGTCCGAGCAAGCACGCGTGCAGCGGGTGTTTGTCAGGAAGTAGGAATGCCCCGGGTGTGTTGGGCACCGGGGAGCACGGAGTTGACAACGGCGGAAGAGGCGGGATCGCTTCTTTTGTCGTGCTGGTAGGCCGCTAGGGCCATGGGCAGGAGTCTGGCAGAAGTGGCAGGAGTTACTGCGTAAGGGTGAGTCAGCAATGGTGAGTCACACGTATCCGCCGCTGGAGGCGTCGCCGAAGGACGTGCAGTCGCCCGTCGCCGCCTCGCCGTCCGAT
>JBCCGJ010000189.1:0-11299 GCA_039029335.1 Actinomycetota bacterium | reverse complement strand
TGGTGATCGACCTCTACGGTCCTCGTTGCGGCCCGAAGCGCCTGGGCGGCGACCAGCCCGCCGAAGACCCGGGGTCGGCGGCGCTCGGCCGGGTTGTCGCCCCGGAAGAGGTTGACGTCCAACTCTTCGAGGTTCAGCTGATCGAGCAGCTTTTCAACCGGACTCAGGGCACCGCCAGGGTGATCGGTGCCATCGCGTTTGTTGTCCTGCTGGTTCATCGCCGCTGGTCCGGCACGGTCGGGGGCCTCCGTCTACAACTGCTTGCGGGCTTCGACCTCATCGTAGGGTCGCTCCCCGGTCGGCACGTAGCCTCGGGCCAGATAGAACGGCTCCGGCCCGCCCCGACCCTCCTCCCACGAGACGAGGAGTGTGGTTGCTCCTTTTGCTCGGCAGTACTCCTCAACCAGGTCAACCGCTCGGCCGCCGATGCCTCGGCGCTGAAACCGGCGGTCGATCAGCAGGCGCCAGAGGTAGGGCTCGTCGTGATGCTCGGTCTGTTCCGCGATCATCGTGAAGCCGGCCAGCTCACCGTCAGCCTGAATTGCCCACATTCGGGGGGTGACCGGATGCCCGTCCTCCGGTTCGGGAAACAGGGCGTCGGCAAAGCTCTGGGGTACGGTCGCCACGAACCGCTCCTGCGACTTGTGGGTTGCCAGGTGGCCGACGTCCCGCTGGTTTTTGTGGTCGATGTCGATCAGGCTCACCTCATCCGGCGGCCCGGTCTTCCGGTTCTTCCACGCCTCCCGGTCGGCCTTGGTCAGGCCGTAGAACCCGTCGTCGGAATTCTCCGGCTCCGGGCGGTCGTCGTTGAAGAACGACAGTTTCGTCTGGCCCTCCCACAGGAACCCGGCTCGCTCCAGCACCTGGGCCGACGCGACGTTGTCCGGGTGGAACGAGGCGTGGGCTCGGAGGAGTCCCCGCTCGTCGAACAGGTGATCCAGCAGCGCATCGACCGCCTCGACCGCGTAGCCCTTGCCCCAGTACGGCCGAGCGAACGTGTACCCGATTTCGGCAACCCGCCACTTTTCCGACGGGCCTAGGTAGAGGTCTCCGATCGGTGTGTCGTCGTCCCGGAGGGTCACGGTGACCATGTAGCCGGTTTCGTCGGCGGGGCCGCCACGGTCGACCACCGCCTGCAGCCGTTCCTCGGCCCGATCACGGAGGTAGGGGAGTGGCCAGTCCTGGTAGAAGGCCACGTCCGGATCGTTCCGCCGCTCCACCAGCGCGTCAAGATCTGCCATGACCGGGGCTCGGATCGTCAGCCGCTCGGTGGTCAACGGTTGGAACGGTTCGACTGTTTCGGTTTCGGTGTGCTCGTCGGCCACGAGCAGAGTCTTGCCGATCGACTGGCCCGATGTCCGGCAATATTCTGCGTTCCCGCCCTGCCTTGCCGCCCTGCGTTCCAGGGGGCGGGGCGGGATTCAGAAGGTCACCCTGTCCTCGGCACCGTCACGTCGTTGATTTGAAGCCGGTTGTCGCCGCCGGGGAAGGCTCTCAAGTGCCCGGCGACCTGATCCTTAGTCCATGCGATGGTGAGGCTGCCTGTCCGACCCGCTTGTTCGGCCGGTCAGATCAGCCGGTCCAGGAAGGGATTCCAGAACTTGCCGTCCGGGTCATATCGTTCCGCAAGGTTCACAAAATCCGAAAGCCGGGGGAACCGGGAGGCCAGATCGGTCATGTGAAACAGTTTCCCCCAATGGGGCCTCACCTCGAACGGCAGCAGCGCCTCTTCAACCGTGGGCAGCAGGGCCGGTACCTCGGTCAGGTGGCGTCGCCAGGTGAACCCGATACACAGCGTGTCCCTCCCATAGGCAGGGCTGAGCCACAGATCGTCGGCGATTGTCGTCCGAATCTCCGTGCCCCACAGGTGTGGGTCGATCAGGTGGCCGATGGCCCGTAACGCCTCAAGGGCGGCCGGTCCGTCCGCGCGGTCGACGAAGTACTCGCTTTGCAACTCGTCGCCGCCAAGGGATGGCGCTCCCTCCGGACGAAAGTGAGGCAGGCGTTCGTGCCACGGCCCCGCAATACCGCCGCGAGGAAATGCATCCGGTCGCGGTGGTAGCTCCTCATCCGGCGTCCAGGTACCGCCAAAGAACACCGGCGGAGCGTCCGGTGGGTCCTCATCAAGTCGTACCTTCTGGAGGATCTGTCGCAGGGTATCGGTGCCGAATGTGCCGCCAAGGTTCACGCTGTATGCGCTCGCCATGACGTCGTCCAGTGAGGCAAGGACGGTGTCCCAGGGAGCGTTGAGGTAGGCGTCCTGGCGCATCCGGTAGCTCGGCTCGACGTCCAGGTGAACCCTGGTCATGATGCCGAAGGCACCAAGGCCGACCGCCATGGCCGCCAGGTCGGGATCGGAACGGTCGACGGTGATCAGCGAGCCGTCGGCGGTCACCAGTTCCAGCGCCGAGATCGCGGTGGCCAGGATGCCGGTTCGGTCACTCGACCCGTGGGTACCGGTTGCCGTACCCCCGCCGACCGAGATGTGGGGGAGAGACGCCATGTTCGAGAGCGCATAACCCCACCGTTCCAGCTCCTGGGCCAGAACCCCGTACGATGTGCCGGCGGTGACCGACGCCGTGCGGCCGTCCGGTGTGATGGTGACCTCCGGCGCCAACAGCGACAGGTCCACCAGCGCGCCGCCGGGCGAGTCGGCGACCGGCACGAACGAGTGACGGGTCCCGACGGCCTTCACCCGATCGGACCGGGCGACGATCCCCTGCACCTCCGCCACAGACCGCGGCTGATGAAACGAGGCGGCGGCGAAGGTGAAGTTGTCGGACCAGTTGGCTCGATCGGTTGGCATGACGCTCCCTCAGCGCATGTTCGAACACACAGGCGATTACACGGTCGACCGCTCGGTCAGGCGGGGACCGACCCGAAGTCGACCCCAGACCAGACGCTGGTTCAGACCTTGCGGCGGGGGACGTCCGCGTTCTTCAACATCTCGCCTGACTGGTCGAAGATGCCGGCCTTGGAGCCTAGCGACAGCGGGTTGGCGGCGAAGAGGTCCGACCGATTGATGGCCACCCAGCGGTAGCCGTCGATCTTCTTCGCCCGTTTGAACGCCGCCTTCAGCGAGTCAGGATCGGCGGCGACCACGATGGCACCGCGGTCGCAGATCAGGTCCGCCGCACCGGACGGGTCCGGGGTTGCGCTTAGCTTCTCGGCGATGGCCGCCGTGAGCTCGTCGTGATTCAGTCTGGCCATGGCGGTTCGCTCCCGTCAGTCTTCGTCCGATGTCAAGATGGCGACGGCTGCTTCCGTCGCCCGTTCCGCATCCGGTCCGTCGGCTTCCAGCACTGCGGTTGCCCCGGTACCGGCGCCGAGTGCCAGCACGCTCATGATGCTGTTGCAGTTGGCGGTTTTTGGGCCGACCGAGATCGAGAGGCTGGCGTCGAACCCCTTCATCGTTTCCACCAGCACCGCCGCCGGTCTGGCGTGCAGGCCCTGGCTGTTCGTGATCACCACTTCGGTGGTCTGGCTCATTCGTCCTCCTCGTCCGCCGCAGCGGTGAGATGTTGATGAATCAGCTGGGCGTCATCGGTGGTGGCAAGCAGCTCACAGAGCTCTTCGTCCTGCAGCACCTCGGCCAGCTGCGACAGCACGGCGACGTGGTCCTCTCCGACGGCGGCCAGCCCGACGACCAACCGGGCCGTGCCCTGCTGCCAGTCAACTCCGTCCGGGTATTGGGCCACCGCCAGGCCGGTGCTGATGATGTGCTCCTTGCTCTCCAGCACGCCGTGGGGCAGCGCAACGCTGTTGCCGAGATAGGTCGACACAACGGTCTCCCGCTTCTGCATGCCGGCGATGTATTCCTCGGTCACCTTGCCCCGATTGACGAGGTGCCGTCCGACGAACTCGATTGCCTCCTCCATCGAATCCGCGGAGCAGCCGACGTGGATGTCGTCGAATCGGAGGACCGACAGGTCCGGATCCTGCTGAGTCACAGGACCGAGACGATGGCTTCGCCGGACTGGAGGTCCGAGACCAGCGCCTTGACAGCCGGGTCGTTCATGAAGAGCGTGAACGGCACGATCGCCGCCTCGGGGACCCGCTGCTTCGCCTGGCCCGCCAGGCCCTTGTGCACCACGATCACGTCGGCCTCGTCCGTCAACTGGCCGACCGGGCAGTGGATCACCGTGATGTCCAGCTTGGCCTTTTTGACCATCTTCTTCAGCTGGTTCGCCCCCATGAGGCTGCTGCCCATCCCGGCCTCGCACGCAAAGACGATCAGCTTCACGTCCCCCGCCTGCTTCGTCACTCTGTCCGTCATACGATCACCCGTCTCGTGACCATCCGTCTCGTGACCACCCGACATGCGATCACTTTGTCCGTCATGTTCTCTATCTCCTCGTTCGGTAGGTTCGCCAAACCGGGCTCTGCCGCTGGTGATGCCGTTCAATCCGCCTGTCCGTACGACACGGTCGGCGGTGTCGACACCCGGGCGGACTCTCCTGCCGTCCGCCCGGGTGCCTCGGGGTCGTTCTAGGGGTCCGACCCCGTTGATCAGGCGATGCCCGGTACACCCTCCATCGCATCGGCCAGCGAGGCGTCGTCGCTTGAGTCGTCCAGCTCCGGTACCGGGAACATACGGAGTAGCACGGTGCCGACCAGGAACGCCGCTATGGCACCGACTGCCACACCGGCCAGAACGCCTACCGCAGGTCCCGCTTCTGACGGTAAGAAACTGAGGTAGGCGAAGATACTGCCCGGTGATGGTGGCCCGGTGAGACCGGCGTTGGTGACCGAGAAGACGATGTCGGCGGAGATACCGCCGGCCCACATGGCGCCGATCATGACCGGGTTCATGAGGACGTACGGGAAGTACACCTCGTGGATGCCACCAAAGAAGTGGATGATGATCGAGCCCGGTGCGGACTGCTTGGCCAGGCCGGTTCCGACGAACCAGTAGGCCAGCAGCAGACCGAGACCCGGTCCGGGGTTGGACTCCAGCATGTAGTAGATGGAGCGGCCGTTCTCGGCAACGTCGGTGGTGCCCAGCGGGGTGAGCACACCGTGGTTGATGGCGTTGTTGAGGAACAGCACCTTGCCGACCTCGATCGGCAGGTCCATCAGCGGCAGGAGGCCGGCATCGTCGATGCTCTCCACCATGTTGCCGAAGGCCCTGGCCAGCGCGGCCATGATCGGACCGATGATGACGTACCCCAGCATGGCCAACACCACACCGGCGATGCCCTGGGAGAAGTTTCTGACCAGCATCTCGAAGCCCGCTGGTGTTCGATCCTCGAGTGCATCGTCGATCTGCTTCATGACCCAACCGGCCAACGGTCCGACCAGCATCGCACCGAGGAACTGCGGCGGATCGCCTGCGGCCCCGGAGTCGAGCTCAAACGACGCACCACCGATGACCCCCATCACGGCGACAGCGCCGAGCACACCACCACGATGACCATGGATCAGCTTGCCACCGGTGTAGGCGACGAGCAGTGGCAGCAGGTACTTGATCATGGGGCCGACAGTTGCCCCGGTGATCGTATCCCAGTCCCAATCGAGGCTGGTTTTGGCCAGCCACCCCGTCGGGATGAAGAGGGCGGTGATCAATCCCCAGGCAATGAACGCACCGATGTTCGGTATGACCATGCTGGAGAGAAAACCGCCCACTCTCTGTACTCTTTCGAGCATTTCGGGTCCTCCCCCTATCTAGACGTACTACACGTTTCAGCTTGATGGCCCGGGCCCTCAGCCAACCACTCCCAATAGGGCGGTGATGAGTTGTGACAACCTATGACAATCGTCACCAGACGGCCCAAAATTGGCTGAACGAGGCCCCTTTTTTGCGGTTTTAGACGGGTAACGGCGCCGCCGGTCGATCAGCTCGGCGGACCTGTTGTCAGATCGTCACACGTGTTCTGCCACTCTGGCCACGTCCCCGGCGGACAGCAGCGCACCAACCACGACAACCGGGGCGGCGTGTTCGTCGACCGGGACCGTGGTGATGACCAGGTCGTAGTCCCGATGGTCGAGGGCCTCGTATTTCGTCTCGGAGAGCACCTCCACCAGCTCGAGTTCGGGGAACTCGGCCTGGATGCGTGAGACCAGGACCCAGACGGTGGCCATGCCGCTCGGGCAGACCACCAGCGCCCGTCTCCGGGGCCGGAGACGGGCCCGTTCCATGGCGCCACACAGATACATGGTGAGGAACCCCACCTCGTCCTCGCCGATCCCCGATCCGAGATGGCTCTCCAACGTCTCGCCCAGTTCCAGTGCCACCTCGTGCACGTCGCGATACCGATCCCGGACCTCGTTGAGCAGCGGGTTGTGGACCGGCAGCCCGTGTCGGAGTCTCACTCGCAGGCGGCCGATGTGGGCGAGCATCCCGCGTCGCAGTTCCGGATCCTCGGCCAGGGCGGGATGGAGGCGTTCGCCGGCAATCGTCAACAGCTCGTCGACCAGCGCCTCCTCCTCCGGTTCGGCAACGGCCCGGGCAACCTGGAGGGTGTCCAACCCGAGCAGATACTCGGTGACGGCGCTGATCTCCGCCTCCTCCATCGGCTCCCCGATCAGTTCCTCCAGGCGGGGAACCAGCGCGGTCACGGCCTCGGCGACCGGATGGTCCAGAACCGATCGCTGCCGACCGGTCTCGGTGTCCACCGGCCGGTCCTCCCGAATCCGGGCGATGGTGACCGCAACGTAGAGGGAGAAGACCAGTTCCCCCCGACCGGCGGCCAGACGCTGCCCGATGGGGCTGTTCCGAACGATCGCCGCCGCCTCCTGAAGTGGCAGTGCGTTCAACCGCTCCCGGATGCCGACGGCGATCCTGGCCGCCTGCTGCTCCAGGTTGGCCGCGTCGGAACCGAGGTAGGCCAGCAGCACATCCTCGGGAACGGTTTCAGCAGCAGCTGCACCATCATCTGGCGGATCCGACGTTCCGGTCCGATGACCTGGATCCCCCGACCGGACCGTCGGACCAGGGGGAGGTCGTTCCGGGTGAGCCACGGTTCGCACATCTGCAGATCGCGGCGCGCCGAGGTCTTCGAGACCTCCAGCTCCTCGTGGATCCGGTCGAGCGAGATGGTCTCCGGTGCCGCCCAGAGCAGCGCGGCGATGACCATGTTGCTCCGTTCGTCCGGGGCGTAGACCCGCGGTGCTTCGGAGCGTCCGCTGAGGTCGTCGATGATTCGGGAACGGATGTCCCGGCCGGCCTCCACGTACAACCCGGCGCCCCGGTGGCGATGCAGAGCCGCACCCCACTCCCGCAGGTAGCTGTCGACCGTCGACAGTCGGTAGCGGACCGCACGCTCGCTGAGCCCCAGGTCGGCGGCCAGATCCGCAGTGGTCCGGACACCCGGTTGGTCGACCAGCCAGCGCAGGATCCGAATGACCCGGCTGTCCAGAGAGGTGCTCATGGCCCGGACCGCCAGGCCTCAACCGCCGACCTGGCCGCCACGGCCGACGATGCGGTGACCGCGTCGGCGACCGCGCGTGCGCCGCCGGCCGGATCGAGTTGGGCCACTGCGGCCTTGATCTGATTGACCATCGACGGGCTGACCGAGAGCTTGGAAATCCCCATTGCGGCATACACCGCGGCGGCGACGGGGTCGGCGGCGGACAACCCACACACTGAGGTGGAGATGCCGGCATGTTTGCCGCCGATTGCCACCAGCTCACACAGCTTCACCACGGACGGGTGCATGGCGTCCTGGAGGTGGCCGAGGCCCTCGTTCGTCCGGTCGGCGGCCAACGTGTACTGGGTCAGGTCGTTGCTGCCGATGCTGAGAAAGTCGACGTGTTGCGCTGCGGCGTCGACCGTGAGCGCCAAGGCCGGGACCTCGACCATCACCCCGAACGGCACCGGTTCCAACCCGCCGGCCGTCTGCTCGGCGATCCGGTTCACCCACGATCGGAGGTCGACGATCTCCTCGATCGTGGACACCATCGGCGCCATCAACCACACGTCACCGTCGGCTGCTGCCCGCAGGATGGCCCGGACCTGGGTCTCGAACACCTCGGCGTGATGGCGGTAGAGCCGAGCGCCCCGCACCCCGAGGAACGGGTTCTCCTCACCCGGGATCGTGAGGTAGTCGGCGGGTTTGTCCCCGCCGATGTCCATGGTCCGGATCACCACCGGATCGTCGAACGCCGCAGCCGCACGCCGGTAGAACTCATACTGTTCGTCCTCGGTCGGCGGTTCCGGGCGGTCGAGGAACAGGAATTCGGTCCGAAGCAGGCCGATGCCGTCCGCCCCTTCGGCCACCGCCCGGTCCAGGTCGGACTGGTTGGCCACGTTTGCCGCAACCGTCAGCGGCCGTTCGTCGTAGGCCACCGACTTCCCCCGCCAGGCTTCGGCTGCCGTCACGGCCGCCCGGTGGGCATCGGATCGTTTTGTGAACTCGTCGACGCGGTGATCGTCCGGTCGAACGATCACCTCGCCCGTCCGTCCGTCGATGGCCACCGTCTCCCCGGTGGTGACCGCCTCGGTGACCGGGCCCGTGCCGACCACCGCCGGTACCCCCATTGACCTCGCGATGATCACCACGTGACTGGTCGGCCCACCGGTCTCGGTCACGAACCCCAGCACCTGTTCGGGATCCATCTGGGCGGTCTCCGCCGCGGTCAGGGTCTCCGAGATGATCACCGCAGGTTCACCGGGAACGACGTTGCGGGCGGGGACGCCCGCCAGGTTTCTGGCCACCCGGTCGACAACCTCTTCCACATCCGCGGCCCGGGCCGCAAGGTACGGGTCGTCGAGGTTGCGGAGCATGGCCGACAGTTCGGCTGACGCCTCAACGATCGCCGCGTTGAGGCTCAGCCCGGCGTGCAGCTTTTCGGAGACCGCACCGGTCAACATCGGGTCTTCGGCCATCTGGGACTGGGCGGTGAGCACGTCCGCAGCCTCGTCCCGTCCCCGGCCCTTGGCCTGGGCGGCGAGCGCCGCCAGGTCCTGTTGCACCGCAACGGCCGCATCGGCAAACGCCTGGTCCGGGTCCGGCAGGTCGGGCACCACCACCTCGACGAGGTCGATGACCAGCACCGGCCCGACAACGACCCCGGGGGCTGCGCCGACACCCTGGAGGGCCACCGGTTCAGCCATCGGGGAGGTTCACCTTCAGCGTGTCGTACAGCGCGGCACCGGCGACCATCGTGATCGAGGTGCTGACCAGCAGCAGCGCGGTTGCCGCAACAACCGAGAGCGGGTTCAGCCCAAAGCCGAGCGGTACGGCGGCCATGAAGTTGAACACCGCAAACAGGGCCAGGATGGCAAAGAGGGCGATCCGTCGTTTGTCCCCCAGGCGAACGCTGGTGCCGAGGGCTCGCATCCCGCCGTAGGTCTTCTTGTCCACGATGACGTAGCCGTAGAACGCGTAGAAAACGGTGGCCAGGATGGCCGGGAGCCCGGCGAGGTACCGGGCACCCAGCAGCACCGCGGCCCAGAACCAGAACGCAGCGACGAATTGGGCGAAGAACCGGTCGGGGGCCTGGAACGGCTTGGCGAAGGAGCCCGGTTCCTGGCGGGCCGCGTCCAGCGCGTAGGTGAACCACGGGTATGCGGCGGTGCCGGCCAGGACGGCACCGAGGAGGTGGACCACGATCGCCGCCACCTGACGGCCGTCGTCCAGGAGCATTTGGGCCGGGATCTGCGTTGCCGCCAGGATGGCGAACGTCAGTACACCACCGGCCAGAAGAAGCACCGGCTCGCGCCGGAACCCCGCAACCCCCTCCCTGAGCATTGCGATCGGTGTCAGCGGAAACGGTTCGCTCATCTATGCCTCCCCTACCGGCAATTGTCTCTCGACCGTGGTGTGAAGTGCCACCGCGCGCCGGTCGCTCTCGGTTGTCGGCGGTGCGCCGGTCCCCGGAGAGGTCACCGCAGCGTTCGCCCAGGCCAGCGCTTCGGCCAGCGCATCACGGGGCGGGTGGCCGTCGCCGACCGCCGCCAGGTATCCGGCCAGCAGCGCATCGCCGGCGCCCACCGTGTTTCGGACCGTCTCCACCGCGGATCGGCCATGGTGGACCCCGTCCGGTCCGACCAGGATCGCCCCCTGCTCACCCAGGCTGATGAGCACGGCCGACCAGCCGCCGTTGCGCAGCTCGTCCGCTGCGTCCACCACGGCGTCGACCGTGTTGATCGGTTGATCGAACAGGCTCTGCAGTTCCTCCAGGTTCGGTTTTGCCACGGCGCAGGGAACCCTCACCATCGCCGCCAGCGCAGGGCCGCTGGTGTCAACGGCGAGCGACCGCTCCGGCTCCCGCAACCTCCCCGCCAATGTGGCGTAGGTGTCGGTCGGGGCCCCGGCCGGGAGGCTGCCGGCGGCGGCGATCATGGCGGTCGGCTCGGCGTCGGCCGCAAACGCCAGCAGCGCGTCAAGTGCGGTCTCGGTCAGCGCCGCTCCGGCTTCGTTGAGCTTGGTCGTTGTGCCGTCCCGCTCGATGACCGACAGGTTCGATCGGGTCCGCTCGGTCCGTTCGACCACCCGACAGGCCACGCCGAGCGGTTCAAGCGCCTCTCGATACAGCGGCTCGGCGTCTCGCCCTGCGGCGAAGATCGCCTGGGCCGGTCTGCCGTTGGTCCCGTGGGCCCTGGCGATGTTGACCCCTTTTCCTGCGGCCTCGATGGTGGAGTCGACGATGCGCTGCACCTGTCCCACCGCGAGCTCGTCGACCAGGACCGTGCGGTCGAGGCTGGGGTTCACGGTCAGCGTGGCGATCATTGCCCGGTCCCGGTCCGGCGATCGGCCCTGGTCACCCTGATGCTCCGACGCCGTAGTGTTCGATCAGCGCCCGCTCCGCCGCCTCGGTCCACTCGCCCCGGCTGCCGAGCGCCGCGGCGACCTCCGGTGCGGTTGACTTCAACTCCTCAAGACCGGTCAGCGGCACTCCGGCAACCTGGGGGAAGATGACAACCTTGCCGGCGAACCGTCCCTCCAGCACCGCCTGGACGCCGTCCCGGCCGGCCTCGATCCCACCGATCGCCGCCAGGTTCAGCGCCGGGGTGAGGGTTCCGGCGTTCGCCTTGTCCAGCACCGCCGCCTGATCGTCGATCGAGGAACCGGAGGTCCCGGTGTACTGGACGTTGTCCAGGTAGACCCGGCTCATGTCGAGCGGACCTTCGGTGCCGTTTGCGATGCCGGCAAAAAACACGAGCATGCCGTTGGGGGCCAGCAGCGTTCCGGCGTCGGCCATGATCGGCGCCACCGGGACCGAGACCACCACATCATCTGCACCGCGGCCGTCGGTCAGCTCGTCGACCAGATCTCTGGTCTGGCGATCGCCGTTCGGGTTGATCGGGATCAGCGTCCGGCCGGTTCGTTCGGCCAGCGGGCCGAGCTTGTCGAGC
>JBCCGJ010000188.1:0-11299 GCA_039029335.1 Actinomycetota bacterium | reverse complement strand
CTGCTGCTGCTGCTGCTGCTGCTGCTGCTGCTGCTGCTGCTGCTGCTGCTGCTGCTGCTGCTGCTGCTGCTGCTGCTGCTGCTGCTGCTGCTGCTGCTGCTGCTGCTGCTGCCACCATTGCTGCTGCTGCTGCAGCTGGTGCTTGTAGCCAGTTGTCACTGCATTCTTATCGGGATTGCTGCCTTGTGATGAGCGATTCATAGAGGAGACTCCATCTTGAGGACTGTCAGAAAGTGACGGGCGGGGTGTGCTAGGCTGTGTTGATGAGACTTGCAAACTGTCATCAGATCTCCGAAGACTACTCTCCGAATGCCCATTACTACCTGCAGCAAGAAAAGTAAAAAAAATAAATAAATAAATGCGTTCAGTGGGACATTGGCCTTTCTGGTAAATTTCTGCTCCTAACCAAGCCTCGTCAATTACTGAGCACAGCACCGTCAAAGTCTGTCTCATTAGTCTCATTTGTCATAGAATGCCATGCATGTATGATGACACCCCACAGGTACAGGTGGCCCATCAGTCCATACACCATGTTGCACGCCCAGTGAACCTGTGGTACGTGTGTGCCGTACGTGTGCATTGAACCATCAGTGTTTCTCCTAGGGCCCATATTCATTGATGTTCAGAGTGGTTTGCCATTGTTGCTTCAATCCAATCTCGTAGCAACAGCAATCAAGAAACAAAAAGGCACCGGCATGTGCAACCAGAAGGGGGACACGAACAACCATGTCCAGAATCTACAGGCAGATGTAATTTGTGAGTGAGATTCTACAACGCTCTGTCAAAGTGGACCAAACCCATATTCAAAGCATTATACCTGGCATGAACCTCACTTGAATTTCAGATCCCCAGTGTCCAGTGCAGTCAATCACAAGTGAAAACTCATTCAAAATCACACCTAACCAAACAAACTGCTAAAAAGGACCAACGTGGCATGAGACTTTTGGACACACAAATCAGGCTTCCACAGACCAATATGAACAGCCTCCAACACCTCGAGGAGAATTCCTTCGCGATTTCACCTGCCCGTACTAGTAAAATGTAGTAATGTAGTAGTTGCGGCATGAGAATGTTGTTTTGTACGGCGCGCGGGATCTCCAATGGGCCAGCACGAAAAAGACTGCTCTGCTTATCTAGGCTAATCTTATAGCCTCACTCTTCTGCTTTTCATCCTTATTGACTGCATAGCCATCGTGGATTAAATAAAACAAACAAACACAGCATTTTATCTTCACAATCAAAAACTTTCAAGCAAAGACAGAAAACATTATCAGTCACAACCCCGGGATTCAAACCAGAAACTTACGGTTGATGGTTCCTGATTGCGATAGTGTGGCCGTGTGGAAGTTTGCAGTGACACAGCATCCCGACTCCGAGGATTGTCCTCAGAAAGTAAAGACTGGTAAAATCTAGGCGAAAGCAGTACATGAAACTTGTTTCAATTATCATGCACGTAGCATAAAGAGACATTGTTTTTGATGAAACCCTTGAAAATCATCCACAGCTATTTCAGAACTCACATTGGGCGCGTTCGCCTAGCATATCTGGTCTGGTACTTGCACTAAAACCTCGAACTCCAAGTCAGTTGCTGTCGGAATGGCGTTGAGTATTATCCCTCGCAGTGTGCTGTACCCCTGCGACTAACGGCTAAAATGACTGAAACGACTGCACGAACCGCTGAATTATTTCCCCTTTTCTTGAGACTGTGAATCAATCGACTAGCTTTCATACAGTTGCAAAAAGCTCGACTAGTCGCCCGCTAGAGTTAAGTTCTGATCTTCTGAGCAGCTGGTAATATGTAAGAACTAGTGGCCCGCACAAATGTGGCCTAGGAAAGTGTTTGGTAGATTCAGTAAAACGCAGCAACCTGCTCGCAAAACGATCAAGAATGCATGCCTGAAGTCGCGGACAAAGCCAGGAAGGTAGTACAATTCCGCCGTGGGGAATCTGATCCTGACCGTGAGAAAAAAAGTGAAAATGGCCGCCGTACGAAGTTTGTCACCTGTTCACCACTATCTATTGTTAGGTATCGGCTAACTTTTTGCTATCTTGCACGTGCGTTTCTGCAAACCCGACCGTCACCGGCCCGGACCGCCGTCGACGGTGGCCCCGAACGCCTCATAGGGCCGGCCATCGCGCTCGGCCGCCGCCATGCCGGCCCGCAACTGGAACGGACTGATCCCGCCCGGCTCCCAGGCCGACACGCTGCCGGCGGCCACTGCGGCGGCCGATTTCGGTGGGATCCCGAACTCCGCCCTGACCACGTCGAGCGGGCGGTCGGCAATGGCGAACCAGTCCAGGGCCATGAAGTCGTTGCTCCCGGTAGTCAGCGCACCCCGCAGGGACGCATCGGCCAGCCGGGTGGCCATACCCCGGGTGCTGAGATGCCCGGTGTCGGCCTCGAACAGCCCGGCCGCAGTGGCGAGGTGACCGGTCTCGAACAGGCTGACGACCATGGCGAGCAGCGAGAACCCACGAGGGTCGTCGTTTGCTCGGGCGATGTAGCCGAAGACCTCCAGCTCGTTCTCGAGCGTGGTCCCGAAGTCGGCGAGGACATGGACCCAGTCGTGCTGGGCCAACAGTGGTGGCGCCGAGCCTGGCGATCCCGGGAACTCGAACCCCCGGGCCCGATACAGCCGCCAGACCCCGTTGCCGAGGGTGCCGTCCGGCAGATCGCCCAGCGAGGCCCACCGGGCCGCGAGCGCCGGATCGTCGACCGACTGCTCCCAGGCGTCGGCCAGGGGCTTGGCAACGCCCAACCGCTCCTCGGCGAGCATTGGGTCCCAGTCGGCGCTGTAGCCGTTGCGGTCGAAGTCGACCGCGGCCAGACCGAGGCTGCCCTCCGACAGCCGCCTGGTGAAGCCGAGCAGATCGTCCGTCACCGACAGGGCGTTGGCGAACCGGGTGACCCGATCCGAGACCTCGGGCGGGATCGGGGCCAGGATCAGCTCACCGAGCAACATCTGCTGGACGATCCGGCTCCGGAAGGCCAGGTTCCGCCTCGCCATCCCGGCTGCGAACTCTTCCGGTTCGATCGGCTCGAGCGCTGCCAGGTCGATGCTGTGACCGGTCAGGGCCTCGAACTGGGCACCGAGGACCAGGGCCTGCAACTCGGACAAGCCGCCGGGACCGGCGACGGCACTGACGACCCCGCGGGCCAGATGGGCGACCTCGACCTCGTCTGGCGCAGTGAGCAGGGCCTGGTGGTCCGGCGGGAGGGGCGTGGCCATACCCAGTTATACAGTGGGCCGGTGCCCCTCCCCGACCTCCGGATCGTCTGTGTCGATTGCGGCGGGACCTGTCATCCCCTCGGATGGTTCCCGGAGGATGGAGAGGTGGAGGACGGGACCATCATTCCCTACCGGTGCGAGGACTGCCTGGATCGGTGGGACATCGTGATCGGAGACCCCGGCGACGACGACCGGGACCACGGCGGCGGCCACAGCGCCGGGTTCCGTTGGTGACCGATCGTCAGCGTCGGTTGGTCGGGCCATGAGCGTCGAGGACTGCATCTTCTGTGCCATCGTGGCCGGGCGCGCGCCGGCCAGGACCGTGCTCGAGGACGACAACACGCTGGCATTCCTCGACATCAATCCGATCACCCCGGGCCACACCCTGGTCATCCCGAAGCGGCACGCCACCGATCTCCACGACATCGATCCCGAGGACATGGCCGCCACCGCCCGGATGGCAAAGCGGGTCGCCGACCTGCTGACCGACCGGCTCGGGTGCGACGGCATCAACCTGCTCCACGCCACCGGCATCGCGGCGTGGCAGACCGTGTTCCACCTCCACATCCACGTCCTGCCCCGGACCGCCGGCGATCTGCCGTTCCCGTTCCCGGTTCGGGGAGCGTCCGCCGACGAGCTCGACGACCTCCACCGCCGGCTGGTCGGCAACTGACCGGCAACGGCAGACGGCCGCTCAGGCCGGCCGTCTGACCGAGGCCTCGCCGAGCCCGTCGAACCGAGCCACCGCCGTCGCCCCCGGCGGAAATGGGGCCAGCTGGGTGAGGGTCCCGGTGGTCACCACCTGTCCGGCGGCGAGGGTGATGCCGCGCCCGACCAGGTTGTCGACCAGCCACCGCAGCGCCTCGATCGGGTCGCCGAGCACGTCGGCACCGGTGCCGGAACCGACCACCTCGCCGTCGACCACCATCGCCCCGGCGACGTCGACCAACCGATCCAGGTCGATGTCGCCGACCGCCGGACCGAGCACCAGGGCGGTGTTGGAACCGGCGTCGGCAACGATCGAGGCGATCGGATGGGAGGTGAAGCCGCTGAACCGGCCGCCGACGATCTCGATGGCAGGACGAACGTCTGCCACGGCACCCTTGACGGCGGCCCGGTCATACGGACCACCATCCGGTGTCAGGTCCTGGCCGATCGTGAAGGCGAACTCGCCTTCGAGCAGGGGCTCGACCATCAGCTCGTCCTCCGACAGCACGGGCGCGGCCTCCGCCGTGCTCTCAAGCACCGTGTAGACCCGCCCCGCCATCGGCCCCGGCGAGTTGAGCACCCGCTGCGCGTGCTCGGAGGTGCAGCCGATCTTCCAACCGCTCACGTCCCAACCGATTCGAGCGGCGACCCGGTCGTCGATCCGCTCACCGGTCACCACGTCCGGCGGGACCACGGTGGCCGACAGACCGACGAGGGGCACCCGGGTCCGCCGAGCCTCGATCAAGGCCGAGGCCGCAGCGTCGATCCGCTGGTCGAGCTGGTCTGGCAATGAGGGATCCGCATCGGTTGGCATCGCCGGAGTCTATGCCTCGGGACAACGGCGGTCAGACGAAACCCGCCGATCCCCTGCCGGTCGGGCACGGCAGGCGTCCAACCCTGCTAGCGGTAGTCCCGGCCGGTGCTCGGTCTCCTCGGTGGCGTTCCGGACGAGACGGTCGTACCCCGCCGGCGCCCGTCGAGCCACCTCGACAGGCGCTCCCCCGGCATCGGCCTGGCGAACCAGTAGCCCTGGGCCATGTCGCAGCCGAGCTTTCGCAGCCGGTTCGGCTCGTCCGCGCCCTCGACGCCCTCGGCCAGCACGGTCAGACCGAGCATGTGCCCAAGCTGAATGCTGTACTCGACGATGGCCGACCCCTCGGGGTGGTCGAGGTCGCAGACGAACTGCCGGTCGATCTTGAGTTCATGGACCGGGAGCGAGCGGAGCACGGCCAACGAGGAGTACCCGGTCCCGAAGTCGTCGATCGAGAATCGGACCCCTCGATCGACCAGGCCGGCCATCACCACCCGGGCCCGATCGGGCTCGGCCGCGATCGCAGTCTCGGTGATCTCGAGCACGAGCCGATCGGCCGGGACCCCGTGTCGGCCGAGCGCGTCGAGGATCATGGCGGCAAAGGCCGGATCGTGCAGCCCTCGGGCCGAGACGTTGACCGCAACGTGGAGGTCCTGGGCGTCGTCGAGCCATCGCCGGAGCTGAGCAAGCGCCTGCTCGATCACCACGACGGTCAGCTCCTGCATCATCCCGCCCCGTTCGGCCAGCGGGATGAACACGTCCGGCCCGAGCAGGCCGAGTTCTGGGTGCTGCCATCGCACGAGCGCCTCCACCCCGCAGACCCGATCGGAGGACAGGTCGACCTTCGGCTGGTAGTAGACCACCAGCTCGTCCGCCATCGACCGGCGCAGGTCTCCGGCGAGCGCCAGTTGCTGGCGGCTGTTGGTGTCGAATACCGGGTCGTAGAGCGAGCACCCACCACCGGACCGCTTGGCGTGGTACATCGCGATGTCCGCCCGCTGGAGGAGCGTCGCCAACTCCTCACCGTGATCCGGCGCCAGGGCGAGGCCGATACTGGCCCCGATGTCGAGGGCCAGACCTTCGATCTCGAACGGTTCCTCGATGGCGTTGGCGATCCGCTCGGCAACCGTCAGCGCTGCGTCACGGCCGGTCACCCCGGCCAGGATCAGGGCGAACTCGTCGCCGCCGAACCGGGCGACCGCATCGCCGGGGCGGATACTGCGACGGAGCCGCCGACCGACCTCGATCAGCAACAGGTCGCCATGGTGGTGGCCGAGGGTGTCGTTGACCTCCTTGAACCGGTCCAGGTCGATCAGGGCGACGGCCAGGGATTCCGGTTCGCCCTCGTCGAGGATCCGATTCAGCTCCTCGGCGAACAGGATCCGGTTCGGGAGCCCGGTCAACGAGTCGTGCCTCGCCTGCTTCTCGTTCTCGTCCGCCCGCCGCTGCAGCTCGGCCGACGCCTCGGCCACCAGCCGGAACAGCACGCCATAGAGCACGAGCAGCGCCACGCCGAGGGTCAGGTAGAGCCGGCGGGTCTCGGCCGCGATCGTGGCGGCGATCGGTTCGTAGGGGGTCGAGGTCCGCAGCACGCCGGAGATCTGATCGTTGTCGGCCGAACCGAACTTGACCGGCTGATAGACCTCGACCAGGCGGCCGTAACGTCGCCGCGACAGGTCGGCGGACGGGGAGTCGGTCAGGTCGACCACCATGGCGAGCGGCTCACCGGCCGAAGCCGTTGCGAACGCTGTGGAGGACTCGACGGGGCGGCCCTGTGCTGGGCTGTTTGCCGAGAACACCGCCGTGCCGGACAGGTCCCAAAGGACTGCGTCGACGATGTCGATCCGGGAGAAGTCGGTGCGGAGCCCGAGCTGCAGCGCCCGATGACGATCGGCGGTCAGCCCGTCCCGAAGCTCGGCCGGACCGATGGTGCTCTGGAGGCCGAGGCGGGACACCACCTCGGCCTCGGCGATCGTGCCGGCGAGGATCTGCCGCTCAACCGTCGTCCGCAGCATCTGACCGAGCACCAGGCCGATCAGGGCGAAGGCCACCAGCGAGATCAGCCCGAACTTCTGGAGCAGGCTCCGGTTGCGGACGGCTCGCCAGGCTCGGCGGATCATGACAGGCGGCTCGGGACCGACCGGGCGTCAGTCGGTTCCTGTTGCGTCGAGCTCGCCCGAGGCCAGGGCGGCCCGGACCGCCTCCAGCTTCGTCGCCACCGAGGCCGGGACGTCCGCCTCGTGGAACGGGGCATAGGTCACGCCGCCGTTGGCTGCGTCCATCAGGATGCTGCCGCCGACCTCGAGGTCGCCGGCCACCATCGCCGCCACCGTGAGGAAGACGCCGAGGTCGACCCGCTTGATCGCAGAGGTCACGAGCGCATCGGCGTTCGGATCGCCGCCACCGAGGAAGGTGGTGAAGTACTCATCCTGATCGACCCCGATGACCGAGGCGCCCTTCGCCGCCGCGGCATGGATGGCGGCTGCACCGGCCTCGCCGGCGGCCCCGAAGACGACATCGGCCCCCTGCTGGATGACCTCGTCGGCAGTGGTGGCGCCCTCACCGCCGTCATTGAAGCCGGACAGGTGCCGGCGAAGAACCTCGGTCTCCGGGGCGGTGTTGCGGACCCCGGCCTCGAAGCCGTCGGCGATGGCAACCACCGGCGGGATCGTGTCCGGACCGGCGATGACCGCCACGGTCCCCGTCTCACTCAGCAGGGCCGCGGCGGTACCGGCCAGGAAGCCGACCTGGTGGTCCTGGAACGACATCGCCACGTAGTTGGCCGCCTCGGTGGGGTTGTTCTGATCGACGCCGATGAACCGGAGGTCTGGACGGTCGATCACGGCGGCCTGGGTCGCGGCCTCGAACTGGAACCCGACCGTGATCACGATGTCGACGTCACGCTCGGTCATCGAGTTGATCTGGACCTCGGCGTCGTCACCGGCCGACTCCAGGAAGGTCGTGTCGACCCCGAAACAGCGGCCGGCCGCCTCCATCCCCTCGAACGCCGCCTGGTTGAAGGTGCCGTCGTCGATCGATGCGACGTCCGCAACCAGGCCGACCGTGATGTCGGTCCGGATCGGCCCGGCCGGGAATGCCCGCTGGCAGAGCTCGTCCAACGACTCCATGGCCGCCGCCGACTCCTCGGCCACGGACAGGATGTCTGCCAGGGCCAGACGCAGCGGCGGCACGTCCTCGGCGGACACCGCCTCGGGCGTGGTCTCTCCGCCACCACAGGCGGTGAGGAACAGGAGGAAGGCCGCGAGGGCGCACGCGATTCGAGTGGTCATGCGGTCCCCGTCGGCGGGGCCGGGACCCACGTGAGGCCAAGCACCGGTTTCGCAACGATCGCCTCCGACGGCCGGAATCCACCGGTAGGGCCGGATTCCAGCGACTACCGTTTTGCCACGGCCGGCCCGCAGCGGCCGCCGAGCCGGAGGAGGCACGTCATGGGGACCGCACCGGAGGCGTTCCAGCACGCCGTCAGCGATCGGATCAGGCGCCACGCCCTGACCTTCCCCGAGGTCGAGGAGGGCACGTCGTGTGTCAACCGGGCCTTCAAGGCCGGCGGGAAGAACTTCGTGTTCCTCGGCGAGAAGGACGCCGAATGCAACATCCGGCTCAAGCTCGGCGAGTCCGTTCCCGAGGTCGAGGCCCTGGCCGCCGCATCCGAACCGGGCCGGTTCGACGTCGGGAAGGGGGGCTGGGCGATGATCCGGTTCCCACCGGATCAGCCGCCGGACGATGCCGACCTGGAGCGCTGGGTCACCGAGAGTTTCCTCCTGCTGGCACCGAAGCGGGTATCCGCCCAGTACCGGGCCTGAACCGGGGGTGCACACCGACGAGGTCGGGACGGACGAGGCGCTGGTCCGAGCACTGATCCGAGAGCAGTTCCCCGACCTGGCCGACCGGGCGATCCGACCGGTCCCCTCCGCCGGGACCGACAACGCGCTCTACCGACTCGGTGAGGACCTGGTCGCCCGGCTACCACGGGTCGGATGGGCGGTCGATTCGGTCGATCTCGAGGCGACCTGGCTGCCCCGGTTGGCGCCGGGTCTCCCGCTCCCGGTCCCAGCACCGATCGGTCGGGGCGAGCCGGGCCACGGCTACCCATGGCCGTGGACCGTCTGTCGCTGGGTCCCCGGCACCAACCCTCCGACCGGGGCCACCCCTCGCCCGGCCGAACTGGCCACAGACCTGGCCAGCTTCCTGGTTGCCCTTCGATCGGCGGACGTCACCGGTGCCCCGCCGAGTCGCCGGGGCATCCCGGTCGACACCAGGGACGACGAGGTCCAGCGGGCCTTCGACGAGCTGGCAACCGTGGCCGCCACGGCCGCAGACACCCCCGATGGCGACCCGGCCCATGCGGTCGCCGCACTCGACCTGGCGACCCTGGCCGAGGTGTGGAATCGGGACCGCCGGGCGTCCCGGTGGGACGGACCCCCGCAGTGGCTCCACGCCGACCTCTCACCCCTGAACGTGGTCTGCGATGCGGACGGTCGGCTGGCCGGCCTGCTCGACTTCGGCGTGGCCGGGATCGGCGATCCAGCCGCAGACCTGTATGCCGCCTGGACGCTGCTCCCGACCGCCGATCGGCCGGCGTTCCGGGCCGGGCTGGACATCGATGACGCCCAATGGGCCCGGGGCCGGGCCTGGGCCCTGTCGATCGCGCTGCTCCAGCTGCCCTAATACCTCCGGACCAACGCGGGTCTGACCGCGGTCTCCCACGTCGTCCTCGACGCCATCACCCGGGACGCCACCGCCCCCGGCCCGTAGGCATCAGTTCTTCAGCAGGAACTCGGCGTCACCGGCGTCGAGAAAGACCTCGAGCTCGGTGGCCAGGCCGGGGTGGCTCTCCAACCCGGGGTCGGCGTCGACCACCTCGATGGCGGCTCGCCTGGCGGACACCACCGTCTCCCGATCCCGCCGCAGCGACGCCAACTTGAGGTCGTTCCGCCCCTTCTGCCGCTCGCCGAGGATCGTGCCCTCACCCCGGAGGTCGAGGTCGATCTCGGCAAGCTCGAACCCGTCTGTCGACTCGACCAGGGCCTGGAGCCGGGCCTCGCCGTCCTCGGTCACCGCCTCCCCGACCAGCCAACAGGTGGAGGCGTGGGCGCCGCGGCCGACCCGGCCCCGCAACTGGTGGAGCTGGGCGATCCCGAACCGGCCGGCGTCGAGGATCACCATCACAGTGGCGTTCGGGACGTCGACCCCGACCTCGATCACCGTGGTGGCGACCAACACATCGAGGTGCCCGGTCCGGAACAGCTCCATCGTCTGATCCTTCTCGGCCGGCGTGAGCCGCCCGTGGAGCAGGCCGAGCCGGAACCCCTCCAGCTCCTCGACCGAGAGCCGCTCGAACGTGGCCTCGGCCGAGGCGACCTCCAGCTTCTCCGACTCGTCGATCAGCGGACAGACCACGTAGACCTGGCGGCCGTCATCGATCTGGGATCGGATCTCGGTCCACATGTAGTCGAGCTGGGCCTGGACCTCGACCGGGTCCGGCCGAAGGTCGAGCTCGCCCTCCGGGACCGGGGTGGAACCCGGCGGCTCGAGGGTGCCGGGGGCCGGGACCCAGCGGGTCTCGATCGGGGTCCGGCCCGGGGGGAGTTCGTCGAGGATCGAGACGTCCAGGTCGCCGTAGACGGTCATGGCTGCGGTGCGGGGAATCGGGGTGGCGGTCATGACCAGGACGTCCGGCACCGCATCGCCGTAGGACCGGTCGCTCAATGCGGCCCGCTGCTCGACCCCGAACCGGTGTTGCTCATCGATCACCACCGCCCCGAGCGAACCGAACATCACGTTGTCCTGGATCAGGGCATGGGTCCCGACCGCGATGTCGATCTCGCCGGTCAGCAACTGGCTGAGGATCCGCTTCCGCTCCGCCGCCCCGACCCGGTTGCTCAACAACTCGACCCGCAGGGGCCGATCGGCGAACAACGAGTCGTGGTCCTCGACCGTCAGCCCCTCGAGCAGACGGCTGATCCCGGCGAAGTGCTGCTCGGCCAGGACTTCGGTCGGGGCCATCAGCGCCGCCTGATGGCCACCGTCGACCGCGGCAAGCATGGTGGCCACCGCCACGAGCGTCTTCCCGGCCCCCACATCGCCCTGGAGCAGTCGGTGCATCGGGATCGGCCGGGCCAGATCGGCCAGGATCTCCTCGACCGCCCGCTGCTGGGCCCCGGTCAGGGCGAACGGCAACAACTCGGTGAACCGGCCGAGGAGCGGGCCGTCGATCGTGTGGGCGACCCCGATCTCGGTCCGCTCGATCGCCCGCTTCCTGAGCACCAGGGCCAGCTGGAGTCGGAACAGCTCGTCGAAGACCAGCCGACGGCGAGCCTCGGACACCTCCGGCATCGACTCCGGCTGGTGGATGCCCTGGAACGCCGCCTCTCGGGTGATGAAGTCGTGCTCGTCGAGGAGGTAGGTCGGCAGCGGGTCGACCAGTCCCCGCCCCGTCGGTGGCAGGGTCCGGCGGAGGATCTCGGCCACCCACTCCCCGATCTCCCAGGTGTGGAGCCCGGCCTTCTCCGACTGCGGGTAGACCGGG
>JBCCGJ010000187.1:0-11377 GCA_039029335.1 Actinomycetota bacterium | reverse complement strand
CTGATCGGCCTTGGGGTCGGCGCACTGCTCGGACTGATCTGGGGGACGCTGTTCGCAGAACGGATCCCGGTCGACACCTCCATCCTGGTGCTCTGGAACGCGGTGACCGGAGCGATCCTGTGCGGTGCCCTCGGGTTTGCCATCGGCACCGTCGATGATGGCCGAACCAGGGCCATCATCGGCACCGCAGGCGGCGCAGCCATCGGCCTGCTGCTCGGCGGCATGCTGTTCAACGTCCACCAGCCCCGGTTGGAGACGGTTCCGCTCATCGTCTCCCCGATCGTGGTCGGTGCAATCGGTGTTGGAATCAACGTCCTGCGCGGTCGGAACCTCGTCACCGGTGCCGCAACCGGTGCGCTGATCGGTTGGCTCCTCGGCACCTTCGGGTTCCCCACACTGGGCGGTGGGCCGGAGATCGAAACACTGACCGCGACCACGGTCGCAGGTGGGCTCGCCGGGCTGCGTTACGGGGCCAAGCCGTACCTGGACGCGGTCGGCAGGGTCAACCTGGAGCAGAAGTCCCGCGGCGTGATCTTCCTCATGCCTGCGCTGGGGTTCATCGCAACCGGGTTGGTCATCCCACTGCTCAAAACGGCGTTCCTGTCGATCAAGGACGAGCGGAGCGAGACGTTCGTCTGGCTGGAGAACTACCAGTCGATCTTCACCGACCCGAGGAGCTTCGACTACACCGGCCGCCTCAACCTGTTCGGCAGCGTGCTGTTCTGGGTGGCGGCGGTCCTCCTGGTCATCGCGGTCGGCGTCGGGTATCGGGCGGCCAGAACGTCCGGCAACTCGCTGGAGAGCAGCCGGCTGCTGGTGCGCACCATCGGCGGCCTTCTCGCCCTCGTCGGGCTGCTGGAGTATGTCATCGGACGTCAGACCGCCGACGACGAGGAGCAGCTCGGCGCAAACGTGGTGGTGATCGTCGCCCTCCTGGTGATCGGCGCCGCCCTCTTCCTGTGGTCATACCGACCGGGTGGATCCGGCGGTTCGGCCCTCGATCGCGGGCTGAAGGTGGACATGGGAGGTACCCCGGGAGCCATCGCCATCGCCGGCATGTTCATCCTGTCGCTTGCGGTGTTCTCCACGCTACGGGGCACGCTGTTCAACAACCTCTGGTGGGTGGTGACCGTTGTGGCGCTGTCGGCCGGACTCGGTCTTGTGGTGGCCGTCCTGGCGGATCGGGCCAGCTATGAGAGCGTCGCCAAGTCCTTCGTCTTCATGCCCCTGGCCATCTCCTTCGTCGGGGCCGGCATCATCTGGCGGTTCATGTACATCGCGCGGGATGAAAGCAAGGACCAGACCGGTGTCATGAACTTCCTCTGGGTCGAGCTCGGCCGGATCAGTACGGGCGGGGTCGGTCGGGTCATCGGCATCATCGTCCTGCTGGCGATCATCGGCGGCCTCGGTATGTTGGCCACCTCGGCGATGCGGGCCGATGCCCAGAACACGGCGCTCAGCTCGTCGATCCTGGTCCTGCCGTTCGCCTGGGCGCTGTGGCGCTTCACCGGCGGCGGCGGCATGGGCGGCACCGGCGTCGAAGCGGCGAACGGGATCATCCAGGAGACCACCATCCAGTTCCTCCCGGACAACCAACCGTTCAACAACCTCTGGCTGATGCTGGTTCTGATCTGGATCCAGACCGGTTTTGCGATGGTCATCTTCTCGGCGGCGATCAAGGCGGTGGACTCCTCGCTGATCGAGGCGGCCAAGATTGACGGCGCGAACGACTCCCAGGTCTTCTGGCGGGTGACCGTACCGCAGATCCTGCCGACCATCGGGGTGGTGGTCACCACGCTCATCGTGGTCGTCATGAAGGTCTTCGACATCGTGAAGGTCATGACAAACGGCAACTTCGACACCCAGGTGGTGGCGAACGAGATGTGGCAGCGAGCCTTCACCGAGTTGAACTTCGGTCTCGGTTCCGCACTGGCAATCGTGTTGTTCCTGGCGGTGGTTCCGGTCATGGCCTACAACATCCGCACCATGCAAAGGGAGCTCTGAGATGGCAGCATCAACTCTTCCTCAGGCCGGACCCGGTGGTCAGTCGGACGGCGGCGTCGCCCGGCTCTATCGGTTCCTGGCCGGCATCCCCACCTGGGTGCTGTGGGTCCTGGTGTTCATCTGGACGCTCCCCACGTTCAGCCTGTTCATCAACTCCTTCCGGTCCAGGGACGCCCAGCGGAACTCCGGCTGGTGGAGCGTCTTCGACGACGAGATCGCACCGGGCCTGCAGAACTACGAGGAGGTGCTCGGTGCCGAAGCAAGCGGCGGTCTGACCCAGGGGTTGGTCAACAGCTTCGCCATCGCCATCCCGGCCACGATCATCCCCATCGCCATCGCTGCGTTTGCGGCCTATGCGTTCGCCTGGATCGACTTCAAGGGTCGCCAGGTGTACTTCATCGCAACGGTCTCCCTGCTGGCGATTCCCAACCAGGTGGCGCTGATTCCCCTGCTGCAGGCGTACTCAAACGGGGCAAAGCAGACCATCCCGTTCCTGGACAAGACGGTCACAATCATCCCGGACCTCGGGTTGGCGGGCACAACAACGGCGGTGTGGATCACCCACACGGCGTTTGCCATGCCGTTTGCCATCTTCCTGCTGCACAACTACATCAGCCAGCTCCCGAAGGACCTCTTCGAATCGGCGAGGATCGACGGGGCGGATCACTTCACCATCTTCTGGCGGCTGGTGTTCCCTCTGTCCATCCCGGTCATCGCGGCGTTTGCCATCTTCCAGTTCCTGTGGACCTGGAACGACTACCTGATCGCCCTGACCATGATCGGCGCAAACGGTGTGAACCACCCGGCGACCATCAAGATCGCCTCCCAGGCCGGCGAGTTCGGTCTGAAGGAGCACGTCCTGTCCGCCGGTGCGTTTGTCCAGGCGTTTGTGCCGCTGACGGTGTTCTTCCTGCTGCAGCGGTTCTTCGTCCGTGGCCTGCTCGCCGGTTCCGTGAAGGGGTAATCGCCGGTCGCGCCATCGCACCGATCGCTTCGCTCACTAACCAAGTTTCGGCCCCGCGGGGGCCGGAACTTGCGGCGCGCCGACGCCGGTGGGCTGCCGTCGAATCCTTGCGTGACCCGCCACTCCCTGTGGCGGTCAAGCTCGTATACCGACCGCTGTTCCGGGCCGCGGCAGCTACGCTTCCCGACAGGCCCTTGAACCTGCTGGACCTCGAACCGCCGGCCGGGAGCGTTCCGGCGGGCCGGGCAACCAT
Source organism: Actinomycetota bacterium (assembly GCA_039029335.1). Taxonomy (GTDB): domain Bacteria; phylum Actinomycetota; class Acidimicrobiia; order Acidimicrobiales; family SZUA-35; genus JAHELU01. The sequence goes on along the minus strand of JBCCGJ010000187.1, from coordinate 8,156 downwards.
CGGCTTCCCCCGGTGGGCACTCGACACGTCTCCGTCATGGACGGCGGCAGAGGACCGGGCCGCTGCGACCCCCGCTCGATGAGGGGCAGACCGACCATCAAACGATTGGCATCGCCACATGATCCAAACCGAATCAACAACCGACTCGTCCGCCGCCACCGTCCACGAGCTGCTGGTCGACGTGGACGCCTGGTCACTCTGGTCCCCCCACGTCGCCTCGGTCTCCGCCGTCAGCCGGCGGGTCGAGCCGGGCTGGGTCGGCGAAACCCGTGCCTTCTTCGCCCCGACTGCAACACCCATGCGGGTGGACGAGGTACGCCCCGATGGCGGCTACCGCTGGTCGACAACGGTGGGCCCGTGGCACCTCGACTACGACAACGCCGTCGAGGCCACAGCCGACGGCGCAACCATCCGGTTCACGGCCGAGCTCAGCGGCCCCGGCGCCGCGGTGCTCGAGCGGATTGTTGCCCCTGTTTCGGCCCTCGGCCAACGGCGTCGCATCGCCCGCCTGGCTGCGCTGGCCGAACTGGTCGACCGCACCGGTTAGCGCCGGCGGACGTCGGTGGGCGGGTTCGGAGGTCAGCCGCCGCGCCTCGCCCGATAACGGCGGATGATCGACGTGGCGTCCATGCGGTTGTCACCCGCTTCCTGGGACTCGGCCAGGTACTGAGCCGTCAGTTCGGTCAGGGGAGTCGCCGTGCCGAGGTCACCGGCTTCGGATTGCACCAGGCCGAGATCCTTTGCCATCCAGTCGACCGCAAAGCCGAAGTCGAACTCGTCCTTGACCATCGTTTCCCCCCGGTTGGACAGGTACCACGAGCCGGCCGCGCCCTGGGTGACCGCCTGGAGGACCAGGTCCATGTCCAGTCCGGCCTGCTCGCCGAACGCCAGCGCCTCAGCGGCTCCCTGAATGGCGCCGGCGCAAAGGATCTGATTGACCATCTTCGTCTGCTGACCGGATCCCGCCGGACCAAGGAGGGTGACGGCCTTGGCGAAGTGATCGATAACCGGCTCGGCCTTGGCGAAATCCGCCGGCTCTCCACCACACATCACGCTGAGCTGCCCGTTCTCGGCTCCGGCCTGGCCGCCGGAGATCGGCGCGTCGACAAAGCCGACCCCCTGCTGCCCGCAGGCCTCGGCCAGCTCCCGGGCCAGGGTGGCCGACGCCGTGGTGTGATCAACGATCACCGCCCCGCCGGCCACGGCGCCGAGGGCTCCGGTGTCGCCGTAGACCACGCCGCGGACGTCATCGTCACCACCGACGCAGACGAACACGAAATCAGCGCCGGTGGCCGCCTCTGCCGGAGTGGCGTGGGCCGACCCGGTGTGCTCGGCGGTCCACCGCTCGGCTTTCTCCGCCGTGCGGTTGTAGACCCGGACCGTGTGCCCGGCGGCGGCCAGGTGACCGGCCATTGGGTAGCCCATATTGCCAAGACCGAGGAATGCGCAGGTAGCCATGCCAGCACTCTGCCACAACCACCGCCTGGTTCAAACCGACCGATCGGACGGCCACCGGCATGGCTCGCATCGCCATTCCGTCGAACAGCAGGAACGACTCAGGCCCGCTCTTCGAGGATCTCCTTGAGCCGCTGATAGTCACCGCGGACGCTGTTGCGAACCATCATCCGCATCAGCGGTGCGGCGATGTTGGTCAGGACGCCGAGCAAACCCGCCGGTTCACCGCGGACCACGGCACTGACCAACGAGGACGTGCCGTCGCCTGCGGGAGCGACCTCCCGGGTCACGTCGATCGGCATGGTTCCACCGGTGGTCTTGATGCGGATTCGACTGCCCGGTTCGAACTCGACCACCTCAAAGGACGAGGTGATGGTGCGGCCGAGGAAACTGGCGACCTGGTCGTACGTCGAGCCGACGTCCAGGGGTGGTTCGCTGGTCCACTCACACCACTGCTGACCCCGCTGCCAGACCGGGTTGTTCGCCATGTCCGCCAGGTAGGCGAACACCTCGGCCGGCGGCCGAGCGATCTCCACCGATGCGGTTACCTCCATAGCAGGACCTCCCTGTGGAACCTCTTCTCCCGCCTCGATCATGCGAACCGACGGGACCGGCCCGTACCATTGCTCACGTGAAGGTGGGAATCGTACAAATGCCGACCGACTCGTGGCCGGCGACGGTCACCAGAGCCCAGGAACTCGAAGCCATGGGGTACGAACACCTGTGGCTCTACGACCACCTCACCTGGCGACATTACCGGGACCGGGATTGGCACGCCACCATCCCCTGGTTGAGCGGCCTTGCGCTGAGCACGTCGACCATCACGTTGGGCACCATGGTCACCAGTCCCAATTTCCGTCATCCGGTGACCCTGGCCAAGGAGGCCATGTCGATCGACCACCTCTCGGACGGACGCTTCATCCTGGGGGTCGGAACCGGTACCGGTGGATTCGACGCAATCGCCCTGGGTGACGAACCCATCACCGCGGGACAGCGGGCAGGCCGGTTCGAGGAGTTCGTCGAGACCCTGGACGGCCTCCTGCGGGGTGAGCTCACCAACCATCAGGGGGAGTGGTTCAGCATCGATGAGGCCCGGAACCTGCCCGGGTGTCTCCAACAGCCCCGGCTTCCGCTTGCCGTCGCGTCCGGCGGCCCACGGACCAGACGGCTGGCGTCGCGGTTCTGTGACGTCTGGATCACCATGGGCGACACCAGCGGCCCACCGGAATCGCCGGACGCCCACATCACCGACCTGGCGAACCGGATGAAGCACTTCATGATCAGCTGCGACGATCTGGGGCGGGACCCGGACGCACTGCGGAAACTGGTGTTCGTCCCCGCCGCCACCACCTACCCAACCGAGAGCCTCGACGTCTTCCGCCGGTTCGCCGAACAGGTCGGCGAGGTCGGGTACACCGACATCGTCATCCACGACTGCCGCACCGACGATCCGGTGCTGGACTTCGACCCGGAACTCGTCCCGGCCATCGCCGCCTGGGCCGCAACAACCTGACGGGCCTCCTCACGCAACGGGCCAAGTAGGGTGGCCCAATGACTGAGCCTTCCCCCAACGACCCGGTTGTCGACCAGCTGACCGAGCTGGGCCTGGACCACGACATCGTCCCCTGTGACCCGGAGCTGGCGGACACCGCCCAGTTCTGCGAGGCATACGGGTACGCCCCGGAGGACTCGGCCAACGCCATCGTCGTGATCGGCAAAGGGGAGACCCCCAGCTACGTCATGTGTCTGGTGCTGGCCAACACCCGCCTCGACGTGAACAAGGTGGTGCGCAAGAAACTCGGGGTCCGCAAGTGTTCGTTCGCCTCGGCCGAGCAGACGAAGGAATTGACCGGTATGGAGATCGGCGGGGTCACCCCGTTCGGCTCAACGACCGCGCTCCCGCTGTGGATCGACAGCCGGGTGATGGAACGGGAGAAGCTGATCATCGGCGGTGGCAGTCGGGATCGGAAACTGCTGGTCCCGCCCACAACCCTGTCGGGTCATCCGGGCGCGGAAGTGGTGGAGGACCTGGCGAAATGACCAACGACGGCGGTGGCCCGGACCCGACGTGGGCGGAGCAGGCCAAGCCGGTCCGGGTGGAGCCGGTGGCTCAGGACGGACACAACGGGAGCGGCGGACCGGATCTGACCGACGGGGGCGGCGGCCCCGATCTGAAGGTCCTGGCCGAGATCGAACAGCGGGTCCTCTGGCTTGCGGCTCGTATCGTGGACGCCGCCAACCGCAGGCCCGGCGGCCAGGTCAAGGTCGGCGGGCATCAGGCGTCCAGCGCGTCGATGGTCTCGATCATGACCGCCCTCTGGTTCGGCCACATCAGCGGCGAGGACAAGGTTGCGGTCAAGCCGCACGCCTCGCCGGTGTACCACGCCATCAAGTACCTCACCGGCGAACTCGACCGGTCCTACCTCACGACGCTCCGCCAGCGGGGTGGACTCCAGGCCTACCCGTCACGAACCAAGGATCCGGACGTCGCCGACTTCTCCACCGGGTCGGTCGGCCTCGGGGCGGTTGCGCCGCTCTTCTCGGCGCTGACCCGGCGCTACATCGAAGCACACTTCGGTGACCGTTCGGCAGCCCGGTTCATCGCCTTGGTCGGTGACGCCGAGCTGGACGAAGGCAACGTCTGGGAGGCGGTTGCCGAACCGGCGGCCGAGGGTCTCGGCAACTTCACGATGGTCGTCGACCTCAACCGCCAGAGCCTCGACCGGGTGATCCCCAACATCGCCGCCACCCGGCTCGAGCGGTTCTTCCACCATGCGGGCTGGCACGTTGCGGAGGCCAAGTACGGATCGAGATTGACCGCCGCATTTGCGCAGCCGGACGGCGAGGCGCTGCGGGACCACATCGACGGTATGTCGAACGAGGCGTACCAGTCGCTGTTCGCGTTGGACGGTGGGGACTTCCGGGCCAAGTTCCTGGATGGTGCCGATGCCGCGGTGAAGCGGTTAGCCGGCGACCAACCGGACACCGAGCTGAAGGCCCTGGTCACCGATCTCGGCGGTCACGACCTCGGGCTCCTGCTGGACACCTTCGCCGAGTGCGATCGAGCGGTCGACCAACCGAGCGTTGTCTTCGCCTACACGGTCAAGGGCTGGCGCCTGCCGATGGCCGGTGATCCGCTCAACCACGCGGCGCTGATGACCCCGGAACAGATCGACGCGCTGCGGGACACCGTCGGGTTGACGACCGAGACCGAGTGGGACCGGTTCGATCCGGACTCCCCGGCGGGACGGGCCTGCCTTGCGGTCGGCGGTGACATCAACAACCCGAAGCCGATCCCCCGCCCGAGCCTCAACATTCCCGTGGCGGCACGACCACCGATGACCAACGGCAAGACCTCCACCCAGGAGGCGTTCGGTCGGGTGTTGAACAGCCTCGGCGACATCGAGGGTGTTGCCGAGCGCATTGTCACCACCGCCCCGGACGTCTCGATCTCGACGAACCTCGGTGGCTGGATCAACAAGACCGGTGTGTACGCACCGACGGTCCGGGACGACCACGGCGGCGCCGATCGGCTGCTGAAGTGGGCACCGACGCCCGACGGTCAGCACATCGAGCTCGGCATCTCCGAGATGAACATGTTCATGCTCCTCGGTCAGCTGGGGTTGAGTCACGACCATCACGGCGAGCACCTGCTGCCGGTGGGCACGGTCTACGACCCGTTTGTCCTCCGGGGTTTGGATGCGCTCATCTACTCGCTCTATAACGATGCCCGATTCGTGGTGGCCGGAACACCGTCCGGGGTGACCCTGGCGCCGGAAGGCGGCGCCCACCAGTCGACGATCACCCCGTCGGTCGGGGTCGAGCTGCCGGGGCTCCACTATGCGGAGCCGGCGTACGCCACCGAGGTCGACTGGCTGCTGTGTGATGCGCTGACCCAGCTCGGTGAGGCGAACGGGTCGAGCTGTTACCTCCGGCTGTCAACCAGACCGATCGATCAGGCCCCGTTCGCCGCCGCGCTCGACGCCCAGGGGGAGACGTCGCTCCGCAATCAGGTCCTGGCCGGTGGGTACCGGCTGTTGGCCACCGAAGCCGACGGCCGCCCGGGCGTGACCCTGTTCACCACCGGCGTGATGGCACCGGAGACGCTGGAGGCGGCCAGGCTGCTGGACCTGGAGGGGATCCAGGCATCGGTCATCCACCTGACCAGCCCGGACCGGCTCTACCGCAGCTGGCAGGGCACCCATGCCGCCGCCGTCAGTACCGGTCGGGTGGTTCGAACGCCGAGTCATCTCCACCGGCTGGTCCCCCGGGCCGAGCGTCGTCGGCCCATCGTCAGCGTGCAGGATGCGGCCAGCCACTCGCTGGCCTGGATCGGGTCCGCGTTGGGGACGCGGCAGTACAACCTCGGTGTCGACCGCTTCGGCGAGTCCGGCACCATCGACGATCTCTACGAGCTCACCGGCATCTCCATCGACAGCATCGTCAACGCCGCCATCATCGCCGTCTACGAAGCCGAGGACCCGGTCACGGATCACTAGGGTCGGAGCGGGCCGGCGGGTTTGGTCGGCGCTTTGAGCGACGAGCTAGACGCATCGAAGTCCAAGCGACTCGCAGTTCTCACGCCGCCACGCAGTCAGCTGGTCCGCCGCCAGGTCCATGCGCCTGCCTCGATCAGTGACGCGATCGTCTCGGTGCGCTCAAGCAACTCTTGCTCCCACGCATACGTGGCCTCGTACCGCCGAAATCTCCAAAGCATCCGCAGTGCGGCGGCTTCGTCGCCATCGAGAACCAGGTCGTACGCTCTCGCCTCCTGCATACGCACGTTGTCCACAGTCCCGAAAGCTGCCAGTACCGGCGTACCTGTCCGCTCAGCAGCGATGATCTCAGCCGCCGCGGCTGCGATGACGCTTGTCAAGATGCGGCCCCGCCGATCGCTTCCAATCGGCAGCTCTCAGCCCCGCCCTTCAGATCGGGCACAAACACGATGGGCAACGAGCTCACGTTCACCTCGAGTCGGATCTGAATGTCGGATGAGATGGTCGAAGCTCAGAGAAGGTATCACCTCGAAGAAAGCCCGTTCCGTGTCACACCCCCTGAATACGATCGTGTCATGTCGACGTTGGCGGAGGGCGCGCAGATCCGTTGTGGTCATGCGGCGGAAGGCCGGGAGGCCGGCCGTACAACCGTCCGCGCTGCCGACCTGGACGATGCGCTGAAGCTCCTGGCCGATGCTGACGCACTGCGGTCAAAAGCCGCTGCGCTGGTCGGCGGATTGGCCGATTCTGGCCTGGCTCAATGGCTCGGATACGTCTCCATGGAACGGCTGGTCGCCCACCGCAGCGGCTGTCGCAACAACGTCGCCCGGGACTTCGTCCGGGTTGCCCGCTTCCTGGAGCGCCATGCGTTGAGCGCCGAAGCGCTCCAAGGTGGTCGTCTGTCGTGGACCAACGCAGAAACCATGTCCCGTGTTGCTCATGGCGATCGGGCGGCCGCATTCGCCGAGCACGAAGCGCAGTTGTTGACCGCCGCGGAGGAGACCACCCCGGAGACGTTCGACCGGCTGGTCCACGCCTGGCGGGCCCGTGTCGACGCAGAGGCCGACGCCACCAGCGCCGAGCGGGTCTGGCGTGACCGGTCCCTCACGATGCAGTTTGCGTTCGACGGGTCCTGCCACGGTCGCTTCCGCCTCGACCCGGTGGCCACCGAAGTCGTGGCCGCAGCCCTGGAGACACCACCGGATCCGGTCGGGGTGTTGACCGAACCCCGGACCCTGGCGCAACGGCGAGCGGACGCACTGGTCGACCTGTGTCTTTCGAACAACCCCACTGCTGCCGGTGTTCCAAAAGGGATCCGCGGCTCGGTGGACGTCGTCGTTGACATCGAGACCCTGGCCGGGACCGATGACCCAATCGTGGTGTCCCGGTTGCGGCAGGAACTCGGTCGAGGTGGGCCGGTCAGCGGTCCAGGGCTCAACCGGCTCCTCTGCGACGCATCATTCCGAACCTTGGTCATGGGCGGGAAGCAGACCGTGCTCGCCTACAACCGGGCAACACCTGACATTCCGCCCGCCCTCAGACGGGCCGTCAAGCTACGGGACCGGCAGTGCACGTTCACCGGTTGTGACCGACCTGCCCACTGGTGCGACCTGCACCACATCGTGCCCCTCAACCGAGGCGGACCGACCACCGCGGAGAACCTCACCCTGCTGTGCCGCTTTCACCACACCACCGTCCACGAAGGCGGTTGGCAACTCACTCGAGCCCCCGACGGCACCATCCAAGTCGCATTGCCCTAGCCCGCCAAACCAACGCTGGCTAGCGGCAAGCCACTGGACAACACCACCAGCCGAACCTCGGATCGTTCCAAGCGAGTTCGAGGTCCTCGGCGCGCCGAGGCGCAGACGGCTTACTGCCCGTCGACACACCTCGAGGGCACGGTCTCCGACTTCGAGCAGGTCCCTCGATGCCAGTCCCTAGCTCGCCTGACCGGGCATGGCGACCACGCCGCAAGGCAACCGACCCCAAGGCGAGAATGCGGTGGTACGGCGAAAGCGAGGACTCGGAGCGAAGCGACGCCGCAGCCCACCCACACCAACCGCAGTCCCGCCGAACACCCACCCACACCAACCGCAGTCCCGCCGAACACCCACCAACGGCAGTGCAGCTCGCCGACACCGACCTCGGTCCCGCCGCACACCAATCACCCCGCGACGGCGGACAGCCGGCCCAGCTCCGACGACG
>JBCCGJ010000186.1:0-11456 GCA_039029335.1 Actinomycetota bacterium | reverse complement strand
TGACCGCGGAGCGGCCACTAACCGAGTTTCGCCCTGCGGGCGAAACGTCGTCCGCTGATCGCGCTCGTATGGGACAAGGAGCTTCGGCATGACGGCCGTGACCGCGGAGCGGCCACTAACCGAGTTTCGCCCTGCGGGCGAAACGTCGTCCGCTGATCGCGCTCGTATGGGACAAGGAGCCTCGGCATGACGGCGACTGATCCAATTCAGGCGACGACCGGGGTCCCGTTTACGCTGAACGGCACCGAGCTGGAGGCCAAGGACGGCGAGCTGCTGATCGACGCCGCAGAACGAAACGGCGTCCACATCCCGCGCTTCTGCTACCACAACCGGATGAAGCCGGTCGGTATGTGCCGGATGTGCCTGGTCGAGGTCGACACCGGCCGCGGTATGGCCCTGCAGCCGAGCTGCATGCTGCCGGTGACGCCCGAGATGAAGGTCGAGACCGAGTCCGACGCCACCAAGCAGGCCCAGGACGGTGTGCTGGAGTTCCTGCTCACCAACCATCCGCTCGACTGCCCGGTCTGCGACAAGGGTGGCGAGTGCCCGCTCCAGGACAACGCCTACGCCTTCGGCCCCGGCGAGAGCCGGTTCGTCGAGGAGAAGCGTCACTACGAGAAGCCCATTCCCATCAGCGACATCGTCCACCTCGACCGGGAGCGCTGCATCCTGTGTGACCGGTGCACCCGCTTTGCGTCTGAGGTTGCGGGCGATCCGCTGATCCACTTCATCGGCCGCGGTTCGCAGACTCAGGTGAACACGTTCCCCGATCACCCGTTCTCCTCCTACTTCAGCGGCAACACGGTCCAGATCTGTCCGGTCGGGGCGCTCACCGCTGCTCCCTACCGCTTCAAGGCCCGGCCCTGGGACCTCGCCGCCGTCGAGTCGACCTCGACGGTGGACGCCACCGGCGCCCGCGTGGTGGTTCAGTCCACCCAGAACAAGCTCATTCGGGTGCTCGGGGTCGACTCCGAGGCGGTCAACTGGAGCTGGCTCTCCGACAAGGACCGCTTCTCCTACGAGGCCACGAACTCCCCGGACCGGATCACCGAACCCCAGGTCAAGGACGACAACGACAACTTCCGACCGACCCGCTGGACGGACGCAACCAGGACCGCGGCCAGAGCGGTCCGCATCGATCCGGAGCGTGTGGCGGTCATCGGCGGGGCCCGTCTCAGCATGGAGAGCCAGTACGCCTGGGCCAAGCTGGCCAAGGGTGTGGTCGGCACCGATCACGTGGATGCGCAGCTGGGTGACGGCCTGCCGGCCGCGCTGCCGCTTGGGCTGCCCAGGGCCACCATCGAGGAGGCCTGCCAGCCCGGTGGGGTCATCGTCCTTCTGGCGCCGGATCCGAAGGAGGAACTGCCGTCGCTGTACCTCCGCCTCCGCCATGCGGTGGTCGAGGACGGGGCAAGCCTGGTGGAGATCACGCCCCGCCAGACCAGCCTCTCCGACCTGGCCGCCGTCCAACTGCGGGCCGCCCCCGGAACCGTCGGCCAGGTCCTGTCGGCTATCGCCGCCGACGAGGTCGAGGAGGCCGTCGGGTCGGTGGATGCGCTTGATCTCCAGCGGACCAGGTCCGTACTGACCGGCAACCGTCCGGTCACCGTGATCTTCGGCCGGGCCAACCTGGCCGAGTCCGCCCGGTACACCGCCGATGCCATCGGCGGGCTCCGTCGGCTGTGCCCTGAGGCGAAGTTCCTCCCCGCCCTTCGACGGGGCAACGTCAACGGGGCCCTGGAGATGGGGTTGACCCCCGGCTTCCTCCCCGGTGGTGTCCGGAACCGGAACGTCTTCCTGGACAGCTGGTCCAGCACGCCCGAGTTCGAAGGCAAGGACACCGACGCCATCCTCCGGGCCGCGGTCGCCGGTGAGATAGACACGCTGATCCTGCTCGGTGCGGATCCGATCGACGACTTCCCGGACTCGAAACTGGCCAGGGAGGCGCTGGAGAACATCGAGACGATCATTGCCGTCGACACGTTCGAGACGGCCTCGTCCTCCCGGGCCGACATTTTCCTGCCCGCCGCGATGTTCGGCGAGGCGGACGGCACGTTCTGCAACCTCGAGGGTCGGCTCAGCCCGCTCTCGGCAAAGGTCACCGCCCCCGGGTTGGCCCGGCCGGACTGGATGATCGCCGCCGAGTTGTCCGCCGCGGTCGGCCCGGATCTCGGGTTTGACTCGCTTGACTCGCTGCGGGCCGAGATGTCGGCCGTTGTTCCCTGCCTGGCCGACATCGACTGGGCGAGGTTGGTCTCCGCCGACGACGGACCGGTGCTCCGGCCGGAGCGGAACTGGGACCTCGAGTTCGGCGAGGCGGCCGCTGCGCCGTCAACCTCCAGCTACGGCCTTCGACTGGTCGTCGACCGCAAGCTCTGGGACCGGGGAACCATGGTGCAGCAGTCCCCGTCGCTCCAGCAGCTGCCGTCATCGGCACAGCTTCACCTGTCGCCGTCGGACGTCCACTTGATGGACCTGGTGAACCATGAGTTCGTCACCGTCGACCACGGCGACATTTCCTTCGATTTGCCGTTTGTGATCGACCCCGGCGTGGCGCCGAGAACGGCATGGCTCCCGGCCCGGTTGCCCGGCTTCGACGTCCGGGAGTTGCTCCTGGCCGGTCGGGCGATCACCAACATCCAGGTCAGAGCTCCGGAGGTCGGCTGATGGGTGATCCGTTCCTTTCGGACGGCGTCGACTTCGGCGACGTCATTCTGGCCGTCGGTAAGTCGGTGGTCGCGTTTGTGGTGTTGCTGGTTTCGGTGATGCTGATGGTCTGGTTCGAGCGGAAAGTGGTCAGCAGGCTGCAGAACCGTATCGGGCCGAACGTGGCCGGCCCCTTCGGGCTGCTCCAGACCCTGGCGGACGGGACAAAGCTGTTCTTCAAGGAGGACATCATCCCCACCAGGGCCGACCGGTTCGTCTTCCAGCTTGCCCCGTACCTGTCGCTTGTTCCGGCGTTCCTGACCTTTGCCATCATCCCCGTTGCCGGTGACTTCTCGGACGGTAAGAACGGCTCGGTGACGATGTTCGGTCGGGAGACGTTCATCCAGGTGGCCGACCTGCCGGTAGGGATCCTGTTCTTCCTGGCCATGAGCTCGCTGGCGGTCTACGGCATCATGCTGGCCGGGTGGTCCTCGGGCTCGAAGTACCCGCTGATCGGTTCGGTCCGGGCCTCGGCCCAGGCCATCTCGTACGAGGCGGCCCTGGGGCTCGCCCTCGCCTCGGTCCTGTTGGTGTCCGGCACGCTCAGCACCAACGGCATCGTGCAGGTTCAGGCCGGTGAAGGCTTCGGCGGGTTCGTCCCCAACTGGAACATCATCGTGACCGGCTTCATCCCGTTTGTCATCTTCCTCATCGCCGGAACAGCGGAGCTGAACCGGCCCCCGTTCGACCTGGTCGAGGCCGAGCAGGAGATCGTTGGCGGGTTCCACACCGAGTACTCCTCGATCCGGTTCGCTCTGTTCTTCCTGGCCGAGTTCATGAACACGGTGACCATGGGCGCCATCATCGTCACGCTCTTCTTCGGCGGCCCGGCCGGCCCCAACCTCGGGTTCCTGCCCGGTTGGTTGTGGGGGTTCGTCTGGTTCTTCTCCAAGCTGATCGTGTTCCTGTTTATATTCGTATGGTTCCGGGCCACGTTGCCCCGCCTCCGGTACGACCAGCTGATGGACCTCGGTTGGAAGCTGCTGATCCCGCTGGCCCTCGGTTGGCTGCTGATCCTGGCCGGTATCCGGCTGGCCCGCAGCGGCGAGATCGACTTCGGCGGCTCAGACGTGGCAAACACCGCACTGGTACTGGCCATCGGGCTCACGATCATGGTGGTCGCCGCCCTGCTGTTGTCCCTGGCGCTTCGCTCGGCCAGGAGCGAGCGGCTCAAACAGCAGGGGCTTCGGACCGTCCCGATCACCGACGGCGCAGAGCGGCCCGTCCCAGTGGGGGAGCACTAAGTCATGGGGTATCTCGAGGGATTTGCCGTCACCCTGAAGAAGGTGGCCGAGGGTGTCACCACCAAGGCCTATCGGGCCGGCAAGGGTGGCAAGACCGACATCAAAGCTCCGAAACCGGAGCGGCTGCACGGCCGACACGTACTGAACCGGTACGAGGACGGTATGGAGAAGTGCATCGGCTGCGAGCTGTGCGCCGGTGTGTGCCCCGCCAACTGCATCTACGTCCGGGGCGCCGAGAATCCGCCGGAGGACCCGAAGTCCCCCGGTGAACGGTTCGGCTACGTCTACGAGATCAACTATCTGCGGTGCATCCACTGCGACCTGTGTGTCGAGGCATGCCCAACCGAGGCGATCACCGAATCGAAACTGTTCGAGTTCTCCTTCACCAACCGGGACGACGCCATCTACACCAAGAACGAGCTGCTGGTCGGGGACGACGGTCTGCCCCAGCAGCTGCCGTGGGAGGACTGGCGGCCGGGCGAGGACGAGTACACCTCCGGCTGGATGCGGGCCACCTCGCCGTCCGGGAAGGCGGCGTACGAAGGGGTTGTCGGCTGGTCAGGCGAACTGGGGTACGGCACCCGGGCGCCCGAACTCGGCCAGTCCGCCCCGGCCGAGGACGAACAGGCGGCAGGCCACGTCGGCTCCGGGGACCAGGATGACCACGGCCACGGCGGCCACGGTCATGATGAGCACGGTCACGATGAGCACGGCCACGGGGATCATGGTGGCGATCATGATGATCACGGTGACGGGGATCATGGCCACGGTCATGATGAGCACGGTGACGGTCATGATGATCACGGCGACGACGATCACGGGGGAGGTCACTGATGGTCGATGTCATCGTCTTTGCCATCTCGGCCGCCATCATCCTGGGTGGTGCGCTCGGTGTGATCCTCAGCACCCACCCGGTCCGGGCTGCGCTGTCGCTCATCGCGTCCTTTTTCGGTGTGGCCGTGCTTTTTGTCCTCCAGGAGGCCCACTTCCTGGCCCTCGTCCAGGTTGTTGTGTACGCCGGCGCCATCGTGGTGCTGTTCCTGTTTGTGATCATGTTGCTCGGCGTCGACCGGGTGGAGGACATCCGGTTCGAACCGCTGGCCGGACAGCGGGCCATGGCTTTTGTCCTTGGCGGGCTCACGCTGCTGTTTGTGCTCGGCGGACTATTCCTGTCCGGCCCCGGCGGTGAGGACGGCGCCGTTGCGCTGACCGGTCGTGATACCCAGACCGGCTCGATCGAGTTGCCAGAGGGCCAGGAGCTGGCCGACGTCGACCTTTTGGCCGACGACCTCTTCGGCCGGAACCTGCTGGCCTTCGAGGCAACCGCACTTCTTCTGACCATCGCCACCGTTGGCGCAGTGGTCCTTGTTCGTAACCGTGGCGCCGAAGACCTGGTGGTCGACGAGCCGGGCACGGCCGCAGACAACCGGTCGGAGCGATCCGGCTAGGGCGCCGACGAGGTGGCAGCGGCCGCCGCTAGGCAAGATCGGTACTTGGGGAGATGGTGAAGCAAGACATGCGTGACAGTCGAGCGCAAAAAGTTCGAGCGGCGCTCCGCCGCGGGCCGGGGGTGACCGCATGGAGGTGACCGAGACCTGGTACCTGGTGCTCAGCGCCGCGCTGTTCAGTATCGGCATGGTCGGCCTGCTGGTTCGACGGAACCCGCTGGTGATGTTCATGTGTGTCGAGTTGATGCTGAACGCGGTGAACATCACGTTTGTGGCGTTTTCCGGTGCGCTGGACGACATCGCCGGCCGCACCGCCGTGTTTTTTGTGCTGGTCGTCGCCGCCGCCGAGGTGGTTGTCGGTCTGTCCTTGGTCGTTGCGCTCCTGCGCCGTCGGCCGTCCCTGTCCGTCGATGACCTGACGGCACTGAAGGGATAGGGAGGGAAGAATCAGTGATCGAAGCTGCCTGGCTTATCCCCACGTTCCCGCTGGTCGGATTCGGCCTGCTGGTACTGTTCGGCCGCCGCCTCGGTGAACCGGTGGCCGGCTGGTTGGCCACCCTGGCCAGCCTCGGCGCGTTCATATCCACCGTGGTGGTGTTCTTCGGCTTGACCGGCATGCCAACCGACGAACGCTTCCACATCCAGACGATCTTCACCTGGATCGCCGCCGGCTCGTTCAACGTGGACATCGGCCTGTTGGTTGACCCGCTGTCGATCACGATGTGCCTGTTCATCACCGGCGTCGGCACGCTGATCCACATGTACTCCGTTGGGTACATGCATGGGGATCCGAACTTCTCGAAGTTCTTCATCTACCTCAACCTGTTCATCGCCTCGATGATCCTGTTGGTCCTCGGCGACAACCTCCTGCTGACGTTCCTTGGCTGGGAGGGCGTCGGCGCCTGTTCGTACCTGCTGATCTCGTTCTGGTTCAGCGACGAGGCAAACGCCAGCGCAGGCAAGAAGGCGTTTGTCACCAACCGGGTCGGGGACTTCGGGTTCATGCTGGCCACGTTCCTGGTGTTCGTGAGCCTCGGTTCGATCAACTACGACGACGTGCTCAGCCGGGCCGATGAGATCAGCGGCCAGACCGCAACACTGATCGTTGTGCTGTTCCTGCTGGCCGCGGCCGGTAAATCGGCCCAGCTGCCGCTGTATGTCTGGCTGCCGGACGCCATGGCCGGCCCGACCCCGGTGTCGGCCCTCATCCACGCCGCCACCATGGTCACCTCCGGCGTGTTCCTCCTGACACGGCTGAACCCGGTGCTGGCCGTTGCCGACTCCTGGGCCCTGACCCTGGTGGCCTGGGTCGGTGCACTGACCGCCCTGTTTGCGGCCACGATTGCGGTGGCCCAGACCGACATCAAGAAGGTTCTCGCCTACTCAACGGTCTCCCAGCTGGGGTATCTGTTCCTGGCCGTCGGGGTCGGTGGGTACGTGCCGGCGATCTTCCACATGATCACCCACGCCTTTTTCAAGGCCCTGCTGTTCCTCGGCTCCGGCTCGGTCATCCACGGTCTCCACGAGGAACAGGACATGCGGCGGATGGGTGGCCTGCAGAAGTTCATGCCGGTCACCGGGTTCACGTTCATCGTCGGCTGGTTGGCCATCGCCGGTGTCCCGCCGTTCAGCGGGTTCTGGTCCAAGGACGAGATCCTGGTGTACGCCTGGAACGCCGACGGTGCCGGCGGCAAGGCGCTGTGGGCGATCGGTCTGGTGACCGCGATGCTCACCGCCTTCTACATGACCCGCCAGGTCATCCTGACCTTCTTCGGCAGGACCCGATTCTACGATCCCACCTTCGACGAGATCCGGGAGTCTTTGATCGCCCAGATCGACAACGCCAGGGCCGACGCCGAAGCAGCCGCCGAGGCCAAGGAGAAAGCCGTCGGAACGGCCGAAAAGGCCTCGGCCGACATCCAGAAGAAGCAGGATGCGCTGGCCAAGGCCCAGACCTCGCTGACCGAGGCAACCGAAGCGGTGGACGGTTCCGAGCCGGACCCCGAGGACTCAAAGGCCCACGACAAGCTGGTCAAGGCGCTGGACAAAGCCACAAAGGCCGTGCCGAAGGCCGAGGCCGCCGTCACCAAGGCCGAGGAGAAGGCCGCGGACGAAGCCTCCAAGGTAGACGAGTTCGACAAGGAACTGGTCGCCGCTCAGGCCCGGGTGCTCGAGGTTGAGAACAGCGTTCGATCGGCCCCCCGACCGCCGGAGCACGTGACCGCCCTGACCGAACCGCCGGACCTCGGTCCCCTGGCAGACCAGCTGCCGGAGAGCTACCAGCACCGCCAGGAGACCACCCCGCACGAGTCTCCGGCAACGATGACCATCCCGCTGATCGTGCTGGCGGCGCTGGCCACGGTCGGCGGTGGGCTCAACCTGCCGTTCACCAAGGAACTGCACTTCCTGGAGCACTGGTTGGAGCCGTCCCTGTTCGGCAACGAGGTCCACCTCACCGCCGGCGCGGGCACCAAGTGGGCACTGGCCATCGTGGCCGTCACCGGTGGCGTGGTTGCCATCACCGGGGCGTTCATGGTCTACCGCCGAGGTCGGCTCGACCCGGCCCAGATCGAGAACGAGACCCTGGGCCGAGGGTGGTACGTGGACGAGAGCTACGCCAACTTCATGGGTGGCCCCGGCCGCCGGATGTTCGACATGATGTCCTGGTTCGACCGGACCATCGTCGACGGGGCGGTCAGGTCCGTCGGAAGGGGCACGGAAGCGGTCGGTGACACGCTGCGGATCCTCCAGCCGGGCTTTGTCAGGAGTTACGCCCTCGGCGTGTCGCTCGGCGCGGTCCTTGTGATGTTCTGGTTCGTCTGGAGGTTGTTCCTGTGACCGGCCTCATGTTCGCCGCAGAAGGCGTGTCGTTCCCGATCCTTCCGGCACTGATCATCGCGCCGCTCATCACCGCGGCGATGATCGCCATGCTCCCGGCGAACCGGGACGACTACACCAAGCTGACCGCCCTGGTCGGGTCGACCATCACCGCCGCTCTCAGCATCTATGTCCTGTGGAACTTCGACGCAATGGACGGCGGCTTCCAGTTCGTCAGCCAGCGCGAGTGGGTCTCCGGGCTCGGCCTCAGCTGGTTCATGGCGGTCGACGGCATCTCCCTGTTCATGGTGGTGCTGACCGGGATCCTCTTCCCGATCGCCATCCTGACAACCGAACCCCACCACGACGCCAAGCCGTACTACCTGTGGCTGATGATGCTGATGGCCGGGTCGATGGGGGCGTTTGTCGCCCTCGACCTGTTGCTGTTCTTCCTCTTCTTCGAGGTTGTCCTTGTCCCGATGTACTTCCTGATCGGCGGGTGGGGTCACGGGAATCGGGTCTACGCGGCGATGAAGTTCTTCCTCTACACCATGGCGGCGTCCGCGCTGATGCTGGTCGGCATCGTGAGCCTGGTGATCCTGGCCTCCGGTGACACCGGCGGTCCCACGTTCAACGTGATCGAACTCGCCGAGAACCATACGCTCAGCCGGACCGCCTCGCTGCTGGTATTCGGTTCGTTCGCCCTGGCGTTCGCCGTCAAGGTCCCACTGTTCCCGGTCCACACCTGGCTGCCCGACGCCCATACCGAGGCGCCAACCGCAGGCTCGGTCATTCTGGCCGGTGTCATGCTGAAGCTCGGCACCTACGGTCTCCTCCGCTTCGGGCTGTACCTGTTCCCCGAGGTCACCCGGGATCTGGCGCCGCTGTTCCTGACGCTCGGTGTTGTTGGCATCGTCTACGGCGCGGCCGTGGCCACCATGCAGACCGATCTGAAGCGGCTGGTGGCGTACTCGTCGGTGGCCCACATGGGCTTCATCGTGCTCGGCATCTTCGCCCTCAACACCCAGGGCCTGCAGGGTGCGGTCATCCAGATGGTCAACCACGGCATCTCGACCGGGGCGCTGTTCATTCTGGTCGGCTGGGTCTACGAACGGCGTCACACCAGGGAGATCGCCGCACTCGGTGGCCTGCAGAAGTCGGCCCCGATGATGGCCGGCGTGTTCACGCTGGTGATGCTGTCCAGCATCGGTCTGCCCGGCCTGAACGGGTTTGTCGGCGAGTTCCTGGTCCTGCTTGGCGCCTTCTCCTCCGCCCGGTGGTGGGCGGTGGTCGCCGTCAGCGGTGTGATTCTGGCCGCCCTCTATCTGCTCTGGGCCTACCAGCGGAGCTTCCACGGCCCGGCCGAGGGCGAGAACGCCACCATGCCGGACCTGACGTTCTCCGAGGTCCTCGGCATCATGCCGCTGCTGGTGCTGATCGTTGTGCTGGGTATCTACCCGAAGCCGGTCCTGGAGCGGATCGAGCCCGCGGTCGACAACCTGATCGCCCACGTGGAGGACAAGGTGGCGGACTTCGACGAGGAGGAACCGGACCCGACCGACCGGGGCGGCACCCCGGCGCTCGTCAAAGCCGCCGTGGCGGCCCACAGCGAAGAGGGCCACTCCGAGGGTGATGATCACGGTGATGGCGAAGATCACGGCGACGGTGAGGACCACGGTGGAGAGGATGCCGTCGGGACCGACGCCCCGGACAACACCGGCGAGTCCGGAGACAACACCGAGGAGACGGGCCGATGACCCTCCTTGCCCAATCCGCAAGCGGCTCGGTCGTGCCGGACGTTGCCTGGTCCCTGCTGGCCCCGCTGCTGGTGATCGCCCTCGGCGGCATTCTGTTGATCACCGTCACGTCTGTTGCGCCCGCCCTCAAGGAACGGGGCTTCCCTGCCGGGTTCACCATCCTGACCGCGGTGATCGCCGGCGTGTTCCTGCGCTCCCTGTGGACCCGGGTCTCCGACGACGGCCCACAATCCATCGTCGGTGACGCGCTGACCATTGATCACTACGCCATCTTCGTGTGGGGGGTCATCTGCGTTTCGGTCCTCCTGGTCGCTGCGCTGCTCGACGGGTACCTGCGTCGGGAGAACCTCGACGGGCCGGAGTGGTACGTGCTGATCCTGATGTCGGCATCCGGCGGCATGATCCTGGCCGCCGCCCAGGATCTGATCCTCGGGTTCCTCGGCCTGGAGATCCTCTCGATCGCCGTGTACGTGCTGGCCGCCCTCCACCTGCGCCGGTCCGAGTCCCAGGAGGCTGCGTTTAAGTACTTCGTGCTCGGTGCGCTCTCGTCCGCCCTCTTCCTGTACGGCATCGCCCTGGTGTACGGCGCAACCGGCTCGACGAACCTGGCCGGCATCGCCGCGGCTCGCAGCGACAACGCCGCCGGTCTCAACCCGCTCGAGGATTCCTCGATGATGCTCGTCGGTATGGCCCTCGTGCTGGTCGGCTTCGGGTTCAAGGTTTCCGCCGTCCCGTTCCACATGTGGACGCCGGACGTCTACCAGGGTTCACCAACCCCGGTTGTTGCGTTCATGGCGTCAGCGGTCAAGGTGGCCGGGTTCGCCGGTTTCGTCCGGGTGTTCTGGGACGGCTTCGGGTACTACGAGGCCGACTGGCGGCCCCTGATCATCGCCCTGTCGGCGGCCAGCCTGTTGGTCGGTTCGTTCCTGGCCCTGGCCCAGACGAACGTCAAGCGCATGCTGGCGTACTCGTCGATCGCCCACGCCGGTTTCATGCTGGCCGCCGTCCAGTCCATCGGTGTCGACAACGCCGTCGACTCGCTTCGGGGGGCCGAGGCGCTGCTGTTCTACATGGCCGCCTACTCCGTGGTGGTCGCCGGCACGTTCGGGGTCATGACCCTGGTCGGCGGCAGAGGAGACGGGGAACACACGCTGGACGACTATGCCGGGCTGTCCCGCAGCCAGCCGCTCCTCGCCGCGCTGATGGCGGTGTTGCTCTTCGCCCAGGCCGGCATCCCGTTCACCTCCGGGTTCATGGCCAAGTTCCGGGTCATCTACGCAACGGCGGCCAGCGGCTCGTACGTGCTGGCCGGGGTTGCCATGCTGAGCGCCGTGGTTGCCGCCGTGCTGTACCTCCGGGTGATCGCCTCCATGTTCCTGGCTGGCGAGCCCGAGGTGGCCCACGCCGCATCGGACACCGACACCGACGATGACGAAACCGACGCTGACGGTGAAGCGGCCGACGGCGCCGATGATGACGACGCC
>JBCCGJ010000185.1:0-11462 GCA_039029335.1 Actinomycetota bacterium | reverse complement strand
GTGCTCGGTTGCCGCGGCGGGCGGTTCGGCAAGCTCCGGTGTCGGCGCCACGCTGAGGGCCGTCGCCAACTGCTGCTCCATAAGCTGGAACCCGGCCTGGAACTGGGCGGTATCCGACTCGTCGAACGAATCGACGGCGTTGAAGGTGACGTAGTAGTCGGCGCTTGCCGCACAGAAGGCCTCTTCACCGATGAGCGGATCATCACCCGAGGTGTCGCCGTCGCCGGACTCGGTCACCCCGATGATGTTGGTGCCCGCCCCGCCGTCGGCCTCGTCTTCATCGTCGTCCAGAAGGTCGTCCAGGCTGTCACCGTTCAGTAGACAGTCCAACGTTGTGCGAGCCACCGAGTCCTGGACGTCTGCCGGCGGATTGTCCCCGTTCAGCTCGGCCAGCTCGGACAGCGAGTGGTCTTCGAGCGCGCCGTCGATGATGCAGGTTGCGTCCGCCTCGGAAACGTCGGCCTGGGCGGCCACCTGCTCGATGAGGGTGGCCCGGACCTCGTCATCATCGTTCCCGCCGCACGCAGCCAGTGCCAGCGTGAGTGCTGCCAGGCAGCTCAGAACCTGTGTCACCCGTCTCTTGTTGTTGCTCATCTCGGCTCCCTCCGGTCATTTCTTGTGGGTTTTACTCTGCCAGCGGGCTCTTGGACCGATGTTGGACTGATGTTGGACCGTAACGACACCGCTCGACGGCTGAGGCCGGGTCCGGCGGCGGGTCCACCCGACAGGTCTACGCGGTCGACCGGTACCGGACTAGGCTTACCCTCTGTGCCCAGTGCCACCACCGGGGTCTCCGAGCAGCACACCCACGACGCACCGACGGATGAGCAGGCCGGCCCCGGTGATTGGCAGCCGATCGTGCTGCTGGCGGCGATCATCATCGCCCTTCTCGCCCAGAGCCGGGTTGGGTGGTTCAACGACGAGGAACTCCGGCTCTGGTCAACCCTGTTCGTGTCGGTCTGTGTCCAGGCGCTGCCGTTCCTGGTGCTCGGGGTTGTTGTCAGCGGGCTGATCGCCACGTTTGTCTCGCCGGATCTGGTCCAGCGGATCCTGCCCAAGCGCCCGGTTCTTGCCGTGCCGACCGCCGGCGTTGCCGGACTGGCGCTGCCCGGGTGCGAGTGCGGCTCGGTCCCGATCGCCGGACGTTTGGTGGCGTCGGGAACACCGCCCGCAGCAGCCCTTACTTTTCTGTTGGCCGCGCCGGCGATCAACCCGGTCGTGATGGTGTCCACCGCTGTTGCATTCCCCAATGAGGGCCGGTTGGTGCTGGCCCGGTTCATCGCATCGTTCCTCGCCGCAGTGACCGTCGGGTGGTGGTGGTCACGACGGACCGACAACTCCCTGCTCGACTCGGTGCGCAGCGAACACAGCCACGGCCACAGCCGCTGGGCGTCCTTCGTCGACGTTGCCTCCCGGGACTTCGTTCACGCGGGTGGGTACCTGGTCGTCGGGGCCATGGCCGCCGCCACCCTGCAGCTGGTGATCCCCCGCAGCGTGCTGGCCACGGTGGCCGACAGCGAGCTGCTCTCCGTGCTGATGTTCGCCGGCCTTGCCGTGCTGCTCTCGATCTGCTCCGAAGCCGACGCCTTTGTCGCCGCCGGCCTGCCGCAGTTCTCCCTGACCTCCCGGCTGGTGTTCCTGGTGGTCGGTCCGGTCATCGACCTGAAGCTGGTGGCCATGCACGCGGGCATCTTCGGTCGCCGGTTCGCCATAGTGTTCGCCCCCGTGACCCTGTGTGTCGCAGTGCTCTGTGCGGTCGTCGTCGGGCAGGTGATCCTGTGAGCCGGGTGGGGCGGGCCAGCCTGATGGTCTTTGTCGGTGCGCTGATCGGCCGGTTGGTCATCGACGGTGGGTTCGGGTGGTTCGTCCAGCAGCGCATGCGGTGGCCGCTGGCCATCGCGGCCTTCATCCTGCTGGTGTTCGGGGCGTACGAGCTGATCCGCTCCACCCGCCACGGGCAGGAGAGCGCGCACGGTGCGGGGCCGCGGGTCGGCTGGCTGGTTGCGCTCCCGCTTCTGGTGCTGGTGTCGGTTGCGCCGACCGCGCTGGGGGCGGTTGCCGCCGAACGGGTGGATGCGTACGTGCCGACGGAGAGCACCAGCCGGTTCAGCGAACTGCCGGACACCGGCGACGCCGTCCCGATGCGGGTGATCGAGTTTCTGGATCGGGCGGCCTGGGACGAGGAGCGGAGCCTGGAGGGTCGGGTCATCCAGCTCGAAGGGCTGGTGGTGAACGACCCGGCGGTCCCGGACGGGTTCAAGCTGACCCGGTTCATGGTCAGCTGCTGCGCGGCCGACGGGATTCCGCTGCAGGTCACCGTCCACGGGACCGGGGCCACCCTGTCCGACGACACCTGGGTCATCGCCGATCTGATCTGGCGTCCGCCGACCGTGCCGTACCAGGAGACCGAAGGGGAGTGGATCATCGAGGCGGACGCGGTGCTGATTTCTCCGGTCGTCGGTGTTCCCAAAGACCCCTACGAGTCGCCGTACTAATCGATGAGCAGCGTCGAACAGCCAAACGGCGGGTACCGCTTCGCCCCGGGGATTCCGCCGTACTCCGCCGGCGTGTTGGCCGACGATGATCATCTCATCATCCGGACCACGCTGATTCGTCAGACGCCGTGGACGGCGGGCTTCGAGACGATCGACCGGGTCCTCACCTCTGCCGACCGACCGTCGGCCGCCCTCTGTGCGGTCGAACTCCGTTGCCCGACACCCCACTCGTTCGGTGGGTTCGGTTCCTTCAACGACCGGTACCGCGAGGCCCTGGACAGTCGGGGCATCCTGCACGCCGACGGCACCAACCCGGTGGCCAGAACCAATGTGGCACCCCATGGTGGCACGGCCGGCGAGACCGAGTTGCATGCGTTCTCCTACACCGTGCCCCGCTCGAACCCGCTCGGCAGTGGCGGGGCAGTGGGTGGCGCCGGCGGAGCGGCGCGGCCGTCGTTTGTGATCGCCGGTGCGGGTGACCTCGCCGACCAGTCAGACCTGCGTCCGGAGGCCATCGTCGGTGGCGCCACGCCGTGGGCCGAGTCCGGACCGGCACGGGCCGCAGCGGTCCTCGACGAGATGGAGGCCCGCCTCGGCATCCTGGGCGTCGGCTGGTCGGACACGGACTCGGTGGTGGTCTACTCGGTGCAGGAGATCGGCGG
Source organism: Actinomycetota bacterium (assembly GCA_039029335.1). Taxonomy (GTDB): domain Bacteria; phylum Actinomycetota; class Acidimicrobiia; order Acidimicrobiales; family SZUA-35; genus JAHELU01. The sequence goes on along the minus strand of JBCCGJ010000185.1, from coordinate 8,305 downwards.
TGTCATGGAGTCGACCGTGCTGCCCCGGCTCGGTCCGGCCGCCCGGCGCGGCGTCCACTGGTACCACGCCCGCCCGCCGATCGAGGGTCTGCTGTTCGAGATGGACAACCGGGGCGGCGTGGTCGAACAGCGGATCTGAGGATTCACCCGGTCAGCGCTCGCCCGCAGGTCCGGAGGGATACCGGCGGCCCGGTCCGGGAAGTCCATAACGATCATTGAGCCGATGTTGGTCTTGCCGTCGTCCGACAGCAACGGCCCGCCGAGGTACATGGCGTCCAGGTGCCGGCCGATGAACTCCCGGTGATCCGCGCTGACCTCAGCCCGGAGCGCCGCGCTGTCCGGTCTGTCGAGCATGTGCATGGTGAACAGCATCGAGTCGGTGTCCTGCCTAGTCGCTTCCCGGCCGGGCGGGCGCCGGTGGGGTGGTGGTCGGGCGGAACGCCGCCCGGTCGCGGTGGTGTCCGAGGAACGAGGTCAGCACGCGGTTGAACCCGTCCGGATCCTCCAGGTTGCTGAGGTGCCCGGCACCGTCCAGGACGGCGAGCGTCGCGTCCGGCAGCCGGGTCATCATCTCTTCACCGATGGTCGGCGGGGTCAGGCGATCCTCCCCGCCGAAGATCAGCTGGACCGGCACGTCGAGTTCGGCCAGCCGGTCGCCCTGCTCGAAGCCGACCGATGCCCGGAGGGTCTTGAGGTAGGACTCGACCCGGAGGCCGAGAATGCTCCGATGCAGTTCGTCCCGGACCGCCTCGCCCGCGTTGGGGCTGACCAGTGATTCGATCAGCCGCGGGGCGAGGTCGGCAAACGTCTTACCCTCCCGGAGCGGTCGCTCCCGAAGCTCGATGTACTCGGCCTGCTTGTCCGGTGAAAGGGCGCCGGTGAACCCGTAGAAGCAGTCGCACAGGGTGAGGGTGGCAACCCGGTCAAGGTGCCGGGGAGCGAAGTCCATGAGAATTCTGGCTCCCATCGAGAGGCCGACCAGATGGGCTCGCTCGATCGCCAGATCGTCCAGCACTCGGAGCAGATCGTCGCCGAAGTCCGAAAAGGTCAGGGGGCCTTCGTAGTCGTCGGAGTCCCCGTACCCGCGGGCATCCCACGCAACGGTGGTGAAGGTGTTGGTGAGGGCTGCGGTCTGCCGTTGCCAATTGCTCCGTCCGCCGCCGATGCCGTGGAGGAACACAACCGGCGGCCCGGAGCCGGCCACCTCGCACGCCAGGCTCGGTTCCCCGCTCACCCGATGCAGCATCAGGACCCCGCTCCGCCAGGACGGGTCGGACCGGTCATGGCGGCACCCATCACGAAAGGACGGACGTAACCAGGCGACCTTGGTCGACAACCACAACGCCGTCGATCGTCACGGTGCAGTTCCGCATCGGCAGGTCGAAGTGGCAGTTGGTGAATCGGTCGGCGAACTCGTTCGCTCCGGTGGAGAACAGGAAGCTTCCGGCGATCGCCCGCATCTCGGTGCCGTTGATGTCCTCCCGGTCGTACATGGTCAGCGAGTCCCAGCGGGCGCCGGGATTGACCCCCCAACCGACGTGCGAGACCGCGTAGGCATTCGGGTCGTCCCACCCCTCGTAGTACGTCCGCATCAGTTGGGCGTCCAGGCCGTCACCGTCGATGCTCGTCACCCGATCGTCGGCAACGGTGAGGTGGACCGGTGACTCGATGTAGCGCTTGAACGTCAGGTTGATGTCACCAACATCCAGGACCACCGTGCCGTTCGTGGAGTTGGGCAGTGGGAAACAGAGGCACAGCCCGGCCGGCCAGTAGGCGATCTTGTCGTCCGGGCCGAGGATGCCCCCGCCGCCGCGACTTGGGGCGCCGGTGATGTCGACGGTGAGGTCCGTTCCGGCCTCGGAGGTGACCCGCATGGTCGATCCGGCGTCCAGGACGGCCAACGCCTTCAGGGCCAGCTCGTGGACCGCGGGGTCCGGACGGCAGCGCTCCAAGACCTCGGGGTGTTCGTTGGAGATCATCAAGACCCTGCCACCGGCACCCAGCAGCGACTGCCGGGCTTTGCTGTGGAGCAGCCCTTCCACCGTGCAATCGACAACAAGCGAGCAGGCGCCGAGGGCGGCCATGACCTCCGGGTAGTCGTCGTAGGCATAGGTGGCTCCGGTGGATCGGACCGGGAGCGGATCCTGGAGGACCGGTGACCGGACCGTGACCCGGAAGCCCCGGGCCCCGATTCTGCTCAGTGCATGTTCGGTCAGCTCAACCAGGACCGGCCTGCTCTGGCTCTCGGCGAGCACCCCGATCAGGTCACCCTCGGCGACGCCGGACAGCCGGAGAAAGTCCTCGAAACACGAGATCCACTTCGGTTCCAAAACCTCGATCATCGATCGTTCCTCCCGGCGAGTTCCGTCCCGGCCGCCAGTCTTTCGCCGCTGGATCTCTTTGTCGAGAACGGGGTCCGAAACTCGGACGGGTTAGGCGGAGTCCACCTCCGGGGCCGGCTCGTCGAGGAGCTCACCTTCGCCGTAGAACAGGAAGTCCATCAGCCCCTGCCACCCTCGGCTGTCGGCGGCCGAGCCACAGATCTCCACCGCATCGCCGACAACCTCGTACCTGAGTTCCAGGTCGTACCAGGCGTCGTAGTCGTCGCTCCACACCGCAGGACCGTAGAGCCAGGCCAACTCCGTCAGCTGCTCGGGGCCCAGTTCGGCTCGGATGCACGGCCAGGCCGCCTCGTCGATCTCCGCCACCTCCAGGTCGGCCTGCAGGAGGTACCAGGGGCGGACACACTCGGCGAGGCTGTTGGCGGCCTGCTCCATGAAGGCCCAGAAGGTCTCGAGCTGGTCGTCGGTTGCCAAATCGCCGCCGTTCTCCTCCTCGAACACCTGGTCCGCCGCCTCGATGACGGCGGGGCTGATCCAGCGTCGGATGCCGCCGGTGAGGCAGCGCCGCTCGTAGACGCTCGACGTCCGCAACGCCTCGAAGACGAACTCATCGACGAACCGCTCCTCGTCTTCGGACTTTTGCGGTTGGTCCGTCAAACCCGCCGGTAGGTTCTCGGTCACACAGTCCTCGACTAGTGGCCGGACCGGCGGCCTGATCGTCGGACGGTACGTGAGGAACAGATTGCCAACGATCTGCTCATACGCCTCCTGATCGAGTTGGGCAACCAGGCATGCCGCGATCTGTTCCTCGTCGACCGCGACCGCTCGACGAATCTGTTCCTCCAGGTCGCAGGCGTCGAGGGCTGTGGTCAGCGCCGTCAGCTCATCGTCGGTCAGGTCCCGGCCATGGTCCAGCACGTTCGGTTCTTCGATCGTGACGCCGAGTTCGTCAAGCCGCTGCAGGCCAACCGTGTCGAAGACAACACCGACCACGCAGTCATCCTGGTCGTAGGGGTCGTCCGGCCTGGCGAACGGGTCGGCGACCAGGACATCCAGATACGCCGCCGGAGCGGGAAGGCCGGCGAACGTGGCGTAGGTCGTGTCATCGATGCAGCCGGCGGTGAGGGTGAGCAGCGGGTCGGTGACCTCGTCCGGGATCGAGTCGAGCGACGCGTCCGGTTCCAGCAGGAAGCCGACCACCGGATCGTCGGTAAGCCCGGCCGGGTTGACACACTCGGCCGTCAGCTCACCGTCCGTGGCACCGATGAGCTGCTCGAGGCGGGAACCGAGATCCAGGCAGCGGACCGCCACGTCCCGGTCGGCGTCGAGCAGCACGTCAACGGAGGTTTCGTCGCCACGAATCGTCTCGACATCGAGCCCCTGCTCGGCGAAGCCATCGGCGCCCAGTTCGTCGAGGTAGGCGTTTGACAGGCACCGGGCCGTCGGTTTGTCGACAAAGGAGAGCCGCTCGGCGAAGGCGACGGTGGTGGCGGCCCGGAGGTCGTCCTCGCCATCTGTTCCACAGGCCGCGGCTGCCAGGAGCGCAGCCAGCGCGATCATCAACCCACGCATGCTCATCGGACCGAACCGATCGTTCTGCCTTCCACCGACGCCTCTCAACCCGTTCTCATCCGGAGGAGATCCCCGGATGCCGCTTCGGAGCTTCGTCAGAAGTTTCTTTCGGCCTGAAGGACAAACGACGCCAGTAGCCGCGATCCATCCTGGGCCGTCAGCTCCCGTAGGTATCCCGCAGCTCCCGCTCCATCATTCTACCGTGTGCTGTTCCGGGGTATCTCATCGGCCGTTCAAGATGAAACCCGAGGCCGGTCTCCTCTAAGTTCCGGTGCATGAGAAACCGTGAGTCAGCCGTCCTGTACGAACTCGACGCCGGGGTGGCAACGATCACCCTCAACCGGCCCGGCTCCCTCAACTCGATGAACAACGACCTGATGCAGCAGCTGGACCAGGCGTTACAGAACGTCGAAGGTGACGAGGCGGTACGGGTGGTGGTCCTCACCGGTGCGGGCCGAGGGTTCTGCTCCGGCGCCGATCTGTCGGATGACGGGGATGCCACCGGACCGGAGAGCAGTGCCGATGCGCAGCTGTCCGGTGATGCGGCGGCGGCCAACATGGATGACGTCTTCCACCCGCCGATCCGGCGCTTGTCCACGCTGCCGGTGCCGACGATCGCCCGGATCAACGGCGTGGCGGCCGGGGGTGGTCTCGGCTTGGCGCTTGGCTGTGACGTGGCGGTCGCCGCTCGCTCCGCCCGGTTCGTCTGCACGTTCGGCCCCCGCCTCGGGATCGTGCCGGATCTGGGGACGACCTTCCACCTGCCCCATCGGGTCGGCAAGGCTCGGGCCAGAGGCATCGCCATGCTCGGTGAACCGATCAGCGCGGAGCAGGCGGTCGACTGGGGTCTGATCTGGTCCGTCGTCGACGACGAGCACCTGGACGACGCGGTGGCCGAGGTGGCGGCCCGTCTCGCCAGGTCAAGCCCCGAGGCGATGGCCAGGATCCGCCAGTCGCTTGAGTCCGCCGAGGTCAACACCCTCGGTGAGCAGTTGGACCTGGAGATGAACCACCAGCGAGTGCTGATCCCCCGGAACATGGGTGAGGGGGCTGAGGCGTTTCGGGACAAGCGCGAACCCGAGTTCGGGCCAGGCCGCTGGCACTGAGCCCGGCGGGACCGGTAACTGTCGGACACACCGCAACACAGACAGCGCGACATACCGAGACTGATATGTCCCGGTCCTGATTAAGTCTTGTTTCGGCATGGTCTAAAGCGAAACAATTTCGGACCACAGCCAGATGACCGAAGAGGGGACCGAATGACCGACTACACCAAGGTGCTGCTGGACGAGAGCGAGATCCCGACGCAGTGGTACAACATCATCCCGGACCTCCCGGAACCGCCGCCACCGCCACTCCACCCCGGCACCCTTGAACCGGCCGGGCCGGACGACCTGGCCCCGCTGTTCCCGATGGACCTCATCATGCAGGAGGTCAGCACCGATCGGTACATCGACATCCCCGGTGAGGTCATCGACGTCTTCAAGCTGTGGCGGCCGAGCCCGCTGTTCCGGGCCCGCAGGCTGGAGAAGCTCCTCGATACCCCGGCCAAGATCTTCTACAAGTACGAGGGTGTCAGCCCCGCGGGCTCCCACAAGCCGAACACCGCGGTGCCCCAGGTGTATTACAACGCCAAGGCCGGGGTGACCAAGCTGACAACGGAGACCGGGGCCGGTCAGTGGGGGAGTTCGCTGGCGTTCGCCTGCGCCCAGTACGGGATCGAGTGTGAGGTATGGCAGGTTGCGGCCAGCTATCGGCAGAAGCCGTACCGCCGTTCGATGATGCAGACCTGGGGCGCAACCGTCCACCCCAGCCCGTCGGAGGTGACCGAGTACGGCCGCTCCCTCCTGGCCGAGGACGCGGACCATCCCGGCAGCCTCGGCATCGCCATCTCCGAGGCCGTTTCCATGGCGGTTGCCGACCCGAACACCCGCTATGCCCTTGGCAGTGTGCTGAACCACGTACTGCTCCACCAGACGATCATCGGTGAGGAAGCGCTGAAGCAGATGGCCAAGGTCGGCGAGACGCCGGATGTGCTTGTCGGCTGCACCGGCGGCGGCTCCAATTTCGGCGGCCTGGCGTTCCCGTTCCTGAGGGAGAAGATGGCGGGCAACATGAACCCGACCATCCGCTGCGTCGAGCCCGCCGCGTGCCCCACCCTCACCAAGGGGGAGTACCGCTACGACTTCGGCGACACCGCAGGTATGACCCCGCTGATGAAGATGCACACCCTTGGCCACAGCTTCATCCCGGACCCCATCCACGCCGGCGGCCTGCGCTACCACGGTATGGCTCCGCTGGTGTCCCACATCTACGAGCTCGGCCTTGTCGAGGCCATCTCCATCCCTCAGCGGGAGTGTTTCGACGGTGCGGTCCAGTTCGCAAAGACCGAAGGCATCATCCCCGCCCCCGAACCGACCCATGCGATCGCCGCGGCGATCCGGGAGGCGCTGCGGGCGAAGGAATCCGGCGAGGAGACGGTGATCCTGACCGCACTCTGCGGCCACGGCCACCTCGACCTCGCCGCCTACGATCACTACTTCAGCGGCGAGATGGTCGACTACGACCTGCCGAGCGACGCGATCACCGAAGCTCTCAAGACCGTCCCGGTCCTGTCCTGATCGGTCGGGATCGACCGTGTCTGCAACAACCGAGCCGGTTGGCGATTCGGCCCGGGAGCTGACCTACGGCGGCTACCTCATGGTGCCGGATCTGTTGACGCTGCAACGCTGTCGCTCGGTCGATCCCGAAACCGGCCTGCCGGAACACGACGAGACGCTTTTTATCATCATCCACCAGGTCTACGAGCTGTGGTTCAAGCAGCTGCTGCATGAGCTGGACCGGGTGGTCGATCTGCTGAACGCGGATCAGATCGTTGGCGCCGGCCACAACCTCAAGCGGGTGCTGAAGATCCTGAAGACCCTGGTGGGGCAGATCGACATCCTGGAGACGATGACCCCCGCCGAGTTCAACAGCTTCCGCTCATTCCTGGCCAGTGCCAGCGGCTTCCAGTCCGCCCAGTTCCGGGAGCTGGAGTTCGCCCTCGGCATCAAGGACCGCATCCAGGTCGACTGGTTTTCCGGTGACGAGGCGGCTCGCCTGGCAAAAAGGTACGACGCACCAACCCTGTGGGACGCGTTCATCGGCGTCCTCGACCGGTTCGGCCTGACGATCCCCGCGGCGGCGCGGCGCCGGGACGTCCGGCAGCCGGTCGAGGCGGATCCCGAACTCCAGCAGGCGATCATCGCCGGCTACGACGATGATGCGTTGGCCGCCCTCTGCGAAACCCTGACCGACCTGGACGAAGGCCTTCAAGAGTGGCGATACCGCCACGTTATGATGGTTCGCAGGACGATAGGTACAAAGCCGGGTACCGGCGGATCGGATGGGGCCTCGTACCTCGCCTCCACTCTTTTTAAGCCAGCCTTCCCCGACCTCTGGGCCGTACGGACGGCGTTCTGACGGCGGCAAGGAGATCCACATGAACACCTATCCGGACCTGGCGCTCTACATCGACGGTCAGTGGCGCACCGCCTATGACCACCTGTCGGTCATCAACCCGGCAACGGAGCAACCGATCGGTCGATTGCCCGTCGCCAGAACGGCCGACCTCGACGACGCGTTGGCCGCGGCCGTGCGAGGCTTCGAGACCTGGCGAAACACCCCGCCCCGCGACCGGGCCGACCTCATTCGGGAAGCGGCCGGGCTCATGCGGGACCGGCAGGACGAGATCGCCCGGTCGATCACGCTGGAGCACGGCAAACCGTTCCGCCAGGCCCAGCTTGAGGTCATCCGCGGCGCCGAGTTCTTCGAGTGGGACGCCGGGGAAGCGGTCCGGACGTACGGCCGCATCATCCCCAGCGCACCCGGCGTCCGCTATCTGGTGCACCACCAGCCGATCGGCCCGGTGGCGGCGTTCTCCCCGTGGAACTTCCCGATGAGCCAGCCGGCCCGCAAGGTGGCGGGGGCGCTGGCATCCGGCTGCTCGATAATTCTCAAGGCGGCCGAGGAGACCCCGGCCGGGGCGCTCCACATCGCAAAGGCGTTCCACGACGCCGGCCTACCGCCCGGGGTGCTCAACCTGGTCTTTGGTGTCCCGGCCGACATCTCCAGTCACCTGATCCCCAGCGATGTCGTTCGGCTGGTGGCCTTCACCGGTTCCACCGCGGTCGGTCGGCACCTGACCGGCCTGGCCTCCAACCACATGACCCCGGTGCTGATGGAGCTCGGCGGGCACGCCCCGGTCATCGTCTGCGAGGACACCGACGTGGACGCCGCAGCCTCCAGCTCGGCCATCCGCAAGTACCGCAATGCCGGTCAGGTCTGCACCTCACCGACCCGGTTCTTCGTCAGAGAGGAGATCTTCGACCGGTTCCTCGAGGTCTTCACCG
>JBCCGJ010000184.1:0-11490 GCA_039029335.1 Actinomycetota bacterium | reverse complement strand
GGGGGCTCGCGTCGTGTGGCGGTGTGTTCGGCCACCCCCCCCCGGCGGGGGGCTTTGGGGGGGGGGGGTTTGTGCGCTCTGCTCCCCCCACACAAACACCCCCTTGGCCCCCTTCGCGCCCCCCCACGACACCCTGGTCGGCACCGAGCCGATCTTCGGTGGCAACACCGACGTGAAGACCAAGTTCACCGGTGAGGGCCCGTACCTCCTCCTCGTGCGGCCGAAGTCCTTCGCGGCGGAGCCCTCCGGGGGCGACGAAGCCGACGTTGAGGATCTCGACGTGCCGGAACTCGGTTCCGCCGGTGGTGCCGTCGTGACCGAGCGCCACGTCGAGGAGTCCGACGGACCGAAGCTTGACGAGGCGGGCCTTGTCGTTTCCGGCGGCCGCGGTCTCGGCGAAGCGGAAAAGTTCGAGATGGTGGAGAGTCTGGCGAAGCAGCTCGGCGGTGCGGCCGGAGCCTCCCGGGCCATCGTCGACGCCGGCTGGGTGCCCTACTCCATGCAGGTCGGGCAGACCGGCAAGGTCGTCAAGCCGGATGTGTACATCGCAGCCGGGATCTCCGGAGCCACCCAGCATCTGGTTGGCATGAAGGGCTCAAAGCACATCATCGCGATCAACAAGGACCCGGAGGCTCCGATCTTCGGTGTCGCCGACCTCGGCATCGTTGGTGACGTGCACAAGGTCATGCCCCAGCTAATCGAGGCCCTGGAGGGCCGCGAGTAGCCACAGCCCGGGCCGGCCCGTCCGGTCCCGATGTCCCAAAACGAGCGCGGTCGGGCCCCAAACGGCCCGGCCGCGTTGTTTTTTCGAGCAGGGCTGCTCGGGGTGGGCCCGGCTAACATCTTCCAATGATTGAGCAGGGCTGCTCGGGTTGGTCCCGGCTAACATCTTCCAATGATTGAGCAGGGCTGCTCGGGTCGGTCCCGGCTAACATCTTCCAATGATTGAGCAGCTGACAAACGAGACCGTCGAACTGCTGCAGGCGCTGATCCGGAACCAGTGTGTCAACGACGGCACCCCGGAGTCCGGTTTCGAGGACCGCTCCGCCCGACTGCTGCGGGATGAGCTTGAGAGCACCGGCGTCGACATGCAGACCTACGAGCCGACGCCCGGGCGGACGTCCCTGATCTGTCGCTGGGAGGGCACGGACAAGAACGCGCCGGCGCTGTGCCTGATGGGCCACACCGACGTCGTCCCGGTCTCGCCGGACGGCTGGAGCCAGGAACCGTTCGGCGGTGAGCTGATCGACGGCGAGGTTTGGGGTCGAGGTGCGGTGGACATGCTCAACCTCACGTCGTCGATGGCGGTGGCGTTCCGCCATCTGGTGACCAGCGGCAAACGCTATCCGGGGGACATCATCTACTTCGCCGTCGCCGACGAGGAGGCGGGCGGGGCCCACGGCGCCGAGGTCCTGGTCAGGGACGAATGGGACGCCCTCAAGTGTGACTACGTGCTCACCGAGTTCGGCGGGATCCCGTTCTTCTCCCCGAACGGCATGAGCCTGCTTGTCACCACCGCGGAAAAAGGCCTGGGTTGGCGGCGGCTGACCGTCAAGGGCTCGCCGGGGCACGGCTCACGGCCCTACGGGGCGGACAATGCGCTCATCAAGGCCGCCGAGGTGGTCAGACGGCTCAGCGAATACCGCCCGACCCCCCAATTGGACGAGCTGTGGGCCGCCAGAATCAAAGCGATGGGCCTCCCGGACGACCTGTCCCGTAGACTCCTCGACCCGTCCGCCCTGGCCGACGCCATCGCCGAATTGCCGCCGGAGCTGGCCGGAACCGCACACGCCTGCAGCCACACCACGTTCAGCCCGAACGTGATCGGCGGCGGTGTCAAAACCAACGTGATCCCGGACTCCGTCACCATCGAGGTCGACATCCGAACCCTGCCGGGGGAGGAGGATCAGGACGTGGAGGCCCATCTGCGGGCCGCCCTCGGTGACCTGTACGACCACGTGGAGACCGAGATCATCAGGTCTGACGTGTCCACCGCCTCCCCGACGGACAACAAGCTCTGGTCCACCCTCAAGGGGGCGATGGCATCGGCCTATCCCGAGGCCCAGGTGGTGCCGAGCCTGGTCACCGGCGGCACGGACTCCCGGTTCTTCCGGGGTGCCGGTGCCGTGGCCTATGGTGCCGGCCTGCTGAGTGCGTCGGTCGATGCCGGCGAGTTCGCCAGGCGATTCCACGGCCACGACGAGCGGATCGACGTAGAGTCGCTCCGGCTCACCACCCAGCTGTGGCTGGATGTGGCCGACAATCTCTGGGCCTGAGGTGGCTCCGGCTTCACCTCTGACGCCCCTGGTTGGTCGCAAACGGCAACAAAAGCTCCTCGGCGTGCACACTCTTGCCACGAAACCCCGTTGACCCCGCTTCAAGAAACTAGCCTTGGAGCCGGATGGCTTCGGTGACCACTACTCCGGTGGGCGCGGCGGCCGTGGAAACGCTGGGACGCCGTCTCGACGCTCTACGAGGCGGATCGGCGTTGGCCCCGGCAACCGTGATCTGCTCTTCGGCGGCGATGGCGGTCGGGCTCCGGCGGGCGCTCGGACGGCGGCCGGCGGGGATCGCCGGCGTGTCCTTCACAACGGTGAACCGGTTCGCCGAGGAGGCCGCCGCCCCGGTGCTGGCCGCGTCCGGGCAACGTCTCGTCGATCGGGCGGAGACGCTGACCGCCATCCGGGCCGAACTTGCGGACCAGCCGGGTCGCTTCGGCCGCGTCGCGGACCATCGAACGACCGAGGATCGTCTGGCGGCGTTCCACCAGGAGCTGGTCGGCCTGCCGGCCGACGTGCTCGATCGTCTTGCAGCCGCCGCATCGGGGCTCTCCCAGGACGCCCTGCGGGTGATCCGAGCCGCGTCGGACCGGACCGGCCGGGCCTGCGGTGGCGATCGGCTGATCCAGATCGCCCTCGACTGGTTGGACAATCTGGAGCCGTACGCCCTCGGCCCCATCGTGCTCTACTTCCCCGAACCGCTCCGCCCGTACGAGGGGCGGCTGGTGCAGGCGCTGGCCAGACGACCGGATGCGGAGGTCCTGGTCGGGTTGACCGGTCTGCCCGCCGTCGACGAGCGGCACTTCGGTCGGCTGGCCGGTTGGAGCATCCAGCTGGGGGACACCGTCCGACGGGAGGCCGTCACGGACCCGAAGCGGGCCACGGTCCTGGAGGTCACCGACCCGGAGGAGGAGGTCAGGGCCGCGGTCCGTGATCTGGTGGCCCACGCCGCGGTCGGTGTGCCGCTGCCGGACATGGCCATCCTCTACGGTGCGGCCGAACCGTACGCCCAGCTCCTGGCCGATCAGCTCGACGGCGCAGAGCTGCCCCGGTGCGGGGCCGGCCATCGGCGGTTGGCCAACTCGCTCGCCGGTCGGACGCTGCGTCGGCTGCTCGGCCTTGCCACCGACGGTCTTGACCGGGACGCGGTCATCACGCTGGTCAGCGCCGCCCCGATCGACGACGGAACCGGCGTCGAGGTCCCGGCCGCATCGTGGGATCGGCTGTCCCGCCAGGCCGGCGTCATCGACGGCGAGCATTGGCGGCCCCGCCTCGCCGAACTGGCCGGCGGGGCCGAGGACGACCAGGCCAAGGTGGCCACGCTCGATCTGGCCCGGTTCGTCACCGAGCTCGACCGGAACCTGCAACCGCCGGACGACCGGACCTGGACCTCGTGGTCCCGGTGGGCTCGCTGGTTGCTCGACCGCTACCTGCTCGCCGAGAGCCCGACGATCCCGTGGCCGGAGGAGGAGACCGAGGCGTTCCGCCTCCTGCAGGATCAACTCATAAAGCTGGTCAACCTGGACGAAGTCGGACAACCGCCGACACTCGACACATTCGAGGCGACCGTCATCAACGGCCTGAACGCCACAACGATGGCCGGTCGGCCGCTGGGGACCGGTGTGTACATCGGACCGGCCGATTCGCTGCCGGGGCTCGGCTTCGACCGGATCATCGTCGTCGGTCTGATCGAGGGCACGTTTCCCCGGACCCCCCGTGAGGACTCGCTGCTGCCTGACCAGCTCCGAGCTGCGGGTTCCGGCATGCTGGTCGAGAAGTCGGCGGTCACCGATGTCGACGTACGGACCGTTGCGCTGGCGGCGGCCGCCTCCCGCCGGCCGCCGCTGTTCATCACCTCCCGCGGTGACCTTCGTAGCAACCGCTCCCGATCCTGGCCCCGCGTGCTCAACGGTCTTGTCGATCAGCGGACATCGCTTGACTCCCACTATCAGGGGCTTGTCGACCACGGTATGGCCGCAGGGCAGGAGGACTTCGGCCTCCGATCGCTGATCGGTCACGTGGACAACGACAACCCGGTCCAGACCCATGACCTGGCCTCGCTCGATCCGGTGCTTTCGGCAAACCTGGCCCGCATCGGCAACCGTCGCAGGAGCGAGATGACCCAGCACGCCGGACGCGTTCCGTCCGGCCAGTTCGACCCGACCGAACACCTGCTCTCGCCGACGGCGTTGGAGACGTATGCATCGTGCCCCCGCAAGTACCTGTTCCAGCGGGTGCTTCGCCTGGGGGAGGACGAGCGGCCGGAGCGGATCGACGAGATCACCGCCCGGGACCGGGGCACCCTGATGCACCGGATCCTGGAGCTGTTCATTGCCGCCGCCATCGAAGACGACGACGTCCCCCAACCGGGGACCCCCTGGTCCGTCGAGCGGCGAGCCCATCTGTTCCAACTGCTCGACCAGGAGGTCAAGCAGGCCGAGACGCGGGGTGTCACCGGCGGGCAGGTCAAGACCCGGCTGCTTCACCGGTCGCTCTTTAACGAGCTGATGAACTTCCTGGACACCGACGACGCCCTGCGGGCCGAGCGCCGATCGGTGCCCTATGCCGCCGAGTACTCCTTCGGCCTGGCCGACAGCCCGGCTCTCGAAGGCCTCTGGGCAGGCCGGCGGATGCAGCTGCGGGGGTCGGTCGATCGTGTCGACCTGACCGAGGACGGCGGGTTGCTGGTCATCGACTACAAGGGCGGCTCGAAACGGCCGTTCAAGGGTATGGAGGTCAATCCCCTCAACGACGGTCGGCGGTTGCAGCTCCCGCTCTACGCCCGCGCCGTCGCAGAGCGGCTTGACCGACCGGGGGAGCGGACCGGCCTGTACTGGTTGACCAAGGAGAACGAGGTCAAGGAGATGGTCCTCGACGAGGACCTCGAGGCCGACCTCGAGGACGCCGTCGGTGCGGCGCTGGACGGGATCGGCGACGGTGTGTTCCCCGGTGTCCCCGGCGAGGTTGTCGGTTGGCCCCGGCTCAGTTTTGAGAACTGCAAGTACTGCGACTTCGACCGCATCTGCCCCACCGACCGCCAGGGCGAGTGGGAGCGGGTCAGGTTGGACACCGCGCTGGCCCCGATCGAGCTGCTGATCGGCAGGCTGAACGAAGCGCTCAACGCTCCGAAGGCCGGCGACACCGCGGAACCGACGGACGGCAAAACAAACCGCAGAGCCGATGACCCTCGCTGACCCGCTCGTCGATCAGCAGGACCGGGACGTCATCACCGGCGCGCTCGACCGAACCCTCTTTGTCGAGGCCGGGGCGGGCAGCGGCAAGACATCGTCCCTCGTCCAACGGATCGTGAACCTGGTCCAGGACGACGGCGTGCCGGTCACCAGGATCGCCGCCATCACGTTCACGGAAGCGGCCGCCAGGGAACTGCGGACCAGGGTCCGCGATGCCCTGGAGGAGCGGGGGGCCGTTGCCGCGGACGGTCGGGCCGGTTCGCTCGAGGTGGCGGCGGGTCAGGTCGAGTCCGCAGCGTTCTCGACGCTCCACAGCTTCGCACTACGGATGCTCTCCGATCACCCGATCGAGGCCGGGCTGCCGCCGGGGTTCGGCGTGGTCGACGAGATCACCAGCACGTTGGAGTTCGACGAATCCTGGCGGGTGTTTGTCGGTCGAGTCGGCGATGACATGACGCTGCTGGAACTGCAGGAACGAGCGGAGGCGCTGAAGATCGACCTCCGGCAGTTCGCCGGTGTGGCCCGCCGGTTCGACGACAACTGGGACCTGCTCGAGCTGGTGACCGCCGAACCGCCAAAACTCTCGGAGATCTCCTTCGCCGATGCGCTTGACGGGGTGGACGAACTGCGGGCCCTGGCCGACCTCTGCATCACGCCGGAGGACAAGTACCTCCAGCCGTACCTGGCGTTTGTCGACCAGCTTGACCAGGCGCGGTCTGCCGGCCCGGTTGAGCAACTCCATCTGCTGCGGACCCTGAGCTTCCCGCCGAGGAATCGGGGTAGAAGTGGCAGCTGGCGGGACCCGGGGCTCGATCACGTTCGCGGTGAGGTCGAAGCTGTTCGGGATCGACTGAACGCCGAGGTCGATCGATACCGGAACGAGGTGATGGAGCACTTCATCACCCTGGTGGCCGGGTTCGTGTCGGCCAGAGTCGAGCAGCGCCAGCTCAAGGGGGAATTGGCGTACCACGACCTGCTTGTGCTGGCCAGGAGGCTGCTCCGGTCGGATGAGGTGGTTCGTCAAACCCTGCATCAGCGGTACAGCCGCATCCTCCTGGACGAGTTCCAGGACACCGACCCGATCCAGATCGAGATTGCGGTGCTCCTCGCATCGGCCAAGCCGGTCGGCAACACGCCGTGGGATCAGCTCGCCGCCGACCTGCCGCCCGGTCGTCTCGTGGTGGTGGGGGACCCGAAGCAGTCGATCTACCGGTTCCGTCGAGCCGACATCGGTGTCTACACCCAGACCGAGGAGGTCCTGGTCGATGAGACAAGCCGCCTCACCACCAACTTCCGCTCGGTCCCCGGTGTCCTCGATTGGGTGAACCGGGTTTTTGCGCTGGCCATCGGAGACGGCGAACCGGGCAAGCAGCCGCCGTACGTACCGCTTGACCCGGCCAGGAAACCGGCGCCGGTTGACGAGCCGGCGGTGACGGTCCTCGGCGGCCCCCACGACAAGTCGGTCAGGATCCACCGGATCCGGGAGGCGGAAGGCATTGACGTTGCGGCGATCACCTGCCGGATCATGGAGGAGGAGTGGTTGGTCGAGCGCGACGGAGGCTGGCTACCGGCCAGGCTGAAGGACATCGCCGTCCTCATCCCGTCCCGGCTCTCCCTGCCCTCGTTGGAGTCGGCGTTCGCGGCGACCAACGTGCCGTTCCGGCCGGAGACGAACTCCCTGGTGTACGCCACCCAGGAGGTCCGGGACGTGCTTGCCGGGGTCCGGGCCGTGGTGAATCCGACGAACTCGGTCGACGTCGTGGCTACCCTCCGCTCCGCGCTGTTTGCCATCGGGGACGACGAACTCCTCGACTGGAAGCTCCTCGAGGGTTCCTGGGACTACCGAGATCCGCTGCCGCTGCCGGACACCGGCCTGCGGTTGGTCTCCGAGGACGGTGACCTGGTCGGTTCACCGCTTGACGTCGAGGTGGCCAATCATCCGGTTGCCGCCGCCTACGCGGTTCTGCGGGCCTGGCATGATGACCGCTGGTGGCACGACCCGGCCACGTTCATCGACCGCATCGTCCGGGAGCGGCGGCTGCGGGAGGCGGCGCTGGCCGAACCGAGACCACGGGACCGCTGGCGTCGATACCGATTCCTGTCCGAACAGGCGAGGGAGTTCACCGAGACCCAGGGCGGTGACCTGCATGACTTTGTCGCCTGGGTGGAGATCCAGTCGAGTGACATGGCCCGGGTCACCGAACCCGTCCCGGCCGAACCGGACGACGATGCGGTTCGGGTGCTGACCATTCACGGTGCAAAAGGCCTGGAGTTCCCCATCGTTGTCCTGGCTGGCGCGCCGACCGAGGAGTCCCGCGGGGTCTCCGGTCCGCAGGTGATCTTCCCGCCGGACGGGCATCCGCAGGTGAAGCTCGGCGGTGATCGGCAGACCGCCGAGTTCGACGTCCATGCGTCGATGGAGGAGGTGCTGGACTCCCACGAACGGGTCCGGTTGCACTACGTCGCCGCCACCCGGGCGCGGGACCACCTGATCGTGAGCGCCCACCACAAGACCGGCGGCCGCCAGAGCATCGGACGGCGGACCTGGGAGGCCTCGGCCGACTGCCCGGATCTGTGGCGGCACTTCGAGGCAACGGGCGACGAGCAGTACCGGACCCAGCCGCCAACCCAACTCCGGTTGGCCGGTGGTGGGTACCGGGAGGAGCTGGCGGAATGGACGGCGGCCAGGAATCAGATCGCGGCCACGGCCGAGGGTGCCAGGCACTGGTCGGCGACGTCGCTCGCCGAGGCGACCCGCGTCGCAACAGAGGACGAGCCGTCATTCCCGATGATGGCCCCGATCGACGTAGAGGAGCTGTCCGGGCCGGCGGACGCCCCGCTCGACTACCAGGCGACCATCCCGGGCCTTGTGCCGCCGGACTCACCGACGTGGCGGACCGAGGAGAGCAGCGGCGCCGCACTTGGTTCTGCGGTGCACGCCGCGCTTGAGCTTGTCGACTTCGAGGATCCCGGTGATCTCGACGCCCTGGCCTCCTCGACCGCCGCGGCAAACGGTGTGCCGGATCTGGTTGACGAGGTTCGCCGCCGGGTCGAGGTTGCACTGTCCGCCCCGACGATCTCGATGGCCACGGTGCACGATCACTGGCGTGAGCTGTACGTGGCGATGCCAACCGGTTCCGCCGGATCCGGGACGGTCGAGGGGTTCATCGACCTCTGCATCGAGACCGAGGACGGCCTGCTGGTCGTCGACTACAAGACGGACGGGGTTGCATCACCGGCCGACGTTGCGGAACGGGTTCTGAACTACCGCATTCAGGGTGCCACGTACGCAGTTGCGCTTGAGCACGTGACCGGGATGCCGGTCATCGCCTGCCGGTTCCTGTTCATCGGACCGGACCAGGTGATTGAGGCCGATGTGGCGGACCTCCGGGCGGCCACGGACGAGGTCCGTCAGTTGTTGAGGCTGGACGGGTCCCCGTAGTTGCAGCCACTGCACGGGGTCGGCCCGTGGTGGGTCACATGGTCGGTCCAGGTGGTTCCGTCGAAGTAGCGGAGGTTGTGCTGGTGGGTTGGGTCCGGGTACCAACCAGCGTCGTCGACGTCAACCATCGTCTGTTCGACTACAGCCATTTGACTCTTCCCTGAATACTCTTCGAAGGTCCCTGCGGGCACCATTGCCCCCCTCTTCAGTGATAGAGGTCGGATCGCGGCGTCGAATACTTTAGCGAGCCGATTCGAAAAGAAGGTGCCCCATTTTTGTAAACCTGCGGGCTGCTACATGTCGGTTCACGTCGTTGATTCGACGGGCCGGCGGAGCCTCAGGCGACAAGCTCCGCAGCGGGAGCATGGGCCGGGAGCGAGCCGGCGTCATGACGCCGTTTCAGCTCCGCCCGGCCTTCGGGACACTGTTCGATGAAGGGGCACCAACCGCAGAGGACGGTTGGTCGTGGTTCGAACGTGTCTGTTGAACAGGCCGAGCCGATGTTGTCCCAGACCTCCGACAGTTCGCCAACCGCATCCTCGACCCGCCGTTCGGTCACCCGGACATCGAGTATGCGTTGGCCGAGGTAGAGCAGCCGGGCGCGGTCCGGCAGTTCACCGACGGAGGCCTGAAGCGCCGCCGCGTACAGCATCACCTGTTGCAGCTTGTCCTGGCGCCACCGAGCCCCCGGCAGGGTGCCGGACTTGTAGTCACTGACGACGAGCTTGCCCGCCATGCGGTCGACCCGGTCGATGATGCCAACAAACGGTACCGGTCCAAGATCGACCGTGACCTTCTGCTCCGTCGAGACGACCTCGACCGTTGCGGGATCCTCGATGTCCCACAGCCCGCCGATGGCCAGCCAGGCCTGCCAGCGGAACGCCCGCCCCTCATCGGGCGAAAGTTCCAGGCCCTGGTAGTCCTCGTCGGTCTCGAACTCCGGCCAGGCCTGCTTGGCCAACGCCTTCGCCCGGTCCATGGTGCGCTCAACCGCCGGAAACTCACACAGAAGCTCAAGCACGCGGTGGGCGAATGAGCCGACAAGCGCCGCCTGACCGGACGGTTCCGGCTGCCGCTCGATGTACTTGAACCGCCAGCGGCGGGGGCAGCCCTCAAACGCGGACGCGGAGGAAGGAGAGAGGTGCTGCGGCAAGTCAGCCATACGCCCCCCATGTTGCTCGATGGGTGTGACAATCAGGCGGATGGTGGTTACAGGCTTCGTCCACCACCGCGCCGATTCCCCAGGCTCCGACCGCCGCCACGGGTCGAACCGGATCGCCGTTGTGGCCGGGTCCTGGCCCTGGTGTTCGAGCGCGATCGAGGTTGCGGGGAACCACCGCCCCGACGGAGCACCCCGCCGCCCAGCCCGCCGGCCCCGGCGGACCTCCTCCCGCTGCCACCCATGTCCGGCATGCTGAAGTCCCTGGTTCGGCGGGTGGTTCGCCGCGAGACACCACCGAGGCCACCGCCCAGAATGATGTTCCCGATCACCCCGCCGAGGGCACCGCCCAAACCGCCGCCAAGTCCGCCGCTCCGCCGCCGTGACCGTTGACGGGGCGCCGGGCGGGCCGGGGCCTGGCCCGAACGGGGAGCCGGACGGGGATACTCACGGCCGGTGGTCGGTGAGGTGATGACCGAACGGTCACCCTGGGCGCCCCGTTGGTCCGCAGAGGTCGGTGCGGGAGGTCGGGGGACGGGTACGTCCTCCGGTTCGACCGGTGGATCGTCCCGGTAGTCCGGCTCCGGCGGCGCAGGACGGCCGTCGAGCCTCGCCTGGATCACCTGGAACTGCCACTCCGCCCGGTCGATCCTGTCGTCCAGCTCGTCGATGGCGGCGGCGCTGTCGGTCTCGGCCAGCCGATGGCTGACGTCCTGATAGGCCTCCGTTGCCTCCTCGTAGAGCGCGATCAGCTCCTTGTTGCCGCTGGCGATGACCCGGTCGCCGAGGGAGATCACCCGGTCGGCGTTGTTCTTGAGCTGCTCCTCGATCTCGAGCTTGTCCTCTTCGAGGTCATGCGCGGCCTGCTCCCTGGCCCGGCGGTTGCTTCGCCAGCGCCGGAACATCCAGAAGCCACCGCCGCCGACGGCGAGGATCAGCAGGATCGTCCCCAGGCCGATCCCGCCTCCCGAATCGTCGGCGGCGCCATCGGCCGACTGACCCGGAACGGTGGTGGCGGTGGACTGGCCTGCCGGCGCGGCGGCGTCAAGAGACGCGGTGAACGCATCGACACCACGGCTTGCCGAGCCCGAGGAGAAGCTGGCGAACGAGGCCTCCAGTGCCTGGTCGACCTCCCCGTCGTCATAGACCGTTGAGAATGCGGCGTAGGCGTCGAGGGTGAGCACAAGGACGGTGTGGTATGCCGAGCCGACGTCCTCCAGCGCCAGGACATAGCCGTCGGCCAGACCCTCGGTGACATCGATCTCGGCCGGCTGATCGAGCCACACGAATGCGATGCCCAGTTGGTTTGCATCGTCAACCGCGGCGTCGACCCCGGTCTCGGTCAGCTCCAGGTAACGCCCGTCCCGATCCAGAGCGGTGACGACCTGATCGTCCACCGTCAGGGCCGCCGCGGACGGG
>JBCCGJ010000183.1:0-11540 GCA_039029335.1 Actinomycetota bacterium | reverse complement strand
GGACTGCACTACTTCGATCTGACCGAGGACGTGCCGACCACCGAGTTCATCCGTGATCTCGCCGACAAGCCGGATGGCACCCCCGGCCTCCTCGCCCCGCAGTGTGGGTTGGCCCCCGGATTCGTCGGCATCGTCGCCGCCAGCCAGGCCAACCGCTTCGACCGGTGCCGGTCGATCAAGATGCGGGTCGGCGCACTACCCCAGCACCCGACGGGACTGCTGGGGTATGCCTTCAACTGGTCACCGGAGGGGGTCGTCAACGAGTACCTCAACGACTGCGAGGTCATCGAGAACGGCGAACGGAAATGGGTCTCGCCAATGGAATGGCACGAGACGGTCTACGTGGCGGGCACCCGGCTTGAGGCGTTCACCACCTCCGGCGGACTTGGCACGATGTGCGAGACCTACCACGGGACGGTCGAGAACCTCGACTACAAGACCATGCGCTACCCGGGCCACATGCAGCAGATGAACTTCTTCTTCCACGAACTGCTGATGCGTGAGCGGCGGGAGTTGGCGGGGGAGATCCTGACCAACGCAAAACCGCCGGTTGACGAGGACGTCGTCTATGTGCACGTCGCCTCCGAAGGAGAGATCGACGGTCAACTCCGCCGGATGGAGTACGTCCGCAGCTTTCTGCCCCGGGAGGTCGCCGGGGTTCGTTCCACGGCCATCGCGTGGACCACCGCGGCATCGGTGGTTGCGGTGATCGAGATGGTCCGAGCGGGTTCGCTGCCGTCCCGCGGGTTCCTCAAACAGGAGGAGATCGACCTCGACCGGTTCCTGACCACCCCGACCGGTTCGTTCTTCGCCGACGGCGGTACCACCGTTGCCGCCGGGGATCGCTCCTAGAAAACCGTGTAACCGCCGTCGACACAGACTTCCTGGCCGGTGTGGTAGGTCTGACTCGGGTCGGCCAGGAACGCCCCGACCTCCCGAAACTCCGACGGCTCCGCCCAGCGCCTCACCGGGGTCCGTTTTACCGTGGCGGTCCGGAACACGTCGTTCTCGTAGCCGCCGCTTGCCAGGTCGGTGATCGTCCATCCCGGCAACAGGGAGTTGACCCGGATCCGGTAGCGGGCCAGCCCAACCGCCAGCGCTCGGACCAGACCGTTGAGTGCGGTCTTGGCCGTGCCGTAGGCCTCGTTCCCCGCGGCGCCGTGGATGGACGAGGTTGACGAGACGGCAACCAGGCTGCCGCCGTCGCCCTGGGCGACCAGGTGTTTCGCCGCCTCCCGAAGGGTCAGGAACACACCGTCGAGGTTGGTGTCCATGACCGCCCGCCACTCCTCGAGGCTCAGCTCGAGGAACGGGGTACCGGTCCCGCCCCGCCCGGCGTTGGCGAACAGGCCGTCGATCCGCCCGAAGTCCGCAATCGATCTGGCCATCGTCTCGACGACCTGGGCCTCCTCCGCGACGTCACAGACATGAGCCGTCGCCGAACCACCCAGGCGGCTGAGCGTCTCGACCGCTGCCCCGTTCTTCTCCTCGTTGCGACCCCAGAGCACCACCGACCCGCCGGCCATGACGATGCCCTCGGCCATGCCGAGCCCGATCCCGCCGTTGCCGCCGGTGATGATGAACGTCTTACCGCTGAGGTCGATCATGTGCAACAGTGTTCCCGATCGGCGGGGCCGCGCCACACGGCTGCCCACACACGGCTGCCCAGACTCGGTCCGGACTGCTGCTCACATGGCGTTCGTTTTGTGGCAATCGACCCGCCCGGTCGGTGGCCCGAACCTCAGTCCTCGCCGGCCCGGTCGTCCCGGTCGAGGTTGACGATCGTCTCGGTGAGTTCCTCCAGGTGGTCGGTCCTGGTCGAGGCGATGACCACGATCGCCTGCCGGTCGGCAAACCATGCGGCCAACCAGTCCCGAACCGCGGCGCCGGTCCGTTTGTCCATGGCCCCGAACGGCTCGTCGAGCAGTACAACCGGCGGGTCGGGAGCCAGCGCGGCAGCGATGGAGACCCGCTGGGCCTCCGCCCCGGAGAACGTGTCCGGCAAGCGGTCGACAACGTGGTCCCCGACACCGAGCCCGGTCAGCACCCGCCGGGCCGTGCCCTCGGCGTCCGGATGGGCCGGGGTGATGGACAGGATGCGCCGCGTCACCGCCGCCACCCCGGTCAGATCGTCCGGCAGGTCGTTCTGGAACCGCTGGGTGACCAGGGTGACCGGCCGGTCGGCGACAAACGTCCCTACCGTCGGGTCGTCCCACACCAGATCGCCGAGGGTGACTCGCCCCTCGGCCAGCCGCAGCCGCCCGGCGATCAGCGCCAGGGCACTCGATTTGCCGGAGCCGACCCCACCGGTCACGCCGACGAGCTGTCCGGGATCGGCGGTGAGGTCCAGGTCTAGCCGGACGTCGCCGAGCTGCAAGGAGCCCTGCACCGTCAATCGCCCCATACCGGGCAACGAGTGGTTTTCCGGCAACCGTTCAAACCCGGGCCGCTCGGCGCCGTGTTCGGTCATGCGGAGCCGCCCGTCACTCGGTGTTCTCGTGCTGGTCGTTTGCCGGTTGGTCGGCGTCGGATTGGGCGTCCGGGGTCCGGTATGCGACCCGGAGCTGACCGGTGGCGACAAACCCGGCGGCAAGGGCGGCGGTCAGATCGTCACCCCGCTCGTACCCGACAACCGGTCGTCCGCCGCCGAAGTCGGCGCACCGCGCGGCCCCCGCCCGATAGGCGTCGGCCGGGCCGAAGGCGTTGGACAGGCCGACACACTCCCCGGAGAGGTTTGCGATCACCCCGGCGTCGAAACCGGCGTTTGCGGTCGAGCCGGCCAGGCGCCCGAACACCGCCACGTCCTGGCGCTCCAGAATTCGATCCGGGAACTGCCGCCGGTCGGTCGGGGAACCGCCGGCCCGCCACGCCAGCTCCCACGTGTACAGCCGATCCCGGTCGGTGATGCGCTCCCAGCCCGCCGTGTCGGCATCGGAGATCGTGTCGGCCCAGATCCAGGATGCGGTGAACAGCTCGGCCAGGTCGACCACATCAAGCGGGAGTTCAACGAAGGAGTCCTTGATCCCGAACCGTGGCTGCGCCGCCCTGGTGGGGATCAGGTCGACGACGGCTTCGGCCCGCCCGGGGCTCAGGACCACCATGCCGCTGTGGAAGGCAGGCGGTGGCTCCTCGGCCGAAAAGGCCAACTCGTCCAGTCGGTAACGGAGGCCGTGGATGTCGAACATCATGGCGTACCAGTCGCCGTTGTTGGCCGCCGCCTGCACCGCTCGGGAGTCAGTCATCCCACCCTTCCTAGTTGACCGGGTCCGGACCGCCAACCGATTTCCGGTCAGGGGCCGGGTAGCACGGCCAGCAGTTCGTCGACGGTGATGCCGAGCGTTTCCGCCGCCGCTCCGAAGTCCGGCGGCGGTCCGCCGAGCGCAGCCTGAAGCTCCGCCACGGTGACACCCAGGGCGGCAGCGGCTTCGGTGAGATCGGGCGGGGCACCCTGTCCGCCGCCACCGGGCGTTCCACCGGCGTTCTGATCGCCACCGGGGGCGCCTGCGTTTTGATCGCCTCCGGGAGCGTCGCCACCGGGACCCTGACCGCCGGCGTATTCGCCGTTCAGGCAGCGGCCGATGTAGGGGTACTCGTCCGTGATCAGGTAGGCGTATTGTCCGTCGATCGTCGTGCCGTTGCAGCTGTCCAGGTCACCGTTGTCCGGACTGTGCACCCAGTCAGAGCCGTAGGTCCCGTCCGCCGTGGTCCCCGCGATGTCCACCCCGTCACCGCCCGCCGGTCCGCTCGCCACACAGTCCGTGCCGGTCCGGGCCTCGGTGGACAGCGCATAGCCGGACGAATAGGCGCCGGACTTTGAGTAGTAGATCAGGAAGCCGTCAGCCGCGAAGCCGACGTGAACCAGATCATCGTCGGTGGCGTAGGCGTCGACCAGCAGGCCGGACACCCCGTGGTAGTGATACTTGCCGTTGGGCTGGACGTGGGCGTTGTTGAAGTCGAGGCCGAGGTTGTACAGGTCCTGAAGGGCTTCGATCCGGTAGGTCTCGCCGCTGCCACACGTCACCGTCTCCGCCGTGCCCGGCTCGAAGGAGACCCCGTTGACCGCAACACCGGGCACCATGGCGAAGGTGGCGTCTCCGGTATAGGTCCCGGTCAGCGGGTAGTCGTAGCCCAGATCCTGGGCCGAGATCGTGTTGGGATTGCCGCTGTTTGGGAACTCGCCGGTCTCATGGTCCGGGATGGCGTTGGTCTGTATCGACCGGGTGTCGCCGTTCACGGTCACCGTGACCATGGTGCCGAAGGCCTCGTCGACGAGGTTGTAGGAGCCGAGATAGTCGGAGTCGACCAACGCAACGGTTGTTGCCCCGACTTCCCCCTCTGCCCCGTCTGCGGCGTCGGCGGTATCCGGTTCGTCGTCCGTGTCGGGCTCGTCGCCCGCTTCGGACCCGTCGGTGTCACCGGCTGTCTCGTTGTTGCTGTTGCTGTCGGAGTTGTCGCCCTCGGCCTCGGTTGTGGCCCCCTCCTCGATCGCGGTGCCGCCACCCTCACCGGAGGAGTCGGCTGCGGCGGCCCTGTCGGTGGCGGCGCTGTCGGCGTCGGTGTCGGACGTACCGCAGGCTCCGAGTGCGGCGGCGCAGAGGAGTGCCGCAAGGGTGGCGGCGACAACAGAAGGTCTCGTTCGGTGGATCATGATTCTCATGCTCCATCGACCGGATGTGGATTCCCTGTGAGAACGCTCACAGGTTGGTCACAGGTTCGACTGCGACGGTCGCTCCGTTCTGTGGTTCGCCGGACGACGGTGCCGATCGGGGCAGGTTCATGGTGAACGTGGCTCCGCCACCCTCGGTGTCGGTCACGGCCACCGCGCCGCGGTGGCGCTCGACGATCTGATGGACCAGCGCCAGACCGAGGCCTGCGCCGTCGTGACTGCGGCGGCTGCGGGACGAGTCCCCCCTGGTGAAGGGGAGGAACAGCTGATCGGCGTCGGCCGGATCGACCCCCGGTCCGTGATCGGTGACGGAGACCCGGACCCGATCGTTCTCCGCCACCACCGCAAGCTCAACCGGCGTACCGGCCGGCGTGTGATGGCAGGCGTTGGCGGCCAGGTTCAACACCGCCTGGTGCAGCTGGCTCGGATCGCCGGTCACCACCGTCCGATCCGCGTCGCCGTCGACACCGGAGACACCGATCCGCCGATCCGGGTGTGCGGCCCGGATGTCGTGGCCGACGGCGGAGACGATGGCCGCCAGGTCGACCGGCTCGCTGACATCGCTTGGCCTGGCCAACTTCAGCAGGTCGGTGACCAGCCTGGTCAGCCGCTCGCTCTCGTCCCCGATACGGTCCATGGCCCGGTCGAGGCCGTCGCCGTCGAGCATGCCGTTGCGGTGCAGGTCGCTGTAGCCCTTCAACGCGGTCAGCGGCGTCCGCAGCTCATGAGACGCGTCCGCGATGAATCGAGCCATGTCGTCCCGCGCCCGGGTGGCATCGGCGGCCGCCTCCTCCCGGATCTCGATCGTCTCCCGCAGTGTCGTCAACATGCTGCTCAGGTCGGTGGCCAGCGTCGCCGTCTCCTGCGGTCCTTCCGCAGGACCGACGTGAGCGTCGAGGTCGCCCTCGGCGATGCGGTGGGCCACGTCGCTCATCCTGGTGACCGGCCGGGCGACGGCACCGGCGATCAACCACACCACAACGGCCTGGACGGCGATCAGGCCGACGCCGCCGATCAGCAGGTTGCGTCGCAGGCTCGTCATCGAGTTGTCGACCTGCTCCAGGGAGAAGGCGACCACCAGCGTGTTGTCCGGCTGTCTCGCGACGGTCCTCACCCGGTACCGCGGATCGCCCTCCACGGTCCGCGTCTCCTCGGTACCGGCCAGGGTTGCCAACTGCTCGGCGGTGAAGAGCGCCTCCGCCTCATCCGGCGCCGCGTCCAGAATCGCACCCGAACCGTCGATCAGCACCTGGATCGGCGCGACGGTCCGTTCCGCATCGGCCGGGTCCCGGTTCTGGCCGTCCGGCGGCTCCGGTAGCCCCAACCTGCCGCCGCCCGGACCCTCGGCGCCGATCACACCGCCCGTCACGGCCCTGGTCAGCTCATCGTCGACCGAGGCGCGGAGATCCCGGGCGACGCTGCGCTCAACATACACACCAAGGGCGACCGCCCCGACGATCAACGTGGCCAGGATGGGCCACAGCATGACCGTCCGAAGCGACGGACGGTTCACCGGTTCGCCCGTCGCAGGACGTACCCGGCGCCCCGCTTTGTGTGGATCAACGGTGACCGTCCGTCGTCCAGCTTGCGGCGCAGGTAGCCGATGTACAGCTCGACCACATTCTCGCTGCCGTCGTAGTCGTCGTCCCAGACGTTGACCAGGATCTGGGCCTTCGACACGACGGTGTTCTTGTTCACCAATAGGTAGTGCAGCAGCCGATATTCGGTGGGGGACAGGTCGACCAGCTGGCCGCCCCGCCTGACCTCCTGGCCCGCCGGGTCGACGGTCAGATCGTCGATGGTGAGCAGGTCGGCGGGTGCGCTCATGCCGCTCCGGCGGAGGATCGCCCCCACCCGCAGCACCAGCTCGTCGACGCTGAACGGCTTCGTCAGGTAGTCGTCCCCGCCGGTGACAAAGCCGTTTATCCGATCCGTTGGGTCGTCGCGGGCGGTGAGGAAGAGCACCGGGGAAAGGTGGCCACCGTCCCGGAGCCGTCGGCAGATGTCGAACCCGTCGATGCCGGGCAACATCACGTCCAGCACGATCAGGTCGTACTGGTTCCGTTCCGCCTCCGTCAGCCCCGCCAGGCCGTGCTCGACCTGGGTAACCGTGTGGCCCTGATAACGAAGCGCCGTGGCGACGACGTCGTTGATCGCCGGTTCGTCCTCCACAACCAGGATTCTCGCCGGTCCTGCGGCCGGTGCGCTGTGCTCCATCACCTCAATCTTGCACCGGAACCTGTGACGGCGCTGTGAGGGGGCGGTTCGTCTGGCGTTCCGCTCCCGCAGGGGAGCCTGCGTTCCCCTGCGGAGGCGGCCGCCGCGCCTGAGGTCGTCTAGGAGAACCGCCCGCCGACGGTGCCATCGCGGCGTGGGTCCGCGCCGCCCAGCAGCCCGTCGTCGGTGATCTCGATCATCGAGAGTCCGCTGGTCAGCGCCCGGATGTTGACCGTCTGGCCCCTGGCCTCCAGCGCCGCCTTCAGGGCGTCCGCATCGTAGGCGTCGACCCCAGGGGTCGGCTCCTCGATGTCCGTCGAGCCGTTGCGGTTCAGGTAGTGGGGGACCGTGACCGCCTGGGCCGGGGTAAGGCCGAAGTCCAGGACGTTCATGACCGATTGGGCGGTGTATCCGATGATCCGGGACCCGCCGGGCGAGCCGGTGACCAACTTCACCGCCCCGTCACCGTCGAACACGATGGTCGGGGACATGGAGCTCCTCGGCCGCTTGTTCGGCTGAACCCGGTTGGCGATGGGGGTGCCTTCCTCGTCCGTCGGATTCTGGGAGAAGTCGGTCAGCTGGTTGTTCAGCAGGAACCCGTTGACCATCACGCCGTTGCCGAGCGAACTCTCGATGCTGGTGGTCATCGACAGCGCATTGCCGTACTGGTCGACGATCGACAGGTGGGACGTGCCGCCCTCGGTGTCCTCGGTGCTGGCCGCCGATGGGTCGAACAGCCCGGGCGGTGTGCCCGGCGTCGCGGTGCCGAGGTCCATGTCGCCGATCAGCGCCGCACGGCCTGCCAGATAGTCCGGGTCGATCAGTCCGTCAACCGGGACGGTGATGAAGTCGCTGTCCCCGATGTACAGGTTGCGGTCGGCGAAGGCCAGCTTGCCGGCCTGGGTCACCAGATGGACGGTCTCCTCGTTCAATGGGTCGTCCCCGAGATCGAACGATTCGAGGATGCCGAGAATCTGGCCGACCGTCAGGCCGCCGGACGACGGCGGTCCCATGCCGCAGACCTGGTGGCCCCGGTAGTTCACACAGACCGGCTCCCGCTCAACGACGGTGTAGTTGGCCAGATCGTCGGTGGTCATGTCGCCGGGGATGTTGCGATCACCCTGAACGGCGGCGGCGATGTTCTGGGCGATCTCCCCGCCGTAGAAGCCGGCGTCTCCGTCCGTTGCCAGGGTCAGCATCGTCTCGGCGTACGGCCGATTCTCCACCACGGTGCCCGCCGGTTTCGGTGAGCAGTCCGGGTTGGCGAAGTACTCGAACGCCGTCGGGTCCCGGAAGAACAGCCGCTCCTCACAGGACGGGTTGAAGCTCAACCACCGGCCGACCTGGGAGCTGGTCCGTTCGGTGATCTCGAACCCGGAGATCGCCTGCGCCATGGCCGGGCCGAAGTTCTCCGACCGGGGGAGGCGGCCGTGCTGGTCGTGCAGTTGCTCCATGAGGCGGGGGACACCGGGCACCCCGACCGACAGCCCGCTCTGCCACCTGGTCAGGAAGCCAAGGCCGACGAACCGGTCCTCGGTCGCCGCCGCCGGTGCCTTCTCCCGGGCGTCGTAGGTGGTGGTGGTCCCGGTTGCGGCGTCGTAGTAGACAACAAAAGCCCCGCCGCCGACGCCGCTTGACTGGGGTTCGACAAGCCCGAGCATGGTCTGGGCGGCGATCATCGCGTCGACCGCCGAACCGCCCCGGCGAAGGACATCAGCTGCTGCGTCGGTGGCCAGTGGGTTGGCCGTCACCACCATTTCCGGTCTGCTCGTGCCGGCCGGGATCTCGGTTTCGAGGTTCGTCAGCCGTGCCCCTTCGCCTGCCGACGCATCACCCTCGAAGCTGTCGGTGCCGGGGCCGCCGTTGATCAGGCTGTTGGCCGCCCAGTCTGCGGCGGCCTCGATCAGGTCGTCGCCGTTCCCGGTCCGCAGGTCCAACCGGCCCGGGTCCGGTCCGGGGAAGAAGTCGACAAAATCCGTGCCGGTGTCGGTGTCGATCCTGGCGGTCCCGGTGTAGCCGGCCCCGTCGATGACCACCGAGTCGTCGCCGCCCCTGGTGAGAATGGTGGGGTCCGTCCCCAGGTCACCGTTGGTGAAGGCGATCCGGTCGGCGTCGCCGCCCCCGCTCACGTTGAGATCGGAGACCACCACGTCGTCGATCTGGACCAGGGAGCCGCCGCCGTCGGTGAGGATGTTGAGTGCACCGTCGACGGCAACGCCGTCCCGGCCGATGATCGCCTGGAAGCCGGACCCGCCGCCGACGGTCAGGTTGGCGGCGAAGCTGCTGTCGATGAGGTAGGTGGTGTCGATGTCGGCGCCGGCGGCGGAGCCCATCTGGACGTTGGTTGTCCCGGCCACGGTTGCGCTGTCGATGACAACCAGGTCACCGCCGCCGCCGGCAGAGATCGTGAGGTTGCCCGGCAACCCGACATCGTCGACCGTCAACGAGTCGGCCCCGGCCCGAAGCGAGATCGTGAGGTTGCGTACGTCGGTCAACACCACGTCCTGGGCCAGGTCACCCACTCCGACGGTGATCGACAGCGTGCCGCCGGGACCGTTGGTGACACCAATGGGGCTGTCGGCGTTGTTGGTGCCCTCGATGGTCACATCGCCGGCGTTGTCCTGGGAGACGCGTATGCCGTCGACGACGACGTTGGTGGCCGCATCGGCCGGTGTCGTCGCGAGCACCGACGCCAGCAGAGCGGCGGTGACGAGCAGGACAAGACGCATACTTCTCATGGAGATCCCTCAGCTTTCTCCATACCGGGTTGTCCCACGCCGGGAAAAACCCTACCGCACATCGCCGGGTGCGGCCAGGTTCCGGGCCGGGGTGGTCACTCGGGAACCCAGGCGCTACGTTCGGCTAATGGGAACCATCGATCCGGAATTGTTGGCAGGAATTCGGTACCGCTGCATCGGTCCGTCACGTGGTGGCCGGGTGGTCGCAGTGGCTGCGGACCCGGACAGGAAGAACGTTTTCTACTTCGGCGCCTGCGCCGGCGGCGTGTGGCGATCCGACGATGCAGGCCAGTACTGGGAGAACATCTCTGACGGGCAGTTCAACACCGCCTCCATCGGTGCGCTGGCCGTTGCGCCGTCGGACGGCAACGTGATCTACGCCGGTACCGGCGAGGCGACCATCCGGATCGACGTGACCCACGGCGACGGGGTCTACCGGTCAACCGACGGTGGCAAGAACTGGGACCACAAGGGCCTCGAGGAGAGCCGGCACATCGGTGCGCTGCGGGTCCACCCCGCGGACCCGGACACGGTCTACGTGGCAGCCCTCGGCCACATGTCGAAGGACAACCCCGAACGCGGGGTGTACCGGTCCACCAACGGCGGCGACGACTGGGAGCTGGTGCTCCACGTCAGCGAAGCGGCCGGAGCGGTCGACCTCTCGATCGACCAGACGAATCCCCGGATCATCTACGCCACCGTCTGGGACGGTCGGCGGACGTTCTGGTCCATGGACTCCGGCGGCCCGGACTGCGGGCTGTGGCGGTCGCTCGACGGCGGGGACACGTGGACGGACATCAGCCGGAACGACGGCATGCCGGAGGGCACCCAGGGCAAAATGGGTGTCGCCGCTTCGCCGGCCAAGGCCGGCCGGGTCTGGGCGGTGATCGAGGCGGAGGGTCGCAAGCGTGGCCTGTACCGCTCCGACGACACCGGCGACACGTGGACAAAGGTCTCCTCAAAGCCGGATCTCTGCTGGCGGCCCTGGTACTACCAGCACGTCGTCGCCCACCCGACGGACCCGGACACCGTCTACATCCTCAATCAGAAGGCATGGGTCTCCATCGACGGGGGTAAGAACTTCGAGGAGTTCCACACCCCTCACGGTGACAACCACGGTCTGTGGATCGACCCGGAGAACCCGGACCGGATGATCGGCTGCGACGACGGCGGTGCCTGGGTGTCGCTGAACGCCGGCCAGTCCTGGTCCACCATCTTCAATCAGTTGACCGCACAGCACTACCACGTGGCCGCCGACGACCAGTACCCGTACCTGGTCTACGGCTCCCAGCAGGACAACTCCAGCATCGCGGTGCCGTCCCAGACCGGGAAGGGGGCCATCAACTGGGGTGACTGCTACCCGCCCGGTACCGGGGAGAGCGGCTACATCGCCCCAAAACCCGGGGACCCCAACATCGTCTACATCGGGGCCATCGGCAGCTCGCCAGGTGGTGGTGACGCCCTCCAGCGGTACGACCACAACACCGGACAGGTGCAGCTGATCAGCGTCTGGCCCGAGGCCTACCATGACGGCAACACTGCGGAGGTCCGCTTCCAGTGGACCTACCCGATCGTCTTCTCCCCGCAGGACCCCAACGTCCTGTACGCCTGCGGGAACAAGGTGTTCCGGTCGACGGACGAGGGCATGAGCTGGGAGGCCATCAGCCCGGACCTCACCTACGCCGATCCGGAGACCATGGGCGTCTCCGGTCCGCTGACCATGGACACCGCCGGCGCGGAGATGTATGCGACGATCTTCTCGTTCATGGCGTCGGCCCACCGGCCGGGCGCCATGCTGACCGGCTCGGACGACGGTCTGGTGCATCGGAGCATTGACAACGGCGCAAACTGGGAAAACATCACCCCGCCCGACCTGCCGAAGTTCTCCCAGGTGACCATGATCGCCGAGTCGCCACATC
>JBCCGJ010000182.1:0-11566 GCA_039029335.1 Actinomycetota bacterium | reverse complement strand
CCGGGCCGCCTCCGCCCTGGCCCGAAGGACCCGCAGGGAGGCCAGCAGTTCCTCGGTCACTTCGAAATCGCTGTCCAGGTTGTCGTGCCCGGCTCGCAGGATCGCCATCTGTTTGGCCGCCTTGGACACCTGGGTGTCCAGGTTCGAGCCGTCGCCGACGCTGACACTGGCCGGGTCGTCAACCAGACGCTCCGCAAGATCGTCGGCCAGGGCTTTCGCCCGACCGATGAGCGGCTCGACGATGCCCAACTCATCGGCTTCGGCCTGCAGCCTGGCCAGGGTGGTACGGGCGGAGTCCACGCGGGGCAACACGGAGACCCACAACTGTTCGATTTCGGTGACGCCGGCTCGTATCGCCTGGTAGCGGCGTCTGACCTGGGCGAGCGTGCTGGTCACCGAATAGTTCTGCGGCGCCTGGCCCGCCAGGTCGGTGATGGCGAACCACGGTTCCTCCAGCAGCCGCCGCAGTTCCCGCCCGTTCGAGCCCACGGCGCCGTTCCGGCTGTAGTGCGCCCGTGCGGCCTGCAGTTGCGCCTCCGCGGCCTCGATGAACGTCCACAGGTCAGAGGCGTCCCGTGCCGCGGCGCCGTACCGGCGGGCGGTCTCCCCCGTCAGGTCCTCATCGGTGAGCATGAGGTAGGACGGAGACGCCTCGATCTCCAGCACACCGGTTCGGAAGGCGGCGAGGGACGCCTCAAAGTGCTCAAGGGCCGACACCACGTCACCGAGCGCGCCGGCGGCGGGTACCGGGCCGCCAACAGACGGCCTGCTGGCACTGGATCTCTGCTGGTTCGACGCCACTGCCGACCAAGCCTACTTGCCGGTTGGCGGACTGGCAGCGGCACCTGGGCCGAGAGTCCCGGGGGTCTGCCGGCCGGTCCTGCCAGTAGGGTGGATCCCGTTATGAGCGCGGTTCAACAGCCACCACTGCCCCCGCCGGACGTCGTGGCACCGGGAGCGGCACCCACGGAGTTGAAACCCAGGCGGGGTATACGGCCGCCCGTTTCCTCACCGATTGCGGAGACCAGGACCACCCCCGCCTTCCTCCGCCAATGGAATGTGATCCTGCTGGTCCTGATCGGCGCCTTTGCCGTTGTTGGATCCATTGCCAGCCTCGTGATGCGGTCGGCATCGGAGACCACGGCGAACAACACCGCTCCGGCACTGATCGGGATCCAGGACCTGTTCGCCAGCGTTGCGGAGGCAAACGCCGCGGCCACTGCGGCATTCCTCTCGACCAGTGCGACCGGGACGGAGGACCGGGTCAACCGCAACCTGTACCTGGACGCCATCCGCCGGGCCAGCGGACAGAGCGAAGAGGTGTCCGCCATCATCGGCTCGAACGACGAGGCCCACGAGGCGCTGAAGGACATCGCCGTTTCACTCAACATCTACAGCGGCAGGATCGAGGCGGCCAGAGTGGCCAACAGCAACGATCTGCCGGGGGCCGACGTCCAGCTCCGAGAGGCGCTCGGCATCGTCCAGACCGACGTTGCCACCGCGGTCGCCACCGTGAACGTGCAGGGTCAGGACCAGCTGGACGCCGAACGGACGACCGGACGGATTCTGGCCATCGCCGCCGTCGGTATCGGCGTGCTGACGCTGCTCGGGTTGTTCTGGCTCCAGGTGGGGCTGTTGAACCGGACGAACCGCATTCTCAACCCGCTGCTGGTCATCGCCACCCTTTTGGTGGCCACCGTCCTGGGGTATCTGGTCATCGGACCGGCCAACCGGGCGCTCGCCCTGAACCAGGCGACCGACGGCGGATACGACGCCATCGCCACCACCTCGGAGATCCAGACCACCGCCTTCTCCCTCCAATCCCAGCTGAGCCTGCAGATTCTGGACAGCGCGTCGGGGGCCGGCGCATCCGGCGAAGACCTCGAACCGCTCTTCGCCGACGTCGCCACCCGGATCGGCGACCTTGCGGCCGGAGCGGACTCCGACCGGGAGCGTGCGGCGGCGGAGACGCTACAGATTCGGTGGACCAGATACGAGGCGGCGGCCCGGGACATCCAGACCCAGGCCGATCGAGGCAACCAGGATGCCGCGGTCGAGCTGTTCCAGGGTGACGGCCTGGCCACGTTCAACGGGTTGAACACCGCAATCGAAAGCGTGCTGTCGGACAACCGGTCCCAGTTCCTGGATGGAGTTGACGACGCATCCCGGGCGGTCAGCACCACGCCGTTCCTCACCATCGTCCTGCCGGTCCTGGCGGCGCTGGCCACGCTCCTGGCCATCCAGCGCAGGCTCGGGGAGTACCGATGAAGCGGACTCGACACCTGGGACGCCAACCGATCGGGCGGCGGGAGTTCCTCCTCGGGCTCGGTGCGGTCGGGTTGTCGGCCTGCGCGACCACCGGCCAGAACCGGGATGTCGATCTTGGCGGCCGCTCGCGGGTCTGGATCCTCAACTGGGAGGACTACATCGACGTCGGGGACGACGGTTCGATCGACTACCCGGGCGGCACGATTCGAAACATCGCGGACCAGCTCGGCGTCCAGGTCGGCTACGACCCGCTCTACACCGACAACTACGACGGCTTCGAGATCGTCCTGCGGGAGGCGGTCAACGCGGAGGTTCCGAGCTACGACATCGTGATCCCCACCAACTGGCGGGCGGCCCAGATGATCGCAAACGGATGGGCCGAACCGCTGCCGATCGAGGTCATCCCCAACCACGCCAACATCGACCCGGCGTTTCTGACCAACGCCTGGGACCGGGGCTGCCGGTTCCAGATGCCGTGGCAGGCCGGGATAACCGGCATCGCCTACAACCCGGAGCTGACCGGCCGCGAACTCACCTCGGTCAATGACCTGTTCGATCCGGCGTTCGCCGGACGGGTCGGATTCATCGGTGAGATGCGGGAGGCGGTCGGCCTTGCCATGCTGGCCAACGGCGACGATCCCAGCAGGCCGACCAGGGCCACCGCCGAGGCCGGACTCGTCAGGATCGAGGAGGCGGCCGCCTCCGGTCAGGTCGGTGCGTTCACCTTCAACGAGTTCGCCGATCTGCTCCGATCGGGCGACCTTGCGCTTGCCATGGCGTGGTCCGGTGACGCCGCCTCGTTGCAGGCCGATCGGCCGGACATCCAGTTTCTGGTTCCCGACGAGGGCGCCATCCAGTGGTTCGACACGATGGTCATCCCCACCGGTTCGCCAAATCTGGCGGCAGCAGGAGCGTTCATGAACTTCGTCTACGATCCGGCGAACGCCGCAACCATCACCGAGTGGGTCCAGTACATCTCGCCGGTCCTCGGTGTCCAGGAGGTCCTGGCGTCTG
Organism: Actinomycetota bacterium; assembly: GCA_039029335.1. GTDB lineage: Bacteria > Actinomycetota > Acidimicrobiia > Acidimicrobiales > SZUA-35 > JAHELU01. The sequence goes on along the minus strand of JBCCGJ010000182.1, from coordinate 8,284 downwards.
CGGGCGGTGCGGCTGCGGAGCTTGCGTCGAGCCCGGTGCTGTTCCCCGATGCGCCTACCCGGGCCCGGTTGTTCACCTGGGGCGGCCTCGACCAGGCGGACGAGGACGAGCTCGACGGGCGGTTCGCGGCGCTCCTGCCGTGACCCGACCCCGATAGCGCCATACTGGCGGTTGTGATGCCGTCATGATGCACGACTACAACGAGGACACCGAGGCCCTGGCCGACAAGCTGGTGGCCTACGCCCGCTGGCGAACCCGCCTGGATCCCATTCCCCTCGGCCAGGCGAAGACCGAGGAGGAACTGATCGATCTGGTCGGACCGACCGTCACCCCGAAGGGCATCGGCGGCGACCGGGCGCTCGAGCTGTTCAAGGAGGTTCTGGCCCCCAACTGCCTCTCCGTCGACTACACGAAGTACCTGTCGTTTGTCCCCGCGGCACCAACCGAGGCGGCGGTGCTGTTCGACCTCGTGGTCGGGGCGTTCTCCATCTACGGCGGTTCGTGGATCGAGGGCTCCGGCGCGGTCCACGCCGAGAACGAAGCCCTCCGATGGCTGTGCGACCTGTGTGGCCTTGACGGGTCCGCGGGCGGCGTGTTCGTCCCCGGGGGTACCGTCGGCAACCTGTCGGCCATGGTCGGCGCCCGCGAGGCGGCGCAGGCGGCCCGGGACGCGGCGGGCCTGAGCCGACCGGACCGGTGGGCGTTCCTGGTGTCCAAGACCGCCCACTCCTCGGTGCCGTCGGCAGCCGGTGTGATGGACGCCGACATCATCGCCGTCGACACCGACGACCGGCGCCGGTTGACCGGTGCCGCGGTGGCCGAGGCGCTGGATCGGGACGGCGATCGGATCGCCGGGGTCGTGGCCACCGCCGGGTCGACAAATCTGGGCGTCATCGACGACCTGGCCTCGATCGGTCAGGTGTGCCGGGAGCGAGGCGTGTTCTTCCACGTCGACGCGGCCTACGGCGGGGCGGCCCTTGCTGCGCCGTCCGCCCGCCCCCGGTTCGACGGGATCGAGCTGGCCGATTCGGTCATCATCGATCCCCACAAGTGGCTGTTCGCGCCGTTCGACTGCTGTGCGTTGATTTGGCGGGACCCGAACCAGGGTCGGGCGGCGCATGCCCAGCACGCCGGATACCTGGAGTTCCTGGACGCGTATGGGGACTGGAATCCAAGCGACTTCGCCATCCATCTGACCAGGAGGTCCCGGGGGCTGCCGTTCTGGTTTTCCCTGGCAACCTACGGGACGGATGCCTACGCCGAGGCCATCCAGGTGACCCTCGACCTCGCGGTCGAGGCGGGTCGGCGGATCGAGGCCGCCGATCACCTCCGCCTGGTCTGGGAGCCACAGCTCAGCGTTGTGGTGTTCGAACGGATCGGCTGGGACGCCGCGCAGTACCAGGCCAGGACCGAGGAGATGATGGCCGACGGGTCGGCGTTTGTCGTGCCCAGCCGCCATGACCGCAAACCGGTCTTCCGGTTCTGCTTTGTCAACCCTCGTACAACGGTCGAGCAGATCGATCAGATCATCGACGCCCTCCGCTGAGCCGACCTCCGGGTTCCGGGGGCGACCCCGAGTCGGATTTCAGGGTTGTCCCCCATGGTGGGCGCTCCGCTGAGAACCTATGTTGGACCCATGAGTGAGCAAACCGCTGACCACCCCGTCGCGGCCGGCCGGTCCGTCGGGGCCGGGCCGCTGAGCGGGCCGACCGAAGATCGGACCGCTTCGACCGCTGAACACGTCATCACCCTCGGCCTGGCCCTGTGGACGCTGATCGGCCTGCTGGTGGACGCCTACTACCACTCGACCGACCCCGGGCTCGAGTCCTTCTGGACACCGTGGCACGCCCTGTTCTACTCCGGGTTCGCCGCCACCGCCGGGTGGCTGGGCTGGATGGCCCTGCGCCGAAACCCCGGCACCGGCAACTGGTTGGACTGGGCGCCGGTCGGGTACAGCGCCGCGTTGATCGGGGTTGTGCTCTTTGCCATCGGCGGCTTCGGCGACGCGGTCTGGCATTCGGTCTTCGGCGTTGAGACCAGCATCGACGCGTTGCTCAGCCCGACCCACCTGCTCCTGTTCGTCGGCCTGCTCATGATCCTCACCGCTCCGCTGAAGGCGGCGTGGCTGAGCGACGGCACCACCAGTCCCGGCTTCGCCGAGTTCGGCATTCCGCTGTCGTCACTCGTGTTCAGCACCACCCTCGTCGGTTTTATGCTGACCTACGTCTGGGCGCCGTCGATGACCTGGTCGATGCGTCGCCCCTTCTTTCCCGGTGAAGACTCCTCGGAGACCAACGCCGCACTCCTGGTGGCGGCCATCATCATCTCGACGTTGGTGATGTTCCTGCCGCTGCTCATCGTCCGGCTGCGGTGGCGGCCGCCGTTCGGCGCGGCCACCGCCTTCCTGACCTTCCTCCATCTGGCCTTGGCCCTCGGGTTCGACGACGACACGCTCGGCATCCCGGCTGCCGTCGCCGCCGGTCTGACCTTCGACGTCCTGGTCGCCCGTGGCGCCCCCCGGACCGTCACCACTGCGGTGCCGCCACTGGTGATGTGGTCCGGCATGTTCCTCCTGGTCTCCAACACCGACCAGGGGCTTGGCCTGGCACCGGAGATCTGGGGCGGTGCGATCCTGATGGCGTCGCTTGCGCTCCTGACCGTCGAGTTGACCGTCAGCCTCGCGGAACGGACTGCGGTGGCCAATCCGCCCCGAAATCCGGGCCCATAACCCACCACGGCCCACCTCCCCCGCCAAAACTTGGGCTCGGAGCCCACAATTTTTGTGGGCCGGCAGCCCAGATTTCGGGAGGGGGTTCGGGGCGCTGTACCGTTTCGGGCGATGGCTGAGGAGTCGATGCAACCCAACCCGCAAGGCGGGGACGGCGCGGCCGAAGCGGCGTGGGCCATGCTGGCGGAGAACGGCCTCGGGCAGGAGCCACTGGCCAGGCTGCTCGCCGAGACGGTCGCCGACGGTGCGGCCGAGGTTGCGGCGATCGAACCGTCTGTGATCGGTACCGGACAGGTCGGCGAGAACGTCCGCTGCGCGATCCGCTGGGCCGGGACCGATGGTGGCCAGGCGGCCGACGTGCCGGACAGCGTGGTCATCAAACTGGCTTCCTCCGACCCGACCAGTCGGGCCGCGGCGGAGGTGACCAGGACCTACATCCGGGAGGTCGGCTTCTACCGGGACGTCGCCCCGTCCGTGGACATTCGGGTCCCGTTCGCGTACCACGTGACCGAGGATCGGCCGGAGAACCGGTTTGTCCTGGTGATGGAGGACATCAGCCCCGCCGAGGTCGGCAACCAGCTCGACGGCTGTGACCTCGCCAGGGCCGAGCTGGCGGTATCCGCCGCCGCCGACCTGCACGGCTCGACCTGGGGCCGGCAGGCCGAGCTCGACAGCTACGACTGGGTCGACCGGTCAACCCCGGAACGTGCCGGGGAACGGGCAGGGCTGTTCGAGATGCTGTTCCCCGGTTTCCTCGAACGGTATCGGGACCGCCTGACCGACAAGGAGCAGGCGTTCGGCCGGTGGCTGGCCTCCAACTTCCTGGCGTGGCAGGAACGCCGGCTGAAACCCCAGTGTTTGATCCATGGGGACTTTCGGCTGGACAACATGCTTTTTGGTACGGCGGAGGTGGCACCGGCGGTCACCACCGTCGACTGGCAGACCGCGGCGCTCGGCCACGGGCTCGGCGACGTGGCCTACTTCCTCAGCGGTGCGTTGCCGCCGGCGGAGCTGGCCGCAAACGAAAGCACCCTGCTTGCGGGCTACCGGGCCCGGCTCGGTGAACACGGGGTGGACCTGACGACCGATCAGATGTGGAAGGACTACCGGCTTGCGGCACCGGCGGGGTACACGATGGCGGTCATCGCCTCCCAGCTGGTCGGTCGAACCGAACGCGGTGACGACATGTTCATGGTGATGGCCAAGGGTTCGGCGGACCAGGCGCTCCGAGTCGATACCGCCGACCTGCTCGGCTAACCCCGACGAATTTTGGGCTCACGGCCTACAATTTTTGTGGCCCACCGACCCAAATTTCGCCGGGGTCAGCGGTAGACGGCCACCGGTTCGCCCCAGGCGTCGAGGTCCGGCGTAACACCCAGACCGGGACCGTCCGGCACGGCGATATGGCCGGTGCGGTTGGTGATGGTCTCCGAGCGCATCGGGTAGGCGGTGGCGGTGTAGGGCTCACCGATCCACGTCCCCTCAAAGATCGCCTCCGGAATGCTCGCCCCGACGTGGACCGTCGCCGCGTTCGTGATGTCGCCGCCCCAGGTGTCGTCGGACGTCAGCGGGATGGACCGTGCGGCACACATGCCGATCACCGTGTTCATCTTCGAGATCCCACCGACTCGGCTGAGCTTCATCCCGAACCCCTGGGCCGCTCCACCGTGGATCGCCCGCATGACCGAGGAGACGGAGTCCGCCGACTCGTCGAGGAACACCGGGTGGTTCACCCGACCGGCCAAGGCCGCGTTCTCCTCGAACGTGGCACACGGCTGTTCCAGTGCTAGCGGGATGTCACGGCAGGCTCCGGAGAACAACATGGCGTCCCGCTGGGTCCATCCCCGATTCGCGTCGGCCAGCAGCTTGACGGCCGGTCCGGCCACCTCGGCGACGGCCTGCATGACCGCAATGTCCTCGCTCACCGGCCTACCGCCGGTCTTGACCTGCAGCCGGCCGAATCCGGCGGCCTGCAACTCAACGGCGTGGGCTGCGGCGGCCGACGTCTCGGCCGGCATGATGCCGTAGTAGGACGGGATCGGATCCTGGTGGGCGCCGCCGAGAAAGTCGCAAAGCCGCTGGTCCGCGGCCTTCGCCGCGATGTCCCAGCACGCCACATCGAGGGGGCTCTTTGCATAGCCGTGGCCGTTCAGGATGCTGTCCATGGCCTGGTTGACCAGACGGTGGTCCCGCGGGTCGAGGCCGATCACCGTCGGGGCGACCTCGGCGATGGCCGCCCGGGCACCCAGCGCATGCTGGGGCTGGTAGGCCGAGCCGAGCGGGCAGGTCTCGCCGTACCCGACGATCCCGGCGTCGGTCTCGACAACAAGGACCGTGGTGTCCAACGCGGTCACTTCGGAGATCGACATCTGGTACAGCCCACCGGCAACCTCGATGGTGTGCCGATACACCCGGATCTCGGTGATCTTCATGCGCTCCCCCTGTCTCCGACCGACGCCCTGCGGCGCAAACCACTGCCTCCGGCGACTACTGCATACCGGTCCGGCTGACGTCCCGCTGAGAGACCTCGACCAGCTCACCCTTCTTGACCACAAAGGACACAACCCGATCGACGGAGTGCTGACCCTGCCGGGCCTTTCCACTGACCATGTCGATGGTCATACCCTCCAGTGCGGGCACAAGGGCAACGGCCCGGAATCCGTCCCGGGTCCCGGCGATGGATCGCTTGTCCTCTCGAATCAGCTCGTAGCTGTCCCAGACCCAGGTGTCGTTGATGCTGGCGAACCGGCATACATGACTGGATCGGCTCGACCAGATGAGCCCACCGGGGCAGACCACCACCGAACCCTCCACCCACGGCAACACGGCCAACCCGTCGTTGGCAAAGCCGGCCTCGAATGCGTGGGCGATGATCTCATCCAGGTCGCCCCGTGCCACCGCCCGGGTGCTCTGGACCTGGTTCACCGCATCGCCGAGGTTTGCCAGCTGAGCGTCGTCCAGTCGGTCAAGGACCCGCATGACCTCGTCAGGGACGGCCAGCAACTTCGCCGCAGCCCCGATTCGTCGGGTGGACGCCGGTTCGGTGTCAGCCACCGCGACCGTCGCTCCTCTGCGTCAGCATCGCCAACCGGCCGTCACCAGCGGGCCATCACGAGCCGGAAAGCTGACGGAGCAGGTGGTTGCTGGCCGCGGAGGGGGAAAGCTCGCCCCGTTCGACACGTCCGATGAGATCGATCCCCACGTCGGACTGCATAGCATCGTCCAGGCGGCTTCCCAACGTCTGATCCGCCCTCGCCCGGATCTCCACCGTGATCCGATGCCGTCTCCTGACCTGTCGGCGACCGGTCTGGTCCAGGAACGCGAGGTGGTCCTCGACGGTCTTCCACACCTCTTCCGAACCCTGGCCCTCCAGCGCGGAACTCATGACGATCGGCGGACGGTACCCCTCCTCGTCCTCCTGGCCGGTCATGTGGCTGAGGTCGAGCATCAACTCCAGATCCCGACGGACGTCGTTCGCCCCGGGCCGGTCCGCCTTGTTGACCACAAACACGTCCGCCACCTCGAGCAGGCCGGCCTTGTTGGCCTGCACCGCGTCACCCATGCCGGGTGTCATGACCACCACCGCGGTGTCGGCCGCACCGACAACGTCAACCTCGACCTGACCGACACCGACGGTCTCGATGATGACCGGGTCATACCCCATCGCATCGAAGAGCCGGACGGCCAGCGGCACCGCAAGGGCCAGGCCACCGGAGTGGCCCCGGGTGGCCATGGAACGAATGAAGGGAGACTCGGTGACCTGCTCGGCGGCCGAGGCGTCAGCCGGCGGGGCGAACCGGGTCGCGGCCGGTGCGGATTCGTCCATCCTGATCCGGTCACCGAGGATGGCCCCACCGGTCAGCGGTGAGGACGGATCGACGGCCAGCACCGCGGGGCGGCGGCCGGCGGTCAGCAGGTCGGCGACCAATCGTCCGGTGAGGGTCGACTTACCGGCCCCCGGCGCACCGGTGATACCAACCACGTGGGCCGCGCCCGCATCGGGGATGGTCAGGTCGCTGATCCGCTCCGCCGGATCGCCGCCGCGCTCGACCATGGTCAGCAGCCGACCGAGGGCAAGGCGCCTCCCCTGCTTGGCCTCCGTGTACAACTCGTCGACCGAGCGTTTTGTCCTGGCCATCCGGTTCGAGGCCTACACCGGCGCCGTCGAAACGGCTTGCCGGACGGTGTCGGCCACCTCTTCGGCGGACGCTCCGGGACCGAGTACGGCGGCCACACCGCCTTCGAGCAGCTCGGCCACGTCCTCGTCCGGCACGATCCCGCCGATGATGACGGGGATCGGCAGGTCGGCGTCGGCCAGGGCCTTCACCATGTTGGGCGCCAGGGTGAGGTGCCCGGCGTTGTGCATGGAAAGCCCGATGGCGTCCGCATCTTCCTGCTCGGCGGCGGCGACGATGCTGTCGGTGGTCTGCCGCAGCCCCAGATAGATGACCTCCATCCCGGCGTCCCGCAGGATCCTGGCCACCACCTTGATGCCACGATCGTGACCGTCCAGTCCGAGTTTGGCCAGCACCACCCGGATCGGCCCGTCCGGCCCGGTATCGCCCGAGACGTCGGCGGTCGGTTCCGCTGCGCCGTCGGTCATCAGATGATCGCCTTTTCCACGTACGTGCCGAATTCGGCCTCCATGGCGGCCACCACCTCCTCCAGGGTGGCGTAGGCCCGAACGGCGTCAAGGATTGGTTCCATGAGATTCACCGTCGGATCTTTTGCCGCCGCCGTTACCGCGGCCAGCGTCCTGGCCACCTCGTCGGCGTCTCGGCGCTGCTTGGTGTCCTCCAGCCGCTTCAGCTGGTAGTCCTCGACCGCAGCGTCGATCTTGAGCAGCTCGGTCTCGCCGTCGTCGCCGTCGGTGAACTCGTTCACGCCGACGATGATCCGGCGGCCGGCGTTGACCTCACGCTCGAACCGGTAGGCCGCCTCCGCGATCTCGCCGACGAAGTAGCCGTTCTCGACCCCGGCGTAGACCCCCTCCAGTATCGACCCGTTGCCCAGGTCGTCCAGGTGGGCGAAGATCGCCTCCGCCTGCCGCTCCATCTCGTCGGTCATCCACTCGACGTACGGAGCACCGCCGAGCGGGTCGGCCACCAGCGCCGCCCCGGTCTCGTGCGCCACGATCTGCTGGGTCCGCAGCGCGATCCTCGCCGCCTTCTCGGTTGGGAGGGCCAGCGCCTCGTCGTAGGAATCGGTGTGGAGACTCTGCGTGCCGCCGATGGCGCCGGCCAGCGCCTGGACGGCAACCCGGGCGATGTTGATCTCCGGCTGCTGGGCGGTCAGCGACACACCTGCGGTCTGGGTGTGGAACCGGCACAGCAGCGAGCGCTCGCTTTTGGCCCCGTAGCGCTCCTTCATCCACCGAGCCCAGATCCGGCGGGCGGCCCGGAACTTGCCGATCTCCTCGAAGAAGTCGATGTGGCTGTTGAAGAAGAAGCTGAGCCTTCCTGCGAACTCGTCCACGTCAACCCCGGCGGCCACCGCGGCCTCCACATAGGCAAACCCGTTGGCCAGGGTGAAAGCGAGCTCCTGCGCGGCGGTACT
>JBCCGJ010000181.1:0-11604 GCA_039029335.1 Actinomycetota bacterium | reverse complement strand
GTCGGCTAGGTCGTCGAAGTATCGGTACAGCGATGACGTCGAGGTTCCGGCCTCGGCGGCCAGCCGCTCGGTTGTCGCAGGCTCGCCGGACTCGAGCAGTCGGAACGCCGCGTCTATGACCGCCAGGCGGCCCCGCTCCCGGCGTGCGGTCCGGCCGTCGATCCGTTCGGTGTGCCTGGTGTCGTTCACGACGTTGATCTTAGCGCCCTTCCGAAAATTTGGGATAGACATTCCCAAATTATCTGGTAGTGTTGTGGGAAAGTAGTTCCCAAAACATTCACAAACATTCCGTTCAAGACACCCCGGAGGTGGGCTGCTGATGCCGGAGGATCTCAAGACGATCTTCAACGTGCTGGTCCTGGTCTTTGTGCTGGCCACCATGTTCGGTCTCGGTCTCGACCTGACCGTCAGACGGATCTACACGCCGCTGCGGGACCGGGGCCTTGTGTCTCGCGCACTGCTGGTGAACTTCGTTGTCGCCCCCGTCCTGGCGTACGCCGTCGCCCGCCTGTTCGGTCTCGACCGGGACCTCGGCACCGGTCTTTTTATCCTCGGCGTCACCGCCGGTTCGCCCATGACCATCAAGGTGGTGCAGATCGCCAGGGGTGACATGGCCGCCACCGCCGGGCTGATGGTGCTGCTTCAGGTCCTGACGATTCTGTTCGCCCCGCTGACGCTGACGGTACTGGTTGACGATGTTGCCGTTGACGTGTTGGCCATGACCCAGGCGATGGGGGCCACGTTGCTGCTGCCGCTTGCCCTCGGTCTGCTCGTGACGGCCCGCTACCCGGAGCTCGGTGAGCTGCTGGGGCCGCACATCAAACAGGCCGCAGGAATCACGCTGATGCTCCAGGCCGCGCTCGGACTGGTCATCGGGATCGACGACTTCATCGACCTGCTCGACACCGGAGCGCTGCCGGCCATCACGGTGTTCGTCGTCGCCATGTTGGTCGTCGGTTACCTCCTCGGGGGGCCGTCGGCTGACGCCCGGGTGGTCACCAGCCTGGTCTCGTCACAGCGGAACACGTCCGCCGCCCTCCTCATCACCATCCAGAACTTCGCCGAGCCGGCGATCGTCGTCATGGTCATCATCGGCGCCGCCCTGATGATGGTGGTGGGGGCGGTGGCGGCGGGCGAGCTCGGCAAGCGCTCGGCCGTCATCGACGCGTCGGCCGATGCGCTGTCGACCTAGCCGGACCCGGCCATCGGAAGCCCTTCAGATCGAAACCAACAGGCAGGAGAACGACCCCATGAGACACGTATTCAGCCCGTCCCACGTCATGCAGCGAGACCGGCGGGGCACCACCATCGTCTACACCGTCATCGCCGTCCTCGTGGCCCTCGCAATGTTCGTTGCCGCCGCCGGAGCCGGACCCGAGCAGTCGGTAACCGGCCGATCCGTTCCCCAGTGGTTTGACGTCGGCGCCAACGTGCTGGCGATCGGCTACGGGATCCTGGTGTTGATCCCCCGGACCCGGGCCCTTGGCGCCATCCTCGCGGTGTTCAACATGTTCGGATCGATGTACGTCAACTACGAGTACGGCGGCGTCGACTTCTTTGTCGACGCAATCCCGTACAACACGGTCACGATCATGCTCGGGTCTCTGCTGATCGGCCACTACGCGGAGGACCTTGCCTATCTCCCGAAGGTGTCTACCAGCCGAACCGACCACCTGCTGCCGGGGGGCGATTCATGACCGACGAACCGCAGCGGCCGTACAACATCCTCTTCATCCTCACCGATCAGGAGCGGCACTTCGCCGACTATCCGGACGCCATCGACCGGCCGGGGCTTCGGTCCCTCCAGCGCATGGGCGTGACGTTCGACAACCACAACATCAGCTCCGTGGCCTGCTCGCCGTCACGGTCGAACATCTACACCGGTCAGCACATCGTGCACTCCGGGGTTTTCGACAACGTCAACTTCCCCTGGCAGCGTGACCTCTCCACCAAGATCCCGACGATGGGTGACCTGCTGCGAAAAGCCGGCTATCACACCGCGTACAAGGGCAAGTGGCACCTCACCCGGAAGTTCGAACGCGAGCTGAAGGAGGGTATGAAGAGCCTCAGCCTCGAGGACTACGGGTTCTCGGACTTTCACGGTCTCGGGGACGAGACCGCAAACACCCTCGGCGGCTACCAGTTCGACCATCTGACCGCCGCATCGGCAGTCAACTGGCTGCGACGGGAAGGGGAGGAGCGCCGGGCCGAGGGGCAACCCTGGTTGCTGGCCGTCAACCTCGTCAACCCACACGACATCATGTACTTCGACGCCGACGATGACGAGGTGATCCAGGGAACGAAGACCTTCCTCAACATCGCAAAGGCACCGCGGCATTCGCTCTATCAGGAGGACCACGGGTTGGCGCTGCCGGCCAACTGGAACCAGCCGCTGGACGAGCCGGGCCGCCCGGCGATGCACGAGGGATACATGAAGATCCACGATGTGCTGCTCGGCCGTATACCCCCGGACGACGAAGCCAGATGGCGGCGCTATCAGAACTACTACTTCAACTGCCTCCGGGACATGGACACCCAGGTCGTTCGACTCCTTGCCGAGGTCGAGGCGCTCGACCTCCTCGACAACACAGTGATCGTGTACACCTCGGACCACGGCGAGCTCGGCGGCGCCCACGGCATGCGGGGCAAGGGCAACTGCGCCTACCGCGAGCAGAACAACGTTCCGCTGGTCATCGCCCATCCCGAGGTTGCGGGCGGCAGTCGCTGTCGAGCGCTCAGCTCCCATATCGATCTGATTCCGACGATGCTGGGCTGCGCCAACCTGTCTTCGGAAGATGCGGCCGGGATCGGCGATGACCTGCCCGGTCATGACCTCTGCTCGCTTCTCCAAGATCCGGTTTCCGCCACACATGACGCTGTGCGGCCGGCAACGCTGTACACCTTCAACATGCTGTCCTACGTCGACCCCACCTACGTCCAGGAGGCCGTCGCCGCGTTGAAGGCGGGTCGCTTCCCGACGGCAAAACCAAAGGTGGAGGACTTTCGCGGCGCCGTGCGTTCGATCTTCGATGGCCGATACCGGTACTCCCGCTACTTCTTCCCCCGACAGCACAACAGGCCGACCACCCTGGACGAGATACTCCGCCTGAACGACGTGGAACTCTTCGACCTGGAGGCCGACCCGTATGAAAACCACAATCTCGCCCTGGACGCGGCGCACCACGCCGACCTGATCGAGGCGCTCAACGCAACCATGAACGATCTCATCGACGCCGAGATCGGCGAGGACGTCGGCCAGATGCTGCCCCTCAGCGGTCCGCTCAGCTGGGCGACCAACAATTTCGACATGTAGGCCGTCAGGTGTTGGCGAATCTTGGTTGCCGATTGACCGAGCGGACGTGAGCCGCTTGACCGAAGCGAACTAGCGTGCACCCATGACCACGCTCATCACCGGCGGCACCGGCTTCATCGGTGCCGAGATCGCCCGCATGCTGATCCAAGACGGCGAGGGGCCGATCCACGTCGCCCAGCGATCGTCCGAACTGGGTCGGCTGGCTGACGTGGCCGACCAGGTTCACCTGCACCACCTCGACCTGTCGAATGTCGACGAGATCGGCCGGGTACTGGACGCGGTCCGCCCGACCCGGATCTTCCACTTCGGGGCCATGCTGACCGGGCCGGGTGAACAGGATCCGCCGGCGCTGCTGCAGGCCAATGCCGTCGGGTTCATCCACCTGATCGAGGCGGCCCGTCTGGTCGGTGTCGAACAGTTCATCTTCGCCTCCAGCATCGGGACCTACGGCCGCGACCTTGTCCCGCAGGCGCCCATCGACGATCTGTCGCTCCAGCGGCCGATCACGGTGTACGGCGTGACAAAGGTGCTCGGTGAGAATCTGGGTGCGTACTACCGGCAGCGGTACGGGCTGGACTTCCGTGGGCTGCGATACCCGGCCATCGTCGGCCCCGGCGTCACCACGTGGAGCCTGGCCCAGTACACCAGCTGGATGATAGAGCGGCCGGCCCAAGGCGAGCCGTTCACCGTGTGGGTGGAGCCGGAATCGATCATCGCCCTGCTGTGGTACCAGGACGCGGCCAGAGCCGCCGTCGAGCTCGCCGCCGCCCCGGCCGAATCGATCCGGAGCATCAACTACCTGGTGGACGGGCCCCGGCCGACACCCAGCGCCCAGGAGTTGGCCGACGCCGTCCGCCTTCGGTTGCCCGACGCCAGGATCACCTTCGAACCGGAGCCGGAGTCACCGGGTCCTCGCCACATCGTCCTCGACGATCGGGCGGCTAGAGCGGAGTGGGGTTGGGAACCCCGGTTTGACCTCGACGCGATGATCGACGGCATCATCAGCGCCTCACGCGCCTGACCTGCGTCAGGTGCCACGAAAGCGGAAGGCGGAAGCAGCTGGAAACCGGTCCGGCCGGCCAGCGGGCTTTCTGTCGGGACTTGGCGATCGCCCCCCCGTACGCCCTAATCGAATCCTAACATCGGCGATCTAGGGTGTACCGCATGAACGGCCTCGAGCACCCCGCCTTACGGACTCGAAGAACATTCCTCACCGGTGCAGCTGCTGTCCTGTTTGCCGCGGCATGTACGGAGACAGACGATCAGACCTCTGATTCTGCCGCCGCACCGCCGAGCACGGAAGGAACGGTCCCGGCCACAACAACGTCGGCAACCACCCAACCGTCAACGGACGAGGATGGTGCTGCGGCAACGATTGCGCCCATAACCCGTGAGCTGTTTGCAGCGCTGTCGATTTGCACCATGACCCCGTCCCAGACGGCGGGGCCATTCCCGAACCGTGAGCAGATCGATCGGCGTGACATCACCGAGGGGTATCCCGGTCACCCCCTACGACTGGGCATCAGGGTCGTCGATGCGGCGTGCGAGGCCGTTCCCGGAGCGCAGGTGGAGATTTGGCACGCTGATGCCAGCGGCGACTACTCGTCCTACCAGGACAATGGGGACGGCAAGGATGAAGGCGAAGGAACCACGTTCCTCCGAGGTTCGCAGATGGCGGACAGCGACGGGATCGTGGAGTTCCAGACCATCTACCCCGGTTGGTACGGCGGCCGAGCCGTCCATATCCACGCATTGGCGAGTGTTGGTGGACAGGAGATCCTCACGACGCAGCTCTACTTCGATGAGGCCTACACGGCGGCCGTCTACGAATCGGGGGAGTACGCCCAGTTCGGCCTGCCCGACACGATTTGGGACGATGACCGAATCATCGGCGACCCAGCGACGGACGGGTCCGGCCTGGTGCTGACACCTGCGCCGACGAGGCTGGGTGACGGCACGCTCGGGTTGATCAACCTCGGGGTCCCCGTGTAGTGTCCCGAACTCGGCGTCCCGCCGTTCGGCTTGGGACGATGCTGGACGCTCGTCCAAACCCAGGCGAACGGTGGCGGCCATCGCACTTTTCCATCCCAAGAGAGATTCTCGAGTTGCATCGGCGCCCCTAACGAACTCCTAACACAGGTGTTCTGTAGTAGCTGCCCATGAACAACAAAATGCGTGTGATCGTCGGCAGTGGTGTCTGCGTACTCGTACTCGTCCTCGGTGGGGCCTGGTGGCTCGGCTTCTTTGCAGACTCACCCGATGAAGTGGATATCGAGGCTGCCGTGGAGGCAGCCATCGGTAGCGATGGAGACGGGGCTGAAACCGGCCAGTCCGACCTCACGGAGGACTCGGGCACTGCTCAAGCTGTCGACGGTATCTCAGGTACGTGGACCGTTCAGCCCGATGAGTCGGTGACGTTCGTCGGCTATCGGATCAACGAGGTCCTCACCACGATCGGCGATTTCGAGGTTGTAGGCCGGACGCCAGACGTCTCTGGCACGATGGAGGCTGACGGTACGTCGATCACTGCGGTCTCGCTGGTGGCGGAAATGGGCACGCTGACGACGGACAACGGCCAACGCGATCGGGCGATGCGAACACAAGCGCTGGAGACCACCGAGTTTCCCCAGGCGACCTTTCTGCTGACCTCTCCGATCGAGTTGGGTGCAATCCCGGCGGCCGGCGAGACCATCTCGGTCGTGGCGACCGGTGACCTGACCATTCACGGTGTCACACAGTCGGTCGACTTCCCGCTGGACGCACAGCTGGCCGGTGATCTCATCGTGGTCGTCGGCCAGCTCGACGTGTTGTTGGCCGACTACGGCATTGCAGCCCCAAGCGCACCGGTTGTGGCGAGCGTCGAGGATACTGCCGTGCTCGAACTGTCGGTTGCATTCGCCCAGGGTTAGCCGGCTTGGATTCCGCACCGTGCATCGGGCGGACATCTCGGGGTCGTACGGTGAGAATCGCCACCCGGTCACCGAGGCGGGACGCCGACCCAGGTCACCGAGGCGGGACGCCGACCCAGGTCACCGAGGCGGGACGCCGACCCCTGTTACTGAGGCGGGACGCCGACCCAGGTCACTGAGGCGGGGCGCCGACCCGATTTCCCTGATGCTGCTCGTTGGAGGCGTGGGTGTCCAGTAGCTCCACCACCTCGTAAATTTGACCGTCCCGTGTCTTGGCGAACAGGACATACTCCACGTCGTAGGAGTGGCCTCGAGTACTGGTTGCGTGCATGTCGAAACGGACCACCGACGACCCGTTCCGGTCGGCGTCCGGATCGCTGATCTCATCGTGCACAACGACGCTGAGTGAGTCGGCATCGTAGAACTTGCCGAACACCGCCTGGTTGAATCCCGTTACCGCATCCTTGCCGACGTGGGGACCGGCGATGTTCGGTGCCAGTGAGTGGTTGAGCCGCCAGGTCACGTCATCGGTGTACATGGCGGCCATGGTCTCGCAGTCGCCGAAGGCTTCGACAAGCCGTCTGGCCGGAGTTGGGATGGTGCTCATCGGGTGTGCTCCTCGTATCTGATCGCCCCGGCGAGTTTCAGCCACGAGCGGAGCAGACGCAAGCCCGGGCCGGCTATCGGTCGGTGGCGGCCGGGTCGTTCTGCCAGCGGGCCGCCGCATCCTCGACCAAAGCGGCCCGATCGATCTTTTTGGTTCCGGCCAGCGGCAGCTCATCGACGAACCAGACCGCCCGCGGGTGTTGATATGCCGGAGCGTGTTCCAGGGCCCACGCTTTGACCGCGGTGTCATCCAGGTCCGGCCCGTCGGCGGCCCGGACGACAAACGCCACCGGCAAGGCCCCCTTCAACTCATCGGGCACCGGCACAACACAGCTCTGATGCACACCGGGGCAACGTTCCAGCATCTGCTCCACGTCACCGGGGTAGATGTTCTCGCCGGCGCAGACGAACATGTCGTCCACCCGGCCGACAAAGAAATGCCAGCCGTGCTCGTCGGCCTCCATCACGTCGCCGGTGTGGTACCAGCCGTCGGTGACCTTGGCCGCGGTGACGTCCGGCAGGTCGTGGTAGCCGGCCATGAGCCCCGGGCTTCTGACCCACAGTTCGCCGGTGCGGTGCCCGGCGTCGTCGGGAATCGCGTCGTCGCCGGTTGCCGGGTCGACCAGTCGGGTCTCGATGGCCGTCAGCGGGTGGCCGACCGAGATGGCCGGTCTTGGCCGACGTTCGGGGTGGCCGCCGAAGACCGCCACCACCTCGGTGGTGCCGTACCCGTTTGTCACAACGGCGTCGGGGAACAGCGCCCTGGCCTGGTCAAACAGCGCCTGGGTCATCGGCGCCGAACCGATCGACAGGCGACGGACCGATGACCGATCAAGCGCATCAAGCAGGTCCGGCCTGCGGAACATCAGCGAGAACATGGTGGGCACCCCGGTCATCGCGGTGACCCGGTGACGGTCGACGGCCCGGAGCGAATCCTCGACATCGAACCGGCGGAGCAGCACAACGCTGCCGCCAAGACCGAGCGCCATCTTCAGCTGCATCTGGGCGTTCTTGTGGTACATCGGGGCCGAGACCAGCAGCCGTTCGTCCGGGTCCATCGGCATGACACCGTTGAGGTACTGGTCGATGCTGAAGAGCTGGCCGCCGTGGGTCAGCAGCACCCCCTTGGGTCGGCCGGTTGACCCGGACGTGTACATCTGCACCGCAACGTCGTCGGCGGCCATGTCCGCCACCGGCACGGGGTCGGCGGTGAACAGCCCAGCCCAGTCGTCGCCGCCGTACTCGATCGCCGGGGTGTCGGGAGCGACAAGCGACCGGTTCGATTCGTCGTGGAGGATGAGGGCCAGGTCGGCGTCATCGGCGACCCACGCCAGCGTGGCCGCCGGCTGGCGGGTGTTGAGCGGGACCGTCACCAGCCCGGCCCAGGCGATGCCCAGGTAGGACACCGCATAGTCGACCGAGTTGTCGGCCAGGATGCCGATCCGCTGACCCCGCTCCAGGCCTCGGGCCAGGAGTCCACCGGCAAGCCGTCCGCATCGGTCTGCCAGCTCGTTATAGCCGACGGTGACCGGACGGTTGATGTCGCCGGCGGTCAGGTCCACGTAGGCGATCCGGTCCGTGTTGCGCCACCGCTCGAAGATGCCCGCCAGGTTGCCGCCGGCCGCGGTGCCGAGCACGTCGGAGATGGCGGCTTCGGTCATGCCGCCGCCTCGACACGGGCGGTGGCCCGATCCTCTCCGTTCGGGGCGATCACGACCTTGCCGAAGAAGCGACGCTCCTCCAGCATGGCCATCGCCTCGGCTCCCTGATCCAACGGCATGATCCGATCGATCACCGGATCCAGGTGACCGTCGTGCACCATGTCCAGGAGAGCGTGGAGATCGTCACGCTTCCACCCGTTCGAGCCTCGGATGTCCATCTCGGCCGTCCAGATGAACCGGAGGTCGGTTGGTGGATCAAACCCGACCGTGGCGCCACAGGTGAGCAGCCGACCGCCCATCTTCACCATCTTCAGTGTCTTGGCCCAGGTGTCACCGCCGGTGAAGTTGACCACCACGTCCCAGCCCCCACCGGCGAACAGCGAACCGGTGCGTTCCCTGGTGAACCGGGCGATGTCCTGCTCGCCGTAGTTGACGGTCTCATCCGCGCCGAGCGCTTCCAGGGCCGCACACTTCTCAGCCGATCCGGCGGCGGCGATGACGCGGGCCCCGGCCTGCTTGGCCAGCAGCACACAGCAGCTGCCGACCCCGCCTGACGCACCGAGCACAAACACCGTCTCCCCGGCCGTGACCTGGCCCCGGGTGAACAGCATGCGGTGGGCGGTGCCATAGGCGACCGGCAGGCACGAGGCGTCGGCGGCCGAGACCGAGTCGGGGAGGGCGATCAGCTGATCGGCGTGCACCACCACGTACTCGGCGTAGGCCCCCCACTTCGTGTCGCCGATCATCTGGATGCGGCCGTCGGTCCATTGGACCGGGTCGACCAGCACCCGGTCGCCGGCGGACCAGCCGTCCACACCGTCGCCCAGCGCGTCCACCCGTCCGGCAGCGTCACACCCGGGGATCATCGGCAGCGGGGTTTTGATGCCGGGCATACCCCGGCGGGTGAAGACGTCGTGATAGTTCAGCGAGCAGGCGTCAACCGCCACCCGAACCTCGCCGGGTCCCGGCTCCGGGGTTTCGACCTCGGAATAGCGGAGGACGTCAAGCTCACCGTGTTCGTCAAAGACAATCGCATGCACGAACCCGACGCTATGTCAGCGCTTCGGCCTACTCAAACGCGTCGGCGTAGCCGGCCGTCAGGGACCTGGAGCGCTCTGGTGTCGGCGCGTGTAGTCAGCGCCACCGGTTTGACGATCAGCTTCCGTCGTACAGCTCGGCGACGTACTCGCCACGGAGATGGCGGCCGACCCGGTCTGCTCGGTCATCGGTGTACAGGCCGAGCAGACGACACACGGTCATCGCAAACTCCACGGTTGCGTTCGGCAGGGCGGTGACGAGCCGGCCGTCGACCACCACACCGACCGACGGGTCCGGCTCCACAATCGCTCCCTCCCAGAAGTGGGCCACAAACGACGACACCTCGGGCGGGGCCCAGGGCGGTCGGTAGTTGTGGGTGACGGAACGGCCGACGAGCAGACCTGCGGCGGCGATGACCAGAACCCCTGCACAGATCCCGGCGATGATGCCGCCGCCATCCGCAACCTCCCCCAGTAGCCGGGAGACCTTGGGATCATTCATGATCGCCGCGGGATCGCCGCCGGGAATGACCACCAGGTCAACCGACGCCGGGTCCGCTGCATCGATCGGCGAGTCGGGTGTCAGACGGAGACCCGACCGATCGGTGATCGCCAGAATCCCGGCGGCGGTCCCCGCCGCCACATACCTCACGTCAACGCCGCCATCGGTAAGGCGGGTCGCCAGCTCGATCACCTCGGCGATCGTGCACCCCGGATAGAGCAGGACCAGCGCCGACTGTCCGGGCTTTGGTGGTTCCTGGGTCCCCATGGCGAAGTCCGGTCTCGGCCGATCTACAGCACGGTCACCACGCCGGTGTCACCGTTGACCTCGATCTCGGCGCCGTCCTGGATCCGACCGCTGGCCCCTGTCGCCGAGACGACGCAGGGAATGCCGAGTTCCCGGCTGACGATGATGGCGTGGCTGAGCGCAGCGCCGACGTCGACCACCACCGCCCCGGCGGGCACAAAAAGCGGTGTCCAGGCCGGGTCGGTCATCGGGGCCACCAGCACGTCGCCCGGCTCCAACCCGGCAGGATCGGCCGGGTCCAGCACCACCCGGGCCCTGCCCCGGTAGACGCCCGGGCAGCCCGGGTTCCCGACGAGCGTCTCGCCGCTTCCAACCGCCTCCAGATCCTCGGTGCCCTTGGTCGGCCACTCGGTGTTCGGCGGGACTGAGCCGTTGATGATAAACGGCGGCTCGACCGTCCGGAGCCAATCGTGATGAGCCTGCCGTTTGGTTACGACCGTCCGTACATTCGGCAGGCCACCGGTCAGATGCTGCTCCACCTCGTCGGCGAACAGCATGCAGTAGTCCCGGGCGTCGTCCAGCTCACCGGCCTCGACCGCTCGTCGGCCGAGCTCCCAGGCCGCCATTCTGACCTCGTGGATGACCCGGATGATCGTTGTCTTTGACCGCTCCCGGCCGGGCAGGAACACCTTCGACGACGCCAACGCGGCCCGGAACTGGCCGAGCGTTTCCTCGTCGACATCCGGCGAGGCCGACAGTCCCTCGATCAGCTGGGCCGACAGCGTCTCCCGCTCGGTCTCCCGGGCGGCGTTCTCCGACTTTGGTGATTTGCTGTCGTCGGCCAGCCGCATCCGGTCGATCGCCGCCAGCGCCAGATCCGGGTTGGTCTCCCAGGTGTGGGCGTGGATGTCCCACTCATTCGGCCCACGGGACCCGAACTCCTCCAGGAACCGGTCCAGCCCACCGAGGAACGCGGTAAGGGCACCATCGCCGGAAGCGGCAGCGTCCCGCAGCCGAGCCGTCAAGCCACCGGACCCGGCGCCCGCCTCGTCGAACAGGGCGGTGAGCGTTGTGGACCCCCTGACCGCCCGCGACAGTTCCCACATTGCGTACGACGGGGCGGCCGAGTCAACCCCGCCCAGTCCGGCGAACAGCCGCATGGCCATGGTCGGCTGGCCGATGGCGGCGCACACGGCGCCGATCACGCCCGGGCCGACCGAAGCGGCGCCACTCTGGTTGATGTGTTGATCGAACATCCGACGAATCAGCGGTTCGAACGACCGGGCCCGATCAAGCAGTTCCTGATTCGACAGCTCCGTCAGGTCCGGCC
>JBCCGJ010000180.1:0-11651 GCA_039029335.1 Actinomycetota bacterium | reverse complement strand
TCCCCGTACGACACGCCGGAACGGTATGCGGACGGGTGGCGGGTCGTCGGTCCGGACGGAACGGTCTACGGCGAACGGCCGCTTGGCCACGACCACCAGTTCGAGCAGCCGTTCACCAGGAGTCAGTCCGGTATCGAGATCCCCGACGAGGTGACCGAGGTGACCGTGCAGGGCCGGGATCAGGTCAGTGGCTGGGGTGGGGACACCGTCCAGGTGATGCTCGAACGCTGAGCCTACCCGGCGTGCCGCCGTGCGAACCGCCGTCGGAACCACCACCGCCGTCGGAACGAGAGGTCCACGCGCCTAGTCTTCTGGCATGTCCATCGCTGAAGAGAAATACGTGTCGTTCACCACGTTCCGGCGCAGTGGCGAACGGAAGTCAACGCCGGTCTGGATCGTGCCGATCGACGGCGGCGCCGGTTTCACAACGGGACGGGACTCGTGGAAGATGAAGCGGCTCCGGAGCGACCCTCGCTGTGAGCTGCAGCCGTCCAACGGTCGGGGAGTGGTGGTCGATGGCACGGTCGTCGTCACGGGAACCGCACGGGAATCCACTCCCGAGGAGTACCAGCGGATCGCCGCGGCGGTGACCGACAAGTACGGCGTCGCCGCCAAGCTGATCCGCTCCATGGCCGCGGTCCGGCGGTTCATCAGCCGGAGCGGGCCGGACGACAGCACCGGAGTGATCGTCACCCTCGACTAGCAGGGCTCGGACAACACCGGTTGCAACCGATTCGGCGATGGGCGAACATATGTTCGATGCCTTCGGTTCGTCGGATTCTCCACGCCGACCTGGACGCCTTCTACGCCTCGGTCGAACAGCGCGATCAGCCGGCACTTCGTGGCGTCCCCATGGCGGTAGGCGGCGGGGTGATCCTGGCGGCCAGCTATGAGGCCAGGCGGTTCGGGGTCAAGACCGCAATGAATGAGCGGCAGGCCCGTCGGCTCTGCCCGGCCATCACCATCGTGCCGGCCCGGATGTCCGCCTACTCCGAGGCCAGTCGTCTGGTGCTCGACATCTTCCGCGACACCTCGCCGGAGGTGGAACCGCTGTCGATCGACGAGGCGTTTCTTGACGTCTCCGGCCTCGGCCGGATCGCCGGACCGGCGGAGGCGATCGCCGCCCGGCTCCGGTCCAGGGTTGCCGATGAGGTCGGTCTGGCGGTCAGCGTCGGTGGCGGGTCAACCAAATTCCTGGCCAAGGTGGCCAGCGCCGTCTGCAAACCGGACGGGATGCTGGTTGTCCCGCCGGGGAAGGAGTTGGCGTTCCTCCACCCGCTCCCGGTCGGGCGGCTGTGGGGCGTCGGGCCGGTCGCCCAGCAGCGCCTCGCTGACGTCGGACTGCGGACCGTCGGCGATGTGGCCGGTCTGGACATCGAGGTGCTCCAGGCCAAGTTGGGCAAGGCGTGGGGCGCCCACCTGTACGCGCTGTCCCGAAACGAGGATCCCCGTCCGGTTGACGTCGGCCGGCGGCGCCGCTCCGTCGGCTCCCAGCGATCGTTCCCCGCAGGATCCGTCGACCGGGCATCGGCTCAGCAGATCGTCGTCGAAGTGTCCGACCGAGTGGCCAGGCGGCTCCGCGACGGCAGCCGGGTGGCCAGGACCGTCACCCTGCGGCTGCGGTTCGGAGACTTCGCTCAGGCCACCAGGTCCCACACGTTCACCGACGCCACCAGCTCGTCCGAGGCGATTCGGCGGACCGCCGGTGCGCTGCTCGATCGGGAATGGCCCAAGATCCAGGATCGCGGTCTGACCAAGGTGGGGGTGGCGGTTTCCGGGCTCAGCAACGACGACGCGGTCCAGCTGGCACTCCCGTTCAACAAGGCCGAATGGGGCGCGGTTGACGGTGCGATGGACGAGATCCGCGACCGATTCGGTACGACGGCGGTCACCCGGGCAACCCTCGTCGGGCGGGAGTCGATGGAGATGCCGTTGCTTCCTGACTGAGCGGCGTCTTCGTTCGGGCGCTCAGTCCTCCTGGCGGAGCTTGCGCCAGAGCTTGCGAATACGACCCTCGGGAACCCGGGACAGCGAGAACAGCCTGGCATCGCCAAGGACCTTGTAGGAGCGGACCGTGACCATCGGTGCCCCGTGGCGGGGACCCGTCAGGTCGATCTTGCGGTCACCGAGCGCCAGGAACCCCTCGAGCGTGGCCCGGACACCGTCCGGCAGGATGACCGTGGTGTCCCCGGCGAAGTTCCAGACGGTGATCGTCACCTGGTCGGGCAGCGTGGCCGATGACAGGTCGATCACCACATCGCCGAGGATGGTGCCGTAGGTCATCTCCGACCCGGTCTCTATCCAACCGCCGACCTTCACGTCGCCAAGCAGGGCCAGCGACTGTCGGGGTACGGGGTGACCGGGCGGCACCGGCGCGGCGGGGGACGGGAGGTCGTGGACCACCCGATCCAGCTCCGCCCTGGTCTGGGCCTGGTACACGGCGGCGAATCGGTCGTCGATCTCCTCGAACCCGATCTGCTCCTGGAGCATTGCGGACTGGATGTGGCGGACGAGGACCTGCCGGTCCTGCTCGGTGATCGGAGCGTCTGCGTCCGGCGAACGAGGAACGGGCGTGTCGGTCACGGATCCAACCCTATCGACCCGTCGACCGGCCCGGAGTCCGGTTCAGGCGTGGTTCAGCGCCGCCTCGGACTCCCGCTCGCCGGCGATCCTGGTGTGCCACATCCGCCGAGGTTCCGACATGTCGTACGGGGTTGCCCGGTGCATCAGGCAGCGGTTGTCCCAGAGCACCGCATCGCCGACCTCCCACTGGTGGTGATAGATCCGGGGCGGTTGGCAGGCGTCCTCGGCCAGCCGGTCGAGCAGCTCGGTTGACTCGTCGGGATCCATGCCGATGATGTTGTGGGCATGACGGCCGATCAGGAGGTTCGGTCGCCCGGTCTCCGGATGGACCTTGACCAGCGGCCGCAACGACACGTCCTCGTCGTGGTAGCCGTAGAGGTCGTAGCCGCCGTCCTCGTTCTTGGTCGGCAGGTATCCGGACCGGCCCTGGCTGTAGTACAGCGAGTGGAAGGCCTGCAGGTCCTGGATCCGGTCCCTCGTCGGCTGGTCGAGTGCGTCGTAGGCGGCCCGCATGTCGGCCCAGCCCGTGGCCGCCCCGGCGCTGGGGACGATTTCGGCGCTGAAGACCGCGCCCTTTGCCTGGACCGGCATGTAGGTGCTGTCGAAGTGCCAGCCCTCGTTCCCCCGAAGCGACTTGACCGTGTCGTGATCCGGGTCGCTCAGGACGTTGCCGGACTTGGTGATGTTGGAGATGGCGGTGGCCTCGAACTCCAGATCACCGATCCGTCTGGCGAAGTCGTTCTGCTCGTCGGTGGAGATGAACTGCTCCGGAAAGACAAGCAGTGCGTATTCCAACCAGGTGTCGTACAGCGCGCGGAACGTCTGATCGTCGACGGCCCGTAGCGAAACGCCCCGCACGACCGCCCCGAAGGTCGCGTCGAGCGGCTCAACGGAAAATGTGGTCGCTCCCATACTGAAAGCGTAGGGCCGGGCCAGGAAGCGATTCAAGACGACGGGACGGGCTACGGTCTCACCCTGATGAGCAACGCCTACTTTCACCAGGTCGACGACGGACCCGGTCACCGCCTCGAACCACAGCCGATCGCCCATGGACCGTGGGCGACCGACATGCTCCACGGCAGGCTGCTCGGCGGTCTCGGCGCCCGAGCGATCGAGGCGGACTTCGGCGGCGACGGCTGGCGGGCGGCCCGCCTGACTGTGGATCTGTTTCGACCGTCCGCAATGGCCGCAGTCACCGCGACCACCCGGTCGGTCAGAGCCGGACGTCGGTTGCGGGTGGTTGATGCCCTCCTGACCTGTGAGGGACACGAGGTCGGCCGGGTGAGCGCCGTGCTTCTGCCGACCGGTGAGGAACCCCCCGGTCGGGTGTGGGCCCCGGAACCGTCGACCTGGCCGGATCCCGAGACACTCACGGCACCGGACGGCGGGAGCGCAGACGACGATCTGTACGAGGACGGCGACGGTCCGAACGGGGAGCTCAACGGTTGGCTGTTCCGTCTGGTCGAGGGCGGGTTCGGCACCGGAAGGCGGACAAGGGTCTGGACGAACGACACGGTCCCGCTGGTGGCCGGTGAGCACATGTCGCCGCTTGTGCGGGCGGCGATCTCCGGCGACATCGCCTGCCCCCTCGGCAACTCCAGCGACGAGGGCCTGTACTTCATCAACGCCGACTACACCATGCTCATCGGGCGGTACCCCGTTGGAGACTGGGTCGGGGTGGCGGTGGACCATCGCATCACGGCCGACGGCATCTCGATCACGTCCTCGACATTGGTCGATCGGGACGGGCCGTTCGCCACCAGCGGCGGGACCTCGCTGGCCCGGCCGCCGCTTGAAGGACACGGCCAGGATGCGAGCAGTTAGACCGGTGACGGCCCTCGGCGCGATGCTTCGGTCATGACCGAGCACGTCTGGCAGACCGAGATCGACGAGCTGGCCCGGCGCCGGGCGCTCGCCGCCGAGATGGGCGGCGAGGAGCGGGTGGCCAGGCAGCACGAGTTCGGCAAGCTGACGATCCGGGAGCGGTTCGACGCGTTCGCCGATCCGGGCACGTTCCGGGAGGTAGGCATGACCGCCGGTCTTGCCGACTACGACGAGGACGGGAACCTCAAAGGGTTTGTGCCTTCGAACTTCCTGGTCGGGGTCGCCGAAGTTGACGGGCAGCCCGTCGTGCTCTCCGGGGACGACTTCACCGTGCGGGGCGGCTCGTCCGAGCTGAGCATTCCGGAGAAACGTGACTTCAGTGAAGGGGTGGCGTTGGAGCTCGGCCTACCCCACATTCGGCTGGTCGACGGCATGGGCGGAGGCGGCTCCGTCAAGTCCATGGAAACCGCAGGGCGGCCGCTGATCCCCCAGGTGAAGGGGTTCGAGCTGGTCGGCGCCCACCTGGCGACGGCACCGTCGGTGTCGCTGGCGCTCGGTTCGGTTGCCGGCATCGGTGCCGCCCGGGTGGCGCTCAGCCACTATTCGGTGATCGTTGCCGAGACGGCCCAGATGATGATCGCCGGGCCCGCCCTGGTCGAACAGGCCGGTCAACCGGAGGTGACAAAAGAGGATCTCGGCCACGCCCGAGTCCACACTGCAAACGGAGCGATCGACGACATGGCGGGATCCGAGACGGAGGCCTTTGCCATGGCAAAGCGGTTCCTGTCCTACCTGCCGCCGAACGTCTCCCACAGCGCACCGAGGCGGAGGACCGGTGACCCCGCAGACCGCAGGGACGACCGGCTGGCCTCGATCGTGCCCCGGAACGAACGACGGATCTTCGACATGCGCAAGGTGGTCGAATCCGTCGTCGACCGGGAGGCGTCCGGGGACTCCACGTTCTTCGAGATCGGACGGAACTGGGGCCGCTCGATCTTCGGTGGTCTCGCCAGGTTGGACGGTTGGCCGGTGATGATCTTCGCCGAGGATCCCAAGATCTACGGCGGCGCCTGGACCGCCGACGGCTGCCAGAAACTGATCCGGCTCCTCGACCTGGCTTCGACCTTCCACCTGCCGGTGGTCCACCTCGAGGACTGCCCGGGATTCCTGATCGGGAAGCAGGCCGAGGATGATGCCACGATCCGCCACGGCTCCAGAGCGCTGCTGGCCCTCGGCCAGCTGACCACCCCCTTCGCCTCCGTGGTTGTCCGCAAGGCGTTCGGGGTTGCCGGTGCGGCCAACCGCAAACCGGGCTCGACCCACTTCCGCTGGGCGTGGCCGTCCGGTCGGTGGGGATCGCTGCCGGTCCAGGGCGGGATCGAGGTCGCCTACAAGGCGGAGTTGGCCGAACTGGACGACGCGGCGGCCGAAGCGAGGATCGCCGAGATCCGGGCAAAGCTGGACCGCCTGTCCAACCCGATGCTGTCCGCCGAGACGTTTGCCATCGATGACATCATCGATCCGAGGGAGACCAGGCCAACGCTTTGCCACTGGGCGAACCTGGTCGCCGATGCGAGGGGCACCGGGCCCGCTTCGTTCAGCTACCGGCCCTGATCAGGGTCCCGCTCCCGTCACCTCGGCGATTCTGGACCGAACCGAGGGGACGGTCTCGTCCGGGAACCACGCGTTCTTCAGCCAGTGGTGGTTCTCGCAGTGTCCGTAACGCGGTGCCGTCGGTGCCGGCCACCGAGTCCTTCACCGACGGGCCGTGTGCTCGGCGATGGCCGCCGCCAGCGCGTCGGGATCGGCAACGCTGACCCATAGCGCCGAATGGTTCCGGAATCCGATCACCCGCTTGACCGGCTCGATGAAACCAATGCACAACCCACGCTCGTGGTTCGTGCCGAACGTGATGCCGTCGTCGGCCGCGCTGAGCCGCAGGCCGACGGCGGTGTACCACCGGTGGGGCCCGGTGATGTCGGTGTGATCGATGTTCGCCGTCGGCGTCCGGACCGAGACGCGGCCGAAGGTGGCCCGCAGCTCCCGGTCGTCGAGGAACACCCCGTCGTCCTTGTCGACGCCGAGCACGGTGAAGAGTGGGCGCCACCGACCGTCGAACCGGTAGGGGAAGAAGACGGGATCGGCCATACCGGATCCTATCCAGCGTGGCGGAGCGGTGTAGGTTACAGGGATGGGCGTGTACGAGACGATCGCCGACCGGAAGATCCGGGAGGGCCGGGCCGCCGGTCTGTTCGACAACCTCCCCGGGAGGGGAAAGCCGATTGTCGATCTTCACACGGAACGGCCTGCTGGCTGGTGGGCTGCCCGGGTGGTCAAGTCCGAGCGGGAGAAGCTCCGGCGCGAGGAACTGCAGCGGCAGCTTCGTCGACAGGCCGGCAGGAGCGCGATCAGCCCGGACGGGACCCGCCCATGAAGGCCGCTGCGTTCCGCAGGACGTGGGCCGGGCCGTACGGCTGATTCAGAATCGAGTGTTCCCCGTAGAGGGCTTGTTTCTGCCAGCCGTACTTCTCGCGATTCGCCCCGAACCCGGCGATCGCCGCCGCCCGTTCCATCGTCTTCTGGAGCACCTGATCCAGCGGTACCGTCGCCTCGACGAACCCCGCCGCCGCGGCATCCGGCCCGGTCCACCGTCTGGCCAGCATGACCGTCTCGTGGAACGCCGGGGCCGGAATCTTGTGGCGGAACAGCGCAACCTCAGGCTCCGGAATGGTCAGCCCGATCTGCAGTTCGTTTGCGCAGAGGTACCCCCGGTCCTCCCGCATGATCCGGATGTCGTGGGCGAGCGAGATCATGAAACCCGCGCCGAAGGCATGCCCGCCGATGGCACAGAGTGTGGGCACGGGCAGGGTGATGAGCCGGCCGAGCAGATCCATGTACTCAACCCCGAAGGTCTCCCGGTCGCCGCCGGGATGGTCACCCTCCGACATGACCCAGTCAAGGTCGAGGCCGTTCGAGAAGAACTTCTCGTTCGCCGAGGCGGTGACCAGCGCGGCCGGACCGGTTGACGCCTCGACCTCGTCGATGGCGGCGGCGAACGCCCGGGTGAACGTGGTGTTCCATCGGTTCTCGCCGTCGACCATGGTCAGGACAAAGACGTCTTCGTGCTTCTCCAGTTCGATCATCGGACGTTGAATGTAGCTGCTCCCCACCGTCGGGGCCGATTCCCGCGTTCGGGGCGTCGACCCGGCCGACGCGGTCGCGGCTCGACGTCAGGTTTGACGAGGCGGCCGGAGGAAGAACACCGGTGTGTTGGCCTTAAAGGTCTCGTAGTCCTCCTGGCCGCCCCACTTGCGGTCTGCCTTTCGCTCAAGGAGCGGTACACCGCTGATCCGGTTGAGCAGCACGTAGACGAACACGGGGGAGAGCAGCGTGAGGTACTGCCAACCCTGGAGCACGGGTATGGCGATGATGGCGATACCGACCCAGAGGAGAAATTCGCCGAAGTAGTTGGGGTGGCGGGACCAGGACCACAGTCCGCCGGTGATGAACGTGCCGGCGTTTGCCGGATCAGCCCGCCATGCGGACTTCTGACGATCGGCGACCACCTCGATCCCGAAGCCAAGAAGCCACACCACGATGCCGATGATCCCGACCACACCGAGATCCTGTTTGTCGCCCGAGGTGATGGCGGCAAGTCCGGCGGCGGCGGTGAACGTGATCCACAGGCCCTGGATGGTCCAGACCAGAAGGAACCGCGCCCAGTCGGTCTTCAGCTTGTCGAATCGGTCGTCCTTGCCCGCGGCCCGGACCCGGCGGAACAGGAACGTGCCGAGGCGGAACGCCCAGATCCAGATCATCACGGCAACGATCACGGTCCTGGCGTCCCGGTCCTCGGTCAGGATCAACGCCAGCAGCGCGATCAGCTGATAGGTGATCGAACCGGTGAGATCGAAGAAGTGCTCCGTCTGGTTGAGGTACGACGGGACGTAGACCAGCCACTGCACCACGTAGGCGAGGATGACAAAGGCCAGGAACAGCCCGATACCACCAAGCGTCTCACCACCGTCGCTGCCCGCGAGCCCGACCGCAAAGCCGATCGCAACGACCAGCGCGGATTGAAGGAGAAATTTGCCCTGCATAGCGCCGGATCCTAGGACACGATCGGATCGGGGAGTACACCGAAGGCCCGGCGGGGAGCCCGGCGCGGGGACCGGCCCTCAGTCGACGTCCGGCCCGGTGCGGTTCGCTTCGTCCGCAGCGGAGGACAGAACGGCCCGGACCTCGGCTTCGTAGTTGTGGTTGATGAAGTAGATCTCATCATCGACCCGGCACGCCGTGGCCCGCCACCACGTCCGGGCGGGGAGGAGGTCGACCGGCATCGGTTCGGGGTGAACCCGGTGGACCTCACCCCTGGTCGTCATGATGGCGAACCGGCGGGCCCGCAGCGCAACCGCCTTGCGGCGGTCGCCGGTGGCCTCGGTCATGGCCAACACCCCGCGCCCCAGCGTGCCCCTGGTCGACTGGACCAGGATCCAGGCCAGGGGGACACACGTGGCGATCGCCAGCACCCAACTCTGGCCGAACGTCCCGGCCACGGTGCCGACAACCACATAGGTCGCGGCAAGCGCCATCACGCCGGACGTGCTCAGGCCAAGACCCCAGTTGACCGGGATCGCAACGGTGACCGGTTCCCGAAGATGCGGTTCCGCCGCCCGTCTGACCCGGTCGGACGGTTTGTGGATGAACACAGTCAGCACTGTAGACGCCACCCCCTTGCGGCCAAGATTCGAACCGGTGTCCGGGGTGCCTTCGCTGCTCCTGCGATCGGCTTCCGCAGTGGCACTAGCATTGGCCACCATGTCGAACCAGAGTGATGACGCGTCGGACAAGCCCCCCTTCGAAGCGGCGGTGGCCGGCCTGCCGATGCGGTCGATCGGGCCGGCGTTCATGGGTGGGCGGATCGCGGACATCGCCATCCATCCGGCCACCCCCACCACCTGGTACGTCGCCGTCGGTTCCGGCGGGGTCTGGAAGACGGTCAACGCCGGCATCACCTGGAAAGCGGTGTTCGAAGACCAGCCGTCGTACTCGATCGGTTGCGTCAGGATCGACCCGAACCATCCGGAGGTGATCTGGGTCGGAACCGGCGAAGCGGTCAGCGGTCGCCATGTCGCCTGGGGCGACGGTGTCTACCGAAGCCCCGACGGCGGCACGTCCTGGAAGCGGATGGGCCTCGAGTCGGCCGAGCACATCAGCGAGATCCTCATCGACCCCCGAAACAGCGACGTGGTTTTTGTCGCCGCCGAGGGCCCGCTGTGGTCGTCCGGTGGGGACCGCGGCCTGTTCAAGACCACGGACGGCGGGTTGAACTGGGAGGCGGTGCTCACCGTCGACGACGACACCGGTGTGACCAGCGCGGTGTTCGCCCCGGACGACCCGGACGTGCTCTACGCCGCCGCCTACCAGCGTCGGCGCCGGGTGTGGTCTTTCGTCAGCGGCGGCCCTGGCTCGGGGATTCACCGGTCGGCCGACGGCGGCGAGACCTGGGAGAAGATCACCGAGGGTCTACCAAAGAGTCATATGGGCCGCATCGGCCTGGCCGTCACCCCGGCCGCCCCGGAGCTGGTGTACGCCACGATTGAAGCGACGGAGGAGAAGGAGCAGGGGTTCTACCGGTCGACCAACCGTGGCCATTCGTGGGAGCGACGGAACGAGTACCTCTCCGGTGGTACCGGCCCCCACTACTACCAGGAGATCTTCGCGTCACCGGTCGACCACCGGAAGGTCTACCAGGTCGATGTGTTCATCAACGTCACTGAGGACGGCGGCAAGACGTTCCGCAACCTCGAGGAGACCGGCGACAAACACAGCGATAACCACGTGGTCTGGATCGACCCGGGGAACGGTCTCCACCTGATCGTCGGCACCGACGCCGGCCTGTACGAGACGTTTGACGACGGCCACTCGTGGCGCCACGTCTCCAATCTGCCGATCTCCCAGTTCTACCGGGTTGCGGTCGACAACTCGGTCCCGTTCACCAACGTGCTCGGCGGGGCCCAGGACCTTGGCACGCTCTTCGGTCCGACCAGGACCCGTCACATCGACGGCGTCCGGAACCAGGACTGGTCCGTCACGCTTGGTGCGGACGGCTATCACACCGCCTTCGATCCGGACGAGCCGGACATCAGCTACGTCGAGTGGCAGGTCGGCAACGTGATGCGCCACGACCGGCGCACGATGGAGTTGACCGACATCCAACCGCAGCCCGCGCCGGGCGAACAACCGGAGCGGTGGAACTGGGACACCCCGATTGTGATCAGCCCTCACCGATCGAACCGGATCTACGTCGGCTCCCAGCGGGTGTGGCGCAGCGAGGACCGGGGCGATTCGTGGACCGCGATCAGCGGTGATCTGACGAGGGATCAGAACCGGTACGAGCTGGCCACCACCGACCGGGTCGTCAGCGTGGACGCGCTGTACGACCACATGGCCATGTCGCTCTACGGCGCCATCACCGCCTTCGCCGAGTCGCCGATCAGCGAGGACGTGTTGTACGTGGGGACCGATGACGGTGTGCTGAGCGCCAGCGACGACGGCGGTGGGGACTGGCGAACCTGCCCGACCCCGGACGATCTGCCGGAGGTTGCGTTCATCAACGACCTGGAAGCAGATCGCCACGACGCCAACGGCGTCTTTCTGGTTGCCGACGATCACAAGAGCGGGGACTACCGGCCCTACCTGTATCAGAGCCTCGATCGGGGTGGGAGTTGGCAGTCCATCCGGGGTGACCTGCCGGACGGCGTCATCGTCTGGTGCATCGAGCAGGATCACGTCAACCCGGACCTGTTGTTCATCGGTGCGGAGAACGGCCTGTATCTGACGGTCGACCGCGGCGAACACTGGCACCGGCTCACCAAGGACGTCCCGACGATCGCGTTTCGGGACCTCGCGGTCCAGCGCCGGGACGACGACCTGGTCGGCGCAACGTTCGGGCGGGGCTTTTACGTTCTGGACGACTACAGCCCGTTGCGAACGATGACCGAGGACGCCCTCGCCGAGCCGGCGGCACTGTTCCCGGTTCGCGATGCCTGGTGGTACGTCCCGTACACACCGATGCAGGGGCCGAAGCAGCCCACGCTCGGGTCAACCGCCTTCCGGACCGAGAACCCGTCATTCGGGGCCACCATCACCTACCACCTGAGCGCCGACATCCGGACGGCCAAGGCAACCCGGATCGCCGCCGAGAAGGACCAGGAGGCCGGGACGGATGTTGCGTTCCCCGG
>JBCCGJ010000179.1:0-11776 GCA_039029335.1 Actinomycetota bacterium | reverse complement strand
GGGACAAAGTCCGCGTCGAAGACAGCAACGAATTCGCCGGTGGCCGTCGCCATCCCCGCCGCCAACGCTCCGGCCTTGTAGCCGGACCGGTCCGTGCGATGCTGATGGACGATGTCGATGCCGTCGGCGGCCAGACGTTGAACGGTTTCGGCTATGAGCTGAGCCGTCTCGTCCGTCGAGTCGTCAAGGACCTGGATCTGCAGCCGGTCGGCCGGGTACTGGAGCGCAGCGGCGGCACCGATGATCCGTTCCGCAACATACAGCTCGTTGAAGATAGGCAGCTGAACGGTCACCGAAGGCAGCCCGGGGTCGTCGACGGCCCGGTCGGAGACGTCACCACCGGGGGCTGCCGCGGCACCGCCGATACCGGACTCCCGGGTCCCGCCGATCCGGCCGGCCCGCCAGGCGATGATCGACAGTGCGATCAGGTTGAGCCCGAGGATAAGCAGCAGCACGGACGCCACCACATACACTGCGGCAGCGCCGAGCAACACCACATCGGCCAGTGCCACGGCGATCATCGGCGGGGCCGGGTGGTCAAGTGGTCATCAGGGCGCGGCCCGGGTGCGATGCTGGTGAAGGATCGAGTCACGACGGCAGGCACAACTGTTGGTTCTACCAGAGCAGGCCGAACGGTGAGGGACCGCGTCGGGCGGCGACCATCTGGTCGACGCCGAACCTGCGGCCACCCCAACCGAGGAACACCGTCAGCGAGGCCGCCATCAGCAGGACGTAGGTCCAGATCCACTCGTTCCCGCCGAAGTACCCGAGGAACAGGCTGAAGAAGAAGCCGATGGCCAACAGGCTGGAGAGCCGGGTGAACACCCCGAGCAGCAGACCGATGCCGAAGAGCAGCTCAACCACCAGCTGGGCGCCACCGAAGAATCCGGCGGCCGGTACCACAACGGAATCCAGAATCGACTCGTAGAAACCGAGCGAACTGTTGTTGCCGTCCTCGGCGAAGAGCCAGTTGATGAGGCCGGTCAACCCATCGCCGGTGTAGACGTCCTTCCGCAGGTTGTCGACCCAGGTGACCAGGATGATCACACCCAGCGTGATGCGTAGCAGCGGTACGGCAAGCGACGGTCCCAACGAGGCACCGTCGGGGGCTGCTGCGGTTGTACGGTCGGTTTGTGTGGTCATGATTGAACCTCGTGCTCAGGTTGATGCGCTGATTTTCGTTCGAGTGGCTGCTCATGCGGTCGGTCGGGTTGGTGCTCGCCCGGTCGGTCCTCTCGACGACCGTCGAGACCCCAAACCCGGCCTGCGTCGGTGACAACAAAGACGCCGTGCCACATCGCAAGCATGGCGTACGACCAGGGCCACTCCCCCGGGACCTCGAGCAGCCCGATCCCCAGGTTGAGTGACAGGCCGAGGCCGATCAGCCCGCCGACCGGTACCCGATAGCCGAGCAGCAGAGACAGGCCGACCGCCAGTTCGGCGAGGAAGAGCAGCCAGCTGAAGAGGGTGACGTTGGGGATCACCACCGACTCAATGAGGTCGCCGTAGAACCCGAACGCGGCGTGTTCGGCCATCAGGTCGAGCCATTCCTCCACGCTGCGCTCCGCGCCGCCGTCGAAGGACGGGGGTAGCTTCCACCGCAGTGAAAAGAGCCAGAGAATCCCGATCAGGATGCGGGCGGCCGCCACCGGCCACAGCGGTGCCGCGGCCTTTGGTGCCACCTGGTTTACAGCCCTGATCAGTCGCTTCACGATTGCCTCGGGATCGCCCCGACTGTCCCTTCTTCGATCTGCACCGCCCTCGGTTCCCGGGCGCCAGACCAGTAACCAACCTAGTCCTGCGTCACTTCCCCGCCAGGACAGCAGGACATCAGTTGGAAAGAACTCCCCGGCGACCGCCGATCAGGTGGCCCCGTCGGTCCGGCTGCGGCGATCAGAATTCGGCGGTCATCGCCCAACGTCGGCGGCTGCGTACATGGTGGCGTCGTCCCGGCCGAGTCCGGCCGTCCCGGACAGACCGCCTCGACCGATCGACCCGGCCAGGTCGGCCAGATTGGCGGCCATCGTCACGTTGGTGAATCCCGCGTCGCAGAGGTAGCCGGTCAACTCGTCGGCGGAGAGCAGCCGATACGCCAGGTCGAACTCCCGGGTCTCCCCATCGGTCACCACCAGGAACCGCTCGAGTATCCGGCTGGTGGCGCCGTCGAACCGACGGCGGATCTCGGTCCGGTTTCCGGCGTCACCGAACCGTTCCTCGGCCACCAGCGCGGCCACTGCCGCCGAGCGCTGTGGTAGCTCGAGCACGAACCGACCGCCGGGGCGAAGCGCGGCGGCCGTGGTGGCGAGGAGCGCCAGGTTGTCGGTTCCGTCCGGCCCGATCTGGCCGAGGGTGGTGAACAGTGCGATCGCCCCGTCGAACATGTCGTCGGACCCTCCCGGCACACCGTCCTCGCCACGGCTGACCACAAACGTTGCGTTGAGCCGCTCTGTCTCGGCAGTGGCTTCGGCTGCGGCGATCATCGTTTCGGACGGGTCAAGCCCGGTCGGCTGGAAGCCCCGTCTTGCCAGTTCCAGGCTGTGCCGCCCGAACCCGCAGCCAACGTCCAGCACGGTGTGCCCCTGTTCAAGGCCCAGGATGGAAACGAGCTGATCCACCTCTCCCGCGGTCCGTTCGGCGGTCAGCAGCGGATGACGAAGGTACGGCGAGTGCGGGCCGAAGAAGTTGGTCACAGGAATCGTGACCGGCGGGGCAGGTCGGACATGGCAATCAGTCGACCGGCGGAGCGTGCAGGTCCCCACCCACGGTGGGGGCGTAGGCGTTTCGCTTCGCTCACAGGCTGTCCCGAACGTCCAACAGCGGGAGATCGGCCCGCTTGCTCTCGTTGAGCGGTTCGAACGGGATCGCCCGGTCCGGGTCCGAGGCCGCCTCCCACTCCTCGAACCACGTCCGGTCGATGCCGTCGACATCGTCGACGACCCGCAGCCGTTCGATGTCGTAGGTGTCCTGCAGCGCCGCCACTTCTGCGGCCACGCTCTCGGGGGACCGTTGCCGGAAGCCATCCCCATGCACCGCGTCGCGGCACCAGCTGCAGCCGAACGGGCAGCCCCGAGCCGTGGCGATGGTCATCGACGAATATCCGTGGCGATCCTGCCAGTCCTGGAGGTACCGATCCATGTCGATCAGGTCCCGGGCCGGGAGCGGCAACTCGTCCAGATTCTCGATCGGCGGTCTGGGTTGGTTGACGATCGGTTCACCGTTGCGGACAAAGGCGACACCGGGCTCGTCGGCGAACCCGTCGGCGCCGAACCGGCCCTGGTCGATCAGTTCGAGGAGCCGGTCTATGGTCTGCTCCCCCTCGTGATGGACCACAACGGTGACCGAGTCGCTGGCCAGGTAGTCGGCCGGATCTGCGGTGGGGTCGGGACCGCCGACGATCACCGGCACCCCGGCCTCGGCCGCAAGATCAGCCAGCAACAGGGCGTCATCCCGGACGGACCGGAGGGCCGAGATGCCGACGACGTCCGGCTGTTCGATCCGCAGCCGTTCGACAAAGGCCGACTCGTCGTCGGCGAACGTGCCGTCGAATACCGAAACCTCGTGGCCCCGATCCCGGACGTACGCCGCCAGATAGAGCAACCCGAGTGGAAAGTAGGGGCTGGACAGGTCCTGCTCATCCGGGCGCTTGGCCAGAAACAGTGGGTGGGCCAACAGGATCGATGCCACGTTTGTACCGTACCAGCGGGCCTCGTCAGGCTCCGGATCGACAGCCACCCGTTCACAACGATGAACGGGGACGGACCGGAGAACAATGACTGCTCGAGCGGTTTCGCCAATGCGTGACTAGTGCACGGTCGAGGCGGATCTTGCGCCGAGCACGCAGAACTCGTTCCCCTCGGGGTCGGCGAGAACCACCCAGGGCACATCGCCCTGACCGATGTCGACCCGGGAGGCCCCAAGATCGATGAGCCGGGCCACCTCGGCGTCCTGGTCGTCCGGTCGCAGGTCGATGTGGAGGCGGTTGTGGCCCTGCTTCACATCGTCGGAGGCCAGGAAAAGGATTCCCGGCAGCCGATCGGGCTCGGGCAGAATTTCGAACACCACCGGACCCGCATCGACGACGACCCAGCCGAGCACGTCACACCACCAGCGGCCGAGCGTCACCGGATCGCCGGAGGCCACAACAACCTGCTCCCATTCGAGGCTCATGGCCGGACGATAGCGAACCGCCCCGCGCTGCGCAGTGGATTTTGCACCGGCCAGCGGTCGTTCCCCAGCCTGCGATCAGTCACTGATGAAGAACATCGGCCCGGCGATTCGCTCCTCCAGCTCGATCCGCACGATGTCTCCGTCGACCAGATCACGGAGCTCGAGGATGGCGGTGTCCTCGCCTCTGGTCGCCAACCATCTGCCATCCGGTGACACGGCCGGGGTCAGTGACTGGTAGCTGCCATTGGAGGCATCCGGCACGTTGACCATGATGACTTCACCGTTCACGACGTTCAACAGGGCGCCGGAGGTCGAGCCTGCGTAGACGTCGTAGTCTCGGCTGAAGATCCAGTCGGTGCCCGGGATGCTTTGGTGGAAGCGCTGCTGGTCAACGGGAACTTCCAGATCCAACCGCTCCCAGTTGGCGGTGTCGAGCCAGCGCAAAGTGCAGACCAAGTCATCATCGCAGGTCTCAACGAGCGCTCGATCGGTGTCGGACAAAAGGACGCGACCGTCGGTCACCTTGCGGTAGCCGTCGGCGGTGTGCTGATAGACGCCCCCGGTTCGTGCAGTAATCAGGCCATTGGCTAGTGCGTTTGCGAGTAGGTAGGTTTCGTCATCGGCGGCGCGTTCCTCGGCCTTCCCCGTCTCGAGGTCGACGTGGTAGAGGGCCTCGTTCGGTTCGGAGCTCTCGCTGTAGACGCCGATCCAGAATTGACCGGTTTGGGAGGCGGTCGAGATCGGCGAGGCCACGTAGCTGTGTATGAGGCCAACCTCGTCGATAAACAGCTCCGGATGTGCGCCAAGGTCGCCGAGGGGCAGCCGGGCGATGTTCTGACCGGATCCAGACATCACAACGACCCACGAACCCCACACGAACTGGGGAAACACCCGGGAGCCCTCCGCCACGGACACGGTGCCCCCATCCAGGTCGAGTCTGGCGGGGCGGCCGACCGTGGAGATCAACAGGTCGTAGCCGAAGGGCCCCTCCAATTCGGTTGCGATCTGCTGGATGGTGAGTGTGCTGGTTGTGATCGGGCGCTCGGTCGTCGGTGTTGTTGCGGTGGTCGTCGGCCCGATTGTTGTTGTTGTCCGCGGTGATGCCTCGTCACCTTGTTCCTCGGCCGGCGTGGTCGGTTCGCCGCGGCTGGTTCCCCAGAGCATGGCCAGAGCGACAACGGCCAACAGGCCGACCATGGCCAGCAGTCCCCGCCGATCCGATGCTCCGGTCCGTAGGACCGAGCCATCGACGACCGTGCTGGCGACCATCGCACCGGTCTCGCCGACCGCCAGGCCGCCGAGCCGACGGTCATCGCCGATCGGGCGCCCACAACTCCAGCAGAACCGGGCATGCTCGTCGCTCTCCGAGCCGCACACACAACGAGTCACGTGGCCAGTCTACGAGCCAGCGTAAGATTCTGATGTATCGGGTCGTCGGTTATCGAGCGGGCCCGAGGACACAGAACTCGTTGCCCTCCGGATCGGCGAGGACGACCCACGGCACGTCACCCTGCCCGACATCGACCCGCCGAGCACCGAGGTCGACCAGCCGCTGCACCTCCGCGGCCTGATCGTCCGGTCGCAGGTCCAGGTGGAGCCGGTTCTTCATCCAGGGTTTCGGTTCGCTCGTCTGCTCGAAGATGATGCTGGGGAGTTGATCGGCCGCGGCTCGGATCTCGAACTCCAGCGGATCGTCGTTCACCACGACCCAGCCGAGCGCCGAGGCCCACCACCGCCCGAGCGCGACGGTGTCGATCGCATCGACCACCACCTGCTCCCATCGAAGGCTCACGCCCCGAGGCTACAAAGCGATCCGAGCGGCCGCAGCGACGCCTTTGACCACCCCGGTCACCGTCACCCGGACGCCGATGCCCGGTCCCACTCGGCGATGCGCTGGGTGTCCTCGTAGTCCTCCCAGCGAACCAGACGACCCCACCGGACCTCCAGAAAGAGCACCGCCCGGTTCGAGTAGAGGTCGGCACAACCGTCCGGATCCGGCACATAGTCGTGGACCCGCAAGGCGATGCGAGTGTTCCACGGTGGACCGTTGACCAGGATGTCCTCTATCTGGAATTGGATACCCTCGGCGACAAACCGGTCGGCGAAGGCGACGGCCTCGTCGATGCCCCGGTGGGTGGCGTGTGCGGCCCGCCCCAGAACCTGCGGCCGAAACATCGTCGCCCACGAGTTTCGGCCGGGAAAGGCAAGCACAAAGTCCGGGGCCGCCAGCTTCAGCATCAGTGCGTAGTCCCCGTTGTTCAGCCTGTTGATGCTGTGGCGCATCAGCGCTCGCACGGTTGTTTTGTACACGGTGGACCTCCGACTCTAGAACGCTCGCTCTAGAGCGATCACTCTAGTCGGCTATATCCAACCGTGTGAAGGCAGGCCTCGTGCGATCAGTTGGCTGCGACGGTCAACGCGTACCCGTAGGTTTCGTTGCCGACGAAGTGTTCCGGAACCGAGGCGATCACCACCAGCACCTCCTGATCGGCGGCCTCGACGGCCACGGTGGCCCGTCCGGTGGTTGGCCCGTCCATCGAAAGGTCCGTCGTTCGCCAGCTGCCGTCGTCACTGCGGATCAGGACTGCGCCGTCGAAGTGGGCAGAGGTCCCCTGGTCGCCGGTGCCATCAGCAGTCAGCGTGAAGGAGACCGCACCCGGTTGCGGGGCGGCGATCCGGGCCACGTTGTAGGCCCAGGCGCCCGGCCGGTTGGCCTGATCGGGCGAGAAGGTGCCGTTCGGATCGGCACCGTCGAGCGTGATGGCGAACGGAGTGAGGAGATCGGCCGGGGCCTCGGTGGTGAACGACTCAAACGTTCGCTCGGCGAAGGCGACCTTGTCCTGGTCGAGGTAGGAGAAGTCCGCCGCCGTCTGTGATGCCCACTCCGTGTAGAGGCGCCGGAAGCGCTCGGGGCCGAGGCTGTCGAAGAGAAGCTCCTGAGGTGTCGACTCGATGTTGCGATACATGGCGTCGAGCAGTTTCTTGGGGTCAACTCCCGCAATCTCGGTCAGGTGATAGAAGAACGCGCCGTTGCTGTATTGGCGGATGCCGGTTGCGTAGAAGACGGCTTCAATCTCGCCTTCGGAGAGACCGTCCTCCTCAGCCGGCTCGACGCGAGGAAAGAACTCCCACAGCGGAAGCTGTGGCGTGGCGGCGATGGCGGCGACGTTCTCGAACGCCCGGACCTCGGAGTCCCCAAGCCGCGACATCTGATACCACTCGGCCATGGCTTCAACCGTCCAGGCCCGCTCGAACGGGCCGTCCGAGTCGATGACCGGTGTGCCGTCGTAGGACGAGGCGCCCTGGAAGACGTGGAACACCTCGTGGAAGATGTTGACCCGGTTGGCGGCCAAGTCCTCGTCGAAGGGATAGGCCAGGTAGGCGAAGACCGGCCCACCGGTCTCGTCGTCCCCCTCGTAACCGGTGCCGTTACCGAAGTACCCGGGAAACACATCGTCGTCGCCACGATGGATGAAGATGTTGGTGAAGTACCCGGCTGCCCGCGCGCCGGGACCGCCGACGCCGAGGGTGGCGAGGTCGGCCTCCACCTCCTCAACCACTGACGCAAGGTTGCGGGCCTGGGCCAGCGTGTCGAAGCGGGAGTCCCACCAGTAGGCGAACGATCCTCGGGTGTAAACCGTCAGGTCCTGGGGGTCGATCTCGGTGCCACCGATGATGAAGTCGGTGTGGAGCTCAAGCGGGCAGGGGTCGCAAGTGGCGATCACCGTGACGCCATCGGCCCGCTCCACCGGCGACAGGTCGACCACGGGGGCAGGAGCGATCGACGCGGTGGCCTCATCCGCCGTGCCGGCCTCCGGAACGGCTGCGGGGGGATCGTCGCTGCATGCGGAGACCAGGATTGCAACGGTCAACGCCAAGGCGACGACGGACGTCGGAGGGAGTCGTTTCATTGGGGCATCTTGACGGGCGGGGCGTGAAGAATCGGTGAAGGCAGGACGCGCTCCGCCGGTGCCAAGTAGAGCGAACGTTCTAGACTGCAGAGATGACCGCCACGACCAGGGATCGGATCATCGTTGCCACCAGCGAGCTGTTCCGGGTTCGGGGCTACAACGGCACTTCCCTCAGCCAGATCTCCGAGGCGTCCGGCGCCACCGTCGGTTCGATCTATCACTTCTTCCCCGGCGGGAAGGAGGCCCTGGCGGTCGAGGTCATCGAGACAACCGGAGCCGTCTACCGGCAGCTGTTCGAGTCCATCGCCGCCGAAGCCGCAGACCCCGCCACCGCCTTCGAGGAGATGTTCGTCGGTGCGGCCCAGGTTCTGGAGGAGACGGACTTCATCGATCCGTGCCCAATCGGCACTGTCGCCAGAGAGGCGGCCAACACCAGCGAACCGCTCCGCCTCGCAGCGGAGCGGGCGTTCGCCTCGTGGACCGATGCGGCGCGAAACCATCTGAGTTCGGCCGGGGTGCCTGCGGTAGAAGCCGAGCAGCTCGCGGTGCTGTTCGTCGCCATCATCGAAGGGACGTTCGTGTTAAGCCGAACCCAACGGAAGACGGACCCGTTGGTGACCGCCGGTCGCCAGGTCGCCCAACTTGCGGACCAGGCCATCACCGCCGCCCGCCGGTCGTAGCGGCCGAGATGAAACGCCTCGGACCGGGCGACCGGCGTCGGTGGGGCCGTCACCCGAACGGGTAGAGCTTCTCCCAGGGGAACACAACCGGCGTTCCCATATCGCCCTGCTCAACCGCCCCGGTGGCGGCGCCGGCCGGCAGCAGGTTGAGGAGCGGCGCCAGCTGCTCCACCGCAACGGCCGCCACCTCCCAGGCCTCGTGCCGGTGCAGGCCCTCCTTGGCCCGCCACACGTCGAACTGCTCCGCACCGAAGTAGCTCACCAGACCGACGGCAACGTGCTCCACAACGGACCGCAGCTCGTCCGGCTCCATCTCCAACCGGGTGAGGCGCTCCGCCAGCTCGGGCCAGTTCGAGTCGTCCAGTTCCATCAGGTGCTTCCCTCCACGGTTGTGGTCCGGCGATGCCACACCGTCATGATCGCAGCAACACCGGACAGCACCAGCGCAGGCCACCATTGGATGCGCCGAACGATGTCCAACTCCCGGAAGTCATCCGGGTCGACGTAGGTCAGGTAGGACAGCGGCACGATGGCCGCAAGGTAGCCGAGGGGAGCAACCGACCACCAGCGGCCCGGCCACTCCTCCCCCGCCGGGGTCAGGAACGCGCCGAGGGCGATGGGCAGGACCAGGTACCACGGGTGCAGGACCGGGGTCAGCACAACGTACGCGGCAAGCGGGACGCTCATGAGCCGCAGCAACCGACGAACCTCGACCGTGCCCGCCTCCTGCCGGTCGGCCGATCGGGTGGCCGCTCCGTCGGCGGGCCGGGCCGCAACGAACACCGCGGCCAGGACAGCCACGATCAACGCACCGGTCACCAGCCGGTACGTCTCCGGGTCCGGGGTCAGCCGCTCGATCCACGTCGCCACAACGGCGTTGAACCGGAACTGATCGCTGTAGACCCTGGCCGAACCGAAGACCCCGGTCCCGTCGCTTGTGACCAAACCCCAGCCGGAGACACCAAAGCCAAACGGCACCACAAGCCCGACCAGCACCGCGGCGAACACCACCCGTTCCGACCAGCGCCATCGCCACCACAGCACGGGGGCGAGCAGCGCCGGCACCGGCCGGGTGAGGGTCCCCAGCGCCAGCAGGACCGGTGACCAGCTGCGCCGATCCGCCCTCGCCGGCAGCGACCCGGCCGGCCGGAACGCCGCAAGCGCGGCGGCCAGGACAAGGAATGTCAGGAGGCCGTCGAAGTGGGCACCGTGAGCCGACTCGACGATCACCAGCGGATGCCACAGGTACAGCAGCACCCGGCTGGCCGGCAGACCGGCCAGCGGCAACAGCCGCCAGAGCAGCCACGCTGCGGCAAGATCGAACGCAACCATGACCACCTGGATGACCACCGGCTCCGACGGGGCGATCAGGGACAGTCCGGCAAAGAGGAGCTGCAGCGTCGGCAGGTACGGGGAGGACAAATCGGGGTTGTTGGCCAGGTCCCGAATCGGAATCGCCAGCCGGTCCAGCTCGGCGGCGGCGATGGCATGGCTGTAGGGGTTCACCCCGTTCGAGAGGACGTGCCCGTCCCAGAGGTATCGGTAGACGTCGTCGCTGAGCGTTGGGTCGGTGAAGACAAGAAGCAGCCGGAAGACGATCGGCCCGGCCCACAACAGCCGGAGCGACCGGGCGCTCCCGGAGGCATCTGGCTCACCGGATCCATGGCGATTCGCCCGACCGGCCCGCTCGGTGAGAAGCACCGCCAGTCCGTACCCGACGGTGGCCACGGCCAGCAGCCAGAGCGTGGTCGGCGTGACGTCGGCCCGCAGCGTTCCCCGGTTGCGATCGACGACGACCAACGCCAGGTAGGCGGCGCCACAGATCACCGCCGGGACGGCCAGGAGGGGCACTGGCAGGGCAGCCAGCGGAGACACCGCCCGGATTCGGTCGACCACCAGACGATCCTACGACCGAGCGGGCAACGATGGTTGACGGCCCCGCTCGAAGGGGTCCCCTCGGCGACCAGCTGGTAACTTCGGCCCCGAACCCCGCTCGGCCAGTCAGGAGGGCCACGATGGATTTCACCCCGAACGAAGATCACGAGGCGATCCGCGAAGGTGTCCGACGCGTCTGCTCGAAATACCCGGACACGTACTGGCGGGAGTGCGACGAGAACCACGAGTTCCCGTGGGACTTCTACGCCGACATGGCCGCCGGCGGCTGGGTCGGGATCGCCATCCCGGAGGAGTTCGGTGGTGGCGGCCAGGGCATCACCGAGGCGTCGATCGTCCTGGAGGAGGTGGCGGCCAGCGGCGCCGCGATGAACGGTTGCTCGGCCATCCACCTGTCGATCTTCGGCATGGAACCGGTCCGCAAGTACGGCTCGCCGGAGATGGCCCAGGAGATCCTGCCCGGCGTTGCGGACGGCTCGATCCAC
Organism: Actinomycetota bacterium; assembly: GCA_039029335.1. Classification (GTDB taxonomy): domain Bacteria; phylum Actinomycetota; class Acidimicrobiia; order Acidimicrobiales; family SZUA-35; genus JAHELU01. The sequence continues at coordinate 640 of JBCCGJ010000179.1, read as the reverse complement.
GCTGCGTTCGGGGTCACCGAACCGGACGCCGGCACCGACACCACCTCCATCAAGACCCGGGCCGACCGGGATGGTGACGAATACGTGGTGACCGGGGCCAAGGTCTGGACAACCAAGGCCCCGTACTGCGACGTCTGCCTGCTGTTGGTTCGCACCACCCCGAAGGAGCAGTGCGACGGACCGACCCAGGGCATGACCCTGCTCCTGGTTGACCTGAAGGACCCCGCCGTCGACATCACCCCGATCCCCAAGGTCGGCCGCAACGCCGTGGTGTCCTGTGAGGTCCGCTACGACGGACTGCGGGTCCCGGTGAGCCGCCGCGTCGGCGAGGAGGGAGAGGGATTCCGGTACATCCTCGACGGTCTGAACCCGGAGCGGATCCTGATCGCCGCCGAGGCACTGGGGATCGGGCGAGCGGCGCTGGCCAAGGCCTCGACCTACGCCAAGGAGCGGGTCATCTTCGGCAGACCGATCGGCCAGAACCAAGGTCTGGCGTTTCCCCTGGCCGACAGCCACGCCAAACTGCGGGCCGCGGAGCAGATGGTCCGATTGGCCTCGTGGCGGTACGACAACGGCCTGAGCTGTGGTGAGGAGGCCAACCTGGCCAAGTATCTGGCGGCCGACGCCGGCTTTGAATGCG
>JBCCGJ010000178.1:0-11897 GCA_039029335.1 Actinomycetota bacterium | reverse complement strand
GGCCATGGATGCGCTCATGGCGGCGAGAACCGTGATCGTCATCGCCCATCGCCTCTCAACGGCGGCCCGGTGTGATCGGATAGGGGTCATCGCCGAGGGCCGACTGGCGGAGCTGGGCACCCATGACGAGCTGCTGGACCGGAACGGACACTACGCCGAGCTGTACGGGGCGTGGGCCGACGGGTTGGCGGAGACCGGCAGTTTCCCCGGGTGAGTCCGGCTCGGCGGTTCGGCCGGCCGCCGCGGCCAACGGCGGACGGTGATTCCCGAACGGCGAACAAGCAAACAGCGAACAGCAAAGGGGGTTGCGACCCGTCCGCTCACCGCAGCAACAGGTCGGCCAGCTGCTGCAGGTCCTCTACGGCAAAATCCCAATCGTGGGTGGGCTCCAGGTCCTTCGTCTGGTTCGGGCCGTACTCGGTCGGCCGCCTGACAAACGCGGTGCCGAACCCGAGCGCCCTGGCCGCCGCCAGGTCGTCGTTGTGGGCCGCAACGAGCATGCACTGCTCCGGCGTCAGCCCCAGCGCCCGAGCGCTTGCCAGGTAGGCCTCCGGCATCGGTTTGAACGTCGCCGCCACCTCGGATCCCAGGATGTGGTCCCAGGGCAGGCCCGCGTGCTCGGCCATGTTGGTGGCCAGTTCGATGTTGGCGTTCGAGAGCGTGGCAAGGGTGTAGCGCGTGCCAAGCTCGGTCAGGGCGGCCACGGCCTCCGGCCACGGCTGCAGCCGGTGCCAGGCCCGGTTGAATCGGTGACGGTCCTCCTCGCCGAGGTCGTCGAGGTCGAACTCGATCAGGAGCCGATCGAGGCTCTCCCGGTGGAGTTGGTCCAGCGGGACCCACGCTCGCTCACCTCGCCTGACCCGATCCATCGACGGTTGGTACAGGGCCCGCCACCGATCGGCAAGGGCCACCCAGTCCGCCTCCAGTCCCAGCCGCTCGCCGAGCGACCGGCCCTCGGCGATGATCGAGGTTCGCCAGTCGACGACCGTGCCGAAAACGTCGAAGCAGAGCGCCCGTGGACCCGGAACCGAGGACCCCGCTTGTGGTTCGCCGACCGGTGGGTCAGCGTCGGCCATCGGCCGAGCCGGACGGGAAGGTCGTCATGATGACAACGGCACTCACAACGTAGGTGACGATCACCCAGGTCCACGCCCATTGGAACCCGGCGAGGTCAGACCGGTCCGCACCGGCGGCCAGGAGCGTGACCACCACCGAGATGCCGAGCGCGTACCCGCACTGTTGAACGGTGCGCACCGTTGCGTTTGCGATGCCGAACTTGGCCGGTTCGATGTCCGACAGACTCGCACTGGACCAGCTGGCGATGGTGGTGCCGATACCGATGCCGAGCAGGAGGCTGATCGGGATGAACCGGCTACCGACCGCCGGGGTCTCGTCCAACAGAAGGCGATAGAGCACAAAGGTGATGGCACAGAGTGTGGTGCCGACTCCCAGGAGCCATCGATGGCCGAACCGGTCCGCGTACCGTCCGGCGATCGGCGAGGCGACGGCCGCGATGAGCGGCGACGGCACCAGCGCAAGGCCGGTTGTGGTGATCGACTGGTCCCAGAGGTCCTGCAGCAGGAGCGAGTTCACCAGGAAACCGGACGTGAACGCGGCGGAGTAGAACGCCGCACCGGCGTTTGCGCTGCTGAACGAGCGGACCCGGAACAGGCTGAGGTCCAGCAGCGGCTCGGGGTGGCGGGCCGACCGCCAGATGAGAACCGGAAGCAGGAGCAGGCCGATGGCCGCCACGGTCAGCACCCGCCAGTCGCCGGGGCCCCAGGACTCGCTCTGGACGATGGCGAACATGATCAGGGCGATCGCCGCGGTGCCGACCGGCACCCCGAAGGCGTCGATCCGCCCCGATGCGTTCGGATCCTTCGACTCCCGCAGCAGCCGCGGTCCGAGTATCAGGATCAGGACACAGATCGGCACGTTGATCAGGAAGATGGCCCGCCAGCTCCAGAGGTCGATCAGGAACGACCCAAGTGCCGGCCCGGTGACCGCGCCGAGCGCCCCGGTTGCTCCGGCGATCCCGATGACCGATCCCCGTCGCTGGAACGGGAACTCCGGGAGGACAACCGCCAACGACGAGGCCGAGACGACCGCACCGCCGACCGCCTGGACCACCCGGGCGGCGATCAGCGCCCAGACCGAGGGGGCCAGCCCGCACAGCAGGGACCCGACCATGAAGATCGCCACGCCCGGCAGGAAGACCCGCCTGCGGCCGATGCTGTCCGCCAATCGACCGGACAGCAGGAGGCCGGTGGCCACCACGATGCTGTAGCCGGAGATGATCCAGCTCAGCGCGCCGTCACTGACCGCAAAGCTCTCCCGGATGGACGGGAACGCAACGTTGACGGCCGACACGTCGATGACGGTCAGAAAAAAGACCAGCGTGGTGACCCCGAGTGCCAACCACGCAGCGCGGGGGATCTCCAGGTCCTCGGATCCCGCCAGGCCGCCTGTCGGTTCCCCGGAGGGAGCGGCGGCCGGATCAGTGTTGGTCGACATTTCGGTCACCGTACCCGGGGTATTGGGACGGCGGCATACTCGGCCGCCGCATGTCACTGTCGGTGGTCGGCACACCTCGTGAACAGTGCGTTAACCCGGGTGACGGAATGGTGTCGCGCGCCCTGGCTACTTTCACAAGGCGGTACATTCACGTGGTTCCCCTTTGGAGGAGAGAGGTCAATGAACAAACTTTGGATCAAGCCCTTGGCGCTGCTCGCCGTTCTCGGCCTGTTGGCTGCGGCCTGCGGCTCCGACAGCGAGGAGACCACTGAGGCGGCCGCCGGAGACGACACGGAAGAATCATCCGACGACGACGCCATGGAAGACGAAGAAGAAGCCATGGAGGACGACGCCATGGAGGACGAGGAAGAGGCGATGGAGGACGACGCCATGGAGGAGGAGAGCCACGGCGACTGCGCCAGCGACGACGTCCTCTGCGTCGGTCTTGTCACCGATGTCGGCAAGATCGACGACAAGAGCTTCAACCAGTCCGCGTGGGAAGGCGTGCAGGAGCTCGAGACCGAGTACGGCGCCATCGTCGACTTCATCGAGACCCAGGACTCCACCGACTACGCCACCAACATCGGCAGCTTCATCGACCAGAACTACGACGTCATCGTCACCGTCGGGTTCGCCCTTGGAGAGGCCACCGGCATCGCCGCCGCCGAGAATCCCGAGACCTACTTCGTCGGAGTCGACCAGTTCCAGGGCGAGGCCGTTCCGAACGTCGCCGGGCTGATCTTCAACGAGGACAAGGCAGGCTTCCTCGCCGGCGCCCTCGCCGGGCTGGTCACCGAGACCGGCACCGTGGCCCAGGTGCTCGGCACCGATCTGGTGCCGCCCGTCGTTGCCTTCAAGGAGGGCTTCGAGGCCGGTGTTGCGTACACCAACAGCGAGGCCCAGGTGATCTCCACCTACCACCCCGGTGGTCTTGACGTTGCCTTCACCGACCCGACCTGGGGTGCGGACACCGCCCGCCAGGCCCTGGACAACGGCGCGGACGTGATCTTTGCCGCAGGCGGGCAGACCGGAAACGGTGGCCTGGCCGAGGTGGCCAAGGAAGGCGGTGCCGCCTACTGCATCGGTGTCGACTCCGACCAGTGGGAGACCGTGCCGGAGGCCCAGCCGTGCCTGATCACCAGCGCCATGAAGCTGATCACCCCCGGCGTGTTCGACATCGTGACCGCCTGGCAGAACGGTGACGCACCGTCCGGCAACTTCTTCGGCGATGTCGGCCTCGCCGACTACCACGACTTCACCAGCGTCATTCCGGCCGAGGTCCAGGACGAGATCGCCCAGCTGACCCCGCAGGTCATCTCCGGTGACGTCCCGACCGGCTACGGCTCGTAGTCGTCAGAGCAACAACTTGACCAGACAACGCCGCCGGCGTTGACACTTTGTCGGATCCGGTGCCCGGGCTACTCTCGGGCACCGGATTCGTCTTTTAGGAGCGCGCTGGGTGGAACGGATTGATTGGCGGCAGCTGACGCTACCGACGCTTGCCGTGGTGTTCGGCCTGCTGTGCGGTGCGATCCTGATCGCCGTATCCGGTGACAACCCGCTGGTGGCCTACGGCGGCATGCTGGAGGGTTCACTCGGCGGAAGTGACGCAATCGGCAGGACGCTCGACAAGGCGACCCCGTTGGTGCTCGGAGGCCTCGCCGTCGCCTTCGCCTTCAAGGCGGGATTGTTCAACATCGGTGGTCAGGGGCAGCTGCTTCTCGGGGCGGCGTTCTCGGCCTGGGTCGGGTACCGATTCGGCCTCCCGGCCGTCATCCACATTCCGTTGGCGCTGCTGGTCGGCGGCATCGTGGCCTCCTCACTGGGTGCGCTTGCCGGTCTTCTGAAGGCCACCCGGGGCACCCACGAGGTGATCAGCACCATCATGCTGAACTTCGTGGCGGCCAACCTGACCGAGTGGTTGGTCAGCCGGGACGGTCCCTGGAACGACCCGGACGGTGGGGCGCTGGCCAGGACGCCGCTCATCCGGGAGTCCGCGGAGCTGCCCCGCATCGGCGGGCTGCCGACCGGGTTTCTTGTTGCGGTGCTGGCCGCGGTGGCGATCTGGTGGATCGTCGGTCGGTCCACCCTCGGCTTCGAGGTGCAGACCGTGGGGGCGAACGCAAAGGCGGCCACCTACGCGGGCATCAGCGTCACCAGGATCATGGTGGTGTCCATGGCCATCAGTGCCTTCCTGGCCGGGTTGGGCGGCGCGATCCAGACCCAGGGGGTCATCGGTCGGTTCGAGCCGGGATTCAACACGGGCCTCGGCTTTGACGGGATCACCATCGCCCTTTTGGCCAGGACAAACGCCCTGGCCGTCATTCCCGCAGCGCTGCTCATCGGGGCCATGGACGCCGGGTCAACCCTCATGCAGTCCCGGACCGATGTCGAGCCGGAGATCATCAGCGTCATCCAGGCGTTCATCCTGTTCTTTGTCGCCGCCCCGTCGGTCGTCCGGTGGATCCTCCGGCTCCGATCCGACATCGGCGACGGTGGCTTTGAACTGTCGACCGGCTGGGGCGCGTCATGAGCGCGGCAACCGTCGACGGATCGGCCACCCGTTTCTCGGTGAGCGGCGCAACACTGCGTTTGCTGGCGGCGATCGCCGGTCTGGCCGTCATCATGGTCATCAGCTACCGCTGGGACGACAACCAGACCACTGCCGTCGCCGCCAGAACCGTTCGGGAGGCGGCTCCGCTTATCCTCGCCGCCCTCTGCGGTCTGATCGGTGAGCGGTCCGGCATCATCAACATCGGCATCGAGGGACAGATGCTTCTGGCCGCGTTCTTCGGGTTCATGGCTGCATCCGCAACCGAGAACCTGTGGATCGGGGGTGCGGTCGCCATGGGGGTTGCGGCGCTCGCCGGCCTGTTCCTGGCGTGGACCGCGGTTGCGCTGAAGATGGATCAGATCATCGCGGGCACGGTCATCAACATCTTTGCCATCGGCGTGACCAGCTTCCTGTACATCCAGGGTCGGACCATGCCGTCCGTCCCGAACTGGTCCATCCCCGGTCTGGACCAGCTGCCCCTGCTCGGCAAGATGCTGTTCAGCCACGGACCGTTGACCTACATCGCCATCCTGGCGGTGGCCGTCGTCCATATCGCACTGTTCCAGACCCGGTGGGGTCTGCGGACCAGGGCCGTCGGCGAGCATCCGAGTGCGGCGGACACCGTCGGGGTGCGGATCTTCCGCCTCCGGTACCTGAACCTGGCCATCGCCGGCAGCTTGGCCGGGCTGGCCGGGATGGCACTGCTTCAGTCGGCCTCGGTGTTCAACCGGGGCATGACAAACGGCAAGGGGTTCATCGCTTTGGCGGTGATGATCTTCGGTCGGTATCGACCGTTCGGGGTCATGAGCGCCGCGCTGCTGTTCGGCTTCTTCAACGCGCTGCAGGCCCAGCTGCAGTTCAAGCAGGCGTTGGACATACCGCCGCAGTTCTTCGGCATGATCCCGTTTGTCCTGACCATCGCAGTCCTGGCCATCGCCGGACTCTCGTCTCGTCCACCGGCGGCCATCGGCCAGCCGTACGAGAAGGAGTAGGGATGGCCGCCGCAGCGAACCCGGCACGGAGCGAGGAGGAGAACGGCCAACCGCTGCTCGAAGCTCGGGGTCTGACCAAGCGTTTTCCCGGCGTCGTCGCCAACGATCAGGTCGACCTGACCCTCCGGGCCGGCGAGATCCTTGGCCTCCTCGGGGAGAACGGGGCGGGCAAGTCGACGCTGGTCAAGATGCTGTTCGGGATCTATCAGCCGGACGAGGGAACCATTCGACTGCGGGGGGAGGAGATCACCGGCGGCGGGCCGGGGGAGGCCATCCGCAACGGCATCGGCATGGTCCACCAGCACTTCCAGCTGGTACCGCCGCTGACCGTGGCCGAGAACATCGTGCTCGGCGCCGAGACCACTCGGGCCGGGTTCCTGAACCGCCGGGCCGCGGAGGCCGAGGTGAAGGCGCTCTCGGAACGCTACGGCCTGGCGGTCGAGCCGGGGGACATCGTCGGTGAACTGCCCGTCGGTATCCAGCAGCGGGTGGAGATCCTCAAAGCCCTGTACCGGGGTGCCGAACTGCTCATCCTCGACGAGCCGACGGCGGTGTTGACCCCGCAGGAGACCGACGAGCTTCTGGGCATCCTCCGGGACCTGGCCGCGGGCGGTGTTGGCATCATCTTCATCACCCACAAGCTCCGGGAGGTCTTGGCGCTCACCGATCGGGTGACCGTGCTTCGCCGGGGGCGGTCCGTCGGCGACGTCGACACCTCGGAGGCAACGTCGGAGACGCTGGCCGAGATGATGGTCGGCCGGTCGGTGGTGCTCCGGGTCGACAAGTCCGCCAACGATCCGGGCGACGTTGTGCTCAACGTGCAGGATCTGCGGGTGAACGACGACCGCCGCCAGGAGACGGTGTCCGGCGCGACCCTGGCCGTCCGGGCCGGGGAGATCGTCGGCGTGGCCGGCGTCGAAGGGAACGGTCAGCGGGAGCTGGTCGAGGCCATCACCGGGGTGCGGCCATCCACCGGCGGAACGGTGTCGGTCGGGGGGACCGAGGTTCGGCCCCGGCCCCGCAAGGTCCGGGATCTCGGCGTCGCCTACATCCCCGAGGACCGGGAGCGGGACGGCCTTGTTGGGATCTACTCGATCGCCGACAACCTGGTACTCACCGAGTACAACCGGTCGCCGTACGCCAGGACCGGCGTTCGGAACTTCTCCGAGGTCGACGGCAACGCCACCGAGTTGGTCGAGCGGTTCGACGTGCGCACCCCGGACATCCACACGCCGGTCAAGTCGCTCTCCGGGGGCAACAAACAGAAGGTCATCGTTGCCCGGGAATTGAGCCACGGGAACCGGCTGGTTGTCGCCTCCCAGCCCACACGGGGGGTGGACGTCGGCTCGATCGAGTTCATCCACACTCAGCTGATCGCCGCCAGGGACAGCGGGGCCGCGGTGCTGTTGGTCTCGGCCGAGCTGGATGAAATCTTCAGTCTGTCCGACCGGATCGCCGTCATCTACGAGGGCCGGATCGTGGCCGTCGTCGATCCGGACGAAACCGGGCGGGAGGACATCGGCCTGCTGATGGCCGGCGGCTGACCGGCGGACGTGCCGGGCTGACGGATACCCACGGGGCCCGACGGATCCTCTATGGTCCGAGCCATGTTTGGCCTCATCACCGGTAGCGGCTTCTACGACATTCCGGAGCTGACAGACCGGACGGTCCAGCCGGTCGACACGCCGTTCGGCGGTCCGGTCTCGGTCACCACCGGCCGGTGGCGAGGGGCCGACGTCTGCTTTATCCCCCGGCACGGATCCGATCACTCAATCCCGCCCCACGGGATCAACTACCGGGCCAACATCGCCGCCCTGAAGACCATCGGAGCGAGGTCGGTTGTTGCCACCGCGGTCAGCGGCGGGATCAACGCCGACATGCCGCCGGGGGCGATGGTCCTCATCTCCGACTTCCTGAATTTCACCTCCGGTCGGGAAACCACTTTCTTCGACGGCTCCGGTCGGCCGATCACGTTTCCGTCCGACGAGGCCGGTGGGGAGCCGGGGGAGGACCAGGGCGGCGAGGGCGCGGACAAGGCCGTCGAGTCGGCAACGCCGATCAAGGTCGTCCACACCGACATGAGCGCACCGTACGACCCGGCACTGCGAGCGGTCATCCTGCGAGCTGCGGCGGACGAGGCGGTGCCGCTCATCCACGGCGCGGTCTACTGCACCACCGACGGGCCCCGATTCGAGACACCGGCCGAGATCCGGATGATGCGGACGCTCGGTGGTGACCTCGTCGGCATGACCGGGTATCCCGAGGTGGCGTTGGCGGTGGAGGCCGGATTGCCCTACGCCTCCATCGGCCTGGTGTCCAACGTGGCCGCCGGTATGGCCGACGAACCGCTGTCGGTCGACGACATCGTTTCGCTGATCGAGACCGCAGCGGAACCGCTGTACCGGTTGATCGGCCGTACGGTCGAGCTTTCCGGCGAACTTCGCCCCTAGCGCCACTATCTTCGAGAGATGAGAAGCCTCGACTGGGTCGACAACGCCATCGAGATGGTGGACCAGACCAAGCTGCCCCAGGAGACGACGATCCTCCGGATCGAGACCGTGCCGGATCTGGTGGCCGCCATCAAGCGGCTTTCGGTCAGAGGTGCGCCGGCGCTCGGGGTTGCCGGGGCCTACGGTGTCGTACTTGCGGCCGGTATCCACGATCCGGCCACCGACCGGGCGGCGTTCGACCACGCGGTCGCCACCATACGAAACGCCAGGCCCACCGCGGTCAACCTGGCGGCCATGGTGGACCGCGTGACCCCCATCGCCGCAACGGACCGGGCTGCCGCGCTGGACGAGGCGCATCTGATCCGCAACGAGGAACTGCAGGCGTCGATCGCCATGGGTGACCTCGGCGCCGATCTTGTCGGCGAGCTGACCGGTGACGCCGATGCGGTTCGGATCATGACCATCTGCAACACCGGTGGCCTGGCCACGGTGGAGCGGGGAACCGCGCTCGCGGTGATCCAGACCGTTCACGAACGCGGCCGGTTGGCCGAGGCACTCCCGGCCGAGACAAGACCGCTGCTGCAGGGCGGTCGGCTGACCACCTGGGAGTTGCAGCGAATGGGGGCGCCCCACCGGCTCCTCGTCGATTCCGCCGCACCGTTCCTGTTGGCCAGGGGCGCGGCGGACGGTGTGTTGATCGGCGCCGATCGGGTGGTGGCCAACGGCGACACGGCGAACAAGATCGGCAGCTTTGCCATGGCCCTCGGGGCGGCGAACGCAGGGGTCCCGTTTGTGGTTGTGGCCCCGGAGAGCACCGTTGACATGAGCATCGAAACCGGAGCGGAGATCGAGATCGAGGATCGTGGTGCTGAGGAGGTGGCATCGGTCCGAGGGGTGCCGGTCGCCCCCGAGGGAACCCCGGGCATCAACCCGGCGTTCGATGTGACGCCGGTGTCGCTGATCACGGCACTGGTGACCGACAAGCGGATCGTCCGGTTCGATCGGGGTGAGCAGCTGTGAGCGACCGGCCGGAATCGGTCGAGGGGATCGGCCCCGCCACATCCAGGCTGGTTGCCGACCACGTCCTGACCGGTGTCAGTGGGCCCCACGGTCCCGACACGGCGCCCGTGGTGGACTTCGTCGCCGGTGGCGCCATCGACATCGCCGACGATGGACGGATCGTCGCCGTCGGCAACGAAGCGGATCTGGGACCGGCCCCGGCATCGGTCACCCGATTCTCCGGCCTCCTCATGCCGGGACTGGTCAACGCCCACGCCCACACCCCGATGACCCTCGTTCGCTCCGCCGGGGACGGCATGCCCCTCCAGCAGTGGCTGACCGACGCCGTCTGGCCCCGGGAGGGCCGGATGACCCCCGACGACGCCTGGTGGGGGATGACACTCGGCTCGGCGGAGATGCTCCTCGCCGGGGTCACCACCAGCAACGAGATGTACTTCTTCGAGGAGCAGATCGCCGATGCCGTCAGCCGCTCCGGCGCCCGGCTGATGATGACCCCCGGGGTGATCCAGGCGTTGTTGCCGGACGGGCAGGTCGGCGCCCGGATCGCCGAGATCGCCGACTTCCACCGACGCTTCCACGACCCGGACAACCGGATCAACGTTGGGTTCGCCCCGCACTCGCTCTACGACCTCACCCCGGAGCAGTGCGGTGAGATCGCCGACATGGCGAAGCGGTCGCACGCCCTGTTCCACATTCACCTGGAGGAGACGACGGCAGAACGTGACCTGGTCCGGGAGCGGTACGGCAAGTCCGCGACCCAGGCACTGGCGGACGCCGGCTGTCTCGAGGCCAAGGTTGTCGCGGCCCACGGCGTCTGGCTCGATGACGATGATCAACGGCTGCTGGCGGATGCCGGGGCGTCCGTCGCCCACTGCCCACAGTCCAACCTGAAGCTCGGCTCCGGCATCGCCCCGATTGCCAAGATGCTGGCCGCCGGTCTTGCGGTAGCGCTCGGCACCGACGGGGTGGCGTCAAACGACGACCTCGACCTCTGGGAGGAGCTGAAACTCGCCCCCCTTCTGGCGAGGGGCAGCACCACGAATCCGCAGGCCATGCCGGCCGCAACCGCGATACATCTGGCAACCGCGGCCGGAGGCGCCGCGCTGGGGCTGGACGATGTCGGTCACCTGTCGGTCGGTGCCCGGGCGGACATCATCCGGATCGACACCGACCAGCCGGCGTTCACCCCCGGCCTCGACCTGCCCACCCATCTGGTTTTTGGCGGATCAAGCCGGTTCGTCACCGACGTCTGGGTCGACGGTCACCGGGTGGTGGCGGACGGGACCTTGACCACCCTCGATCTCGACGAGGCAAAAAGAGAGGTCACCACCCGCGGTCGGCGTATCGCCGAGGCGGTCGCGTAGCGCCAGGCCGGGCCGGCACCGTCCAGACCCCCTGAAACAGGGGGATTTCGGCCAGAGTCCACCGCAAACCGGGCGGTCCGAGCAGGCGTCGATTCGCACCCATCATCATCTATTCCGTTGTCGATGCAATAGAGTGGCGGGATGGTCGAGGCGGTTCGTACCACCAAGAGTGAGCCGACCGGACTGATGGATCGGGTGTCGATCGGGGCCGTCCTGGACATAGTGTTCCCGGTTGTGATGGTGGTGGTGCTCCTCGTGTCGTTGACGATGACGCTCAATCATGCGAGCGCGCTCCGAACCTGGTCGGCTGACTACGACGGCGCCGGTCGGTTCCTGGTCGAGTCGTGCACCGCACAGGAGGCGTTCGGCGGTGGACAGTGGCTCTGTGCCGGTCGGTTCACCACCGAGGGGGCGACCCAGGAACTGCGTACCACCCTCGCAAGCCCGATCGAGGCCAGGGGCGCAACCCGGCCCTATGTCGGGCAGCGGCTCGAGGTCTTCCACGCGTCCGGGGACCGCGGGATCGTCTACCCGCTCAGCTACCGGCTGAACGAGATCACCCGGGTCTACCTCGCGTTGATCCCGCGCCTGCTGGTCATGGTCGGGGCGCTCATGTGGGTGGTCGGATGGTTCCTGACCAGGAACGTGGATCCGGACGACCTCGTGCAGCGTGACACCATGCGGCTGCCGCAGCGCATCGGTTGGCAGGCAAGGGCGTTCAACTGGTTCATCGCCGCCGGCATCGTCTGGGCGATCGGCTACCTGGTCTCCACCCGGATCATCGGGTCACTCGGCACGTTCTAGCGCCCCTTTGCCGGGCCGATCATCGGGTCACTCGGCACGTTCCAGCGCCCCAGATGCCGGGCGATCATCGGGTCACTCGGCATGTTCCAGCGGCCCTTTGCCCGGCCGATCATCGGGTCACTCGGCACGTTCCAGCGCCGCCCCGGATCAGCCCCGGAAGTCCAGTGGCCACACCGCGGTGTCCGGCTGGAACTGGCTC
>JBCCGJ010000177.1:0-11957 GCA_039029335.1 Actinomycetota bacterium | reverse complement strand
CCTGCGCCGTCCGCGCCCGTCGTCTGGGTTGCGCCGACGGCGGCACAGTCGGTGGGGACCGTCGTGGTCACGACCTGCTGCAGGATGGTGGTGGTCGTTACCTCGACCACCGGCTCCTGGCAGTCGAACGAAAGGTCGAACCCGAGGCTGGACATGCCGTCCTGGCCGATACGGAGCTGGACCAGGATGGTCGATCCGACCACCATCTGGTACGTCTCTGACGTGCCTCCGTTCGCGGTGTCCTCCACGCCGAAGATGACCGCCTGGGACCCTCCGGTGCTCACGATCAGATCATTGCCGGGATGAACGGACGACTGATTCTCGGCCAGCACGACCAGGTTGCAGGTCCGACCGACCATCTCGGCGGAAACCGCAACGGTGGCGATCGTGACCGTCGATCCCGGCTGGCCAAAAACCAACTCGTCGAACGGAATGGAGATGTCGGTTGCATCGGCGGGCGCGGAAACGCCGGTGACGGCCACGGCGGTCATCAGCAACGCCGCCACGGCGATACGGAGTGGCGATCGATGCCCGGCGTTGCCGGCGCGGTGGCTCTTTGTGGCGGTTCTCACGGCGGTTCCATCCTGCTACGGGTGATGAGGGGTAGACGCCGCCACAATCCCCGGCTATCCGAGAACCGCGTCCGTGCAAAGATTAGCCGCTCGTGGGCCAAAAACGGTGATGGCCAGCCGATCACCGACCCGCTGTATCATCGGCGTGGTCCGATCAACACGGAATGCGGGTGAACATGGACTGTCGGCACTGCAAACAACCATTGAAAACGGTCTTTGTCGACCTCGACCGGTCACCACCGTCCAACGCCTACGTCAAGGACGTGAACGCTCCGGAGGCCTCGTTCCCGCTTCGGGTTCTGGTTTGCACGAACTGCTGGCTGGTCCAGACGGAGGACTATGCGGCCGCGGACGAACTGTTCGAGGAGGACTACGCGTATTTCAGTTCCTACTCGCCGTCGTGGCTCGACCACTCGAAGCGCTACGTGGAGGCCATGATCGACCGGTTCGGCCTCACTCACGACAACACGGTGGTGGAGGTTGCGGCAAACGACGGGTACCTGCTCCAGTACGTCCTTGCCGCAGGGGTGCCGTGCTACGGCGTCGAACCGACGGCCAGCACCGCTGCGGTTGCGCGGGAGAAGGGCATTGACATCGTCGAGGAGTTCTTTGGTGTTGCCCTTGGCGAACGTCTGGCGGCGGAGGGACGGCGGGCGGACCTCACTGCGGCGAATAACGTCCTGGCCCACGTCCCGGACATCAACGATTTTGTCGGCGGGTTTGCGGCCCTTCTGACCGAGCAGGGGGTGTCCACCTTCGAGTTTCCCCATCTCGGCCTCCTGGTCTCCGAAGGCCTGTTCGACACGATCTACCACGAGCACTACTCGTACCTGTCGCTCACCGCCGTGGACCGGATCTTCCGGGAGAACGGCCTTGCCGTGTTCGACGTGGAGAAGCTGACCACCCACGGCGGCAGCCTGCGGGTCTACGCCCAGCGGGCGGACACCGGGAACCATCAACGCACCGCAGCGGTCGAGCAGCTGCTGGCCGAAGAGGCCCAGGCCGGTGTCTCGACGGCCGCCTACTACGAGGGCTTCCAGGAACGGGTGGACACCATCCGCGCCGGACTGCTGGCCTTCCTGGACCAGGCCGAGGCGGACGGGAAGACCGTTGCGGCCTACGGCGCGGCGGCAAAGGGCAACACCCTGCTGAACTACTCGGGTGTCACGGCGGACCGGGTGGCCTTTGTCGTGGACGCCAACCCGCACAAGCAGGGCCAGTACCTCCCCGGAAGCCACGTCCCGATCGTCGACGAGTCGGTACTCAAAGAGGAGCAGCCGGACTTCGTCCTGGTTCTCCCGTGGAACCTCATGGCCGAGATCTCCTCCCAGCTCCACTACATCAGCGGGTGGGACGGACAACTGGTCCGAGCGGTACCGGAGCTGCAGATCTCCGAACCAACGGCGTCCTGAGCGGCGCCGTTCGGGCGGACCAAAGCGTCCTCGTTTTTGGTTTCCGCCGAGCCGAGCACAGTCCCCCAAAACTTTTTCCGGTCGGCCCTTCGCTCCGGGAGCGGCGATTCCCCGGCTCCTTCAACAGGCAGCTTCGGACGGTCCACCGACGCGGCCAAAACGCCCTTTACGTTGGTCACGCTTTCAGCGGGTCCTTCGACGCCGCTGTTCCTGACGTTCAATCGGAGTTGGAGAACTGGCCATGGAGGCGATCCTCACACTGCATCAGGCGGGCAATCGGCTTGGGGTTGAAGACACGACGCTGAGCAGGCTGATACGGGTTGGCGGCCTGCCGGAGGCTCGCAAGGTGAACCGGCCGGAGGGCCTGGTGTGGGTGATCCCCCACGAAGACCTCCCGGCGATCGCCAGACGAAACGGCTGGACGATCGACCTTCGGGACGGTGCGGAGGAATTGTTGATCGACGAGTCAGCGGGACAGCCATCGGCCGACGCCGTGACCGAGTCGGCTCCCGACGGCCTGACCGAGGCGGCCGTGGACGGCGTGACCAAGTCGGCCGTGGACGGCGTGACCGAGTCGGCCCCCGACAGCCTGACCGAGTCGGCTCCCCATCCGGACCTGGAGGGCTGGGACACCAGCCTCTGGAACCAGGCGGTCGGGATCGGGCTGGACACCGCGGAGATCGACATCTCCGACCTGGTACCGGGATCCGGGGCAACGCTCTACGAGGAGAGCACCCCTGTCGACCCGGTCGCGATCCCCACACCGGAGGACGCAGCGGACCATCCGTCGGGATTGGAGTTGGAACCGGAACCCGAGACGGCGCCCGAACCGGAACCGGAAGACTTCTCACTTGCCCCGGTGGCAGACGCCGACCGGGCATCGGCCATCGAGGTCAGCATCGCATCCGCCCCGGTGCCCGCCGACGATGACGATGACATGCCGGTTCCCGCCGGACGATCGGAGGCGGCGGTGCAATCGATGGTGGAGGCGTTGGACCTCGCCCTCCTCGAGCGACTGCTGGAGGCCCAGGAGGGCCGGGTGTCCGCCGAGGTGCTCGCCCAGGAGAAGAAGCACGCCCTGTCGGCACTGAACGTCACCCACAATCGGACGACGGCGGAGCTCGACGTTGAGCGGCGGGAGCGGATGATCGCCGCCGATCGATACCGGGAGGAGCGAATGGCCCGAGCCGTCGCCGACGCCAAGGTCGCCGAGCTCCGGGACCGACTGCTCCGGGAGATGGCTCTGGCCGACACCGAAAAGGCCGCACGAACCGAGGCGTTGACCCGCAGCGTCAAGGCCGAGCGGGACGCGGCAAACGCCCTCGCGGCCATGGGGTGGCGGGCCAGGCGCCGATACCGGAAGCTGAGCGCGGCGATGAGCGAACAGGTGGTGGTGGAGAACGTCGAGAGCGCCCCGCAGCCCCAGCCGGACTACCTGCCCGAGGACTGATCACCGGCGGTGAGCGAGTAGCTCGCCCCGTCACCGGATCAACCTGTCACCACTGCGTGGCGATGTACTGCGTCTCGGTGAACTCGTAGATGCCTTCGCTGGCACCTTCCCGGCCAAGGCCCGACTGCTTCATGCCGCCGAACGGCGCCGCCGGGTCCGACATCGCCCCCCGGTTGAGGCCGACCATCCCGGACTCCAGTTGCTCGCTCACCCGGAGTCCCCTGCCGATGTCCCCGGTGTAGACGTAGGCGGCGAGCCCCATCTCGGTGTCGTTCGCCTGGGCGATCATACGGTCGGTGTCCTCGAACGGGATGACCGGCGCCACCGGACCGAAGATCTCGTGCCGGGTGATGGGCGAGTCGGCGGTCACGTTTCCCAGCACCGTCGGCTCGAAGAAGTAACCCGGCCGGTCGATCGGTGACCCGCCGAGCGTCGCCGAGGCACCGGCCGCCAGGGCCTCGGTGACCATCGCGTCGATGCTGGACACCGCTCCCTCGTTGATCATCGGACCGCAGCTGACGCCCTCCTCGAACCCATTACCGACCTTGACCTCGGCCATCGCCGCGGCGAGCCGCTCGGTGAACTCCTCGGCGATGCCCGCCTCGGCGAAGAACCGATTCGCCGCGGTGCAGGTCTCGGCCGAGTGGCGCATCTTGGCCACCATGGCCCCCTCGACCGCGGCCTCAAGGTCTGCGTCGTCGAAGACGATGAACGGCGCGTTGCCGCCGAGCTCCATGACGGTCTTGAGCACCCGGTCTGCGGACCGCCGAAGCAGCACCCGGCCAACCTCGGTCGAGCCGGTGAAGGACACCATCCGGGTTGCCGGATGATCGACCGCTGCGTCGAACCAGGTACCGGAGTTGGTCGTCGGGACGACGTTGACCAGGCCTGGCGGGAGCCCGGCCTCCTCGAGCAGCTCGCCGACCCGGAGCGCCGTGAGTGGTGTCTCCTTCGGCGGTTTAATGACACAGGCGTTGCCCGCGGCAAGCGCCGGAGCCAACTTTCTGGTGATCATGGCCGCCGGGAAGTTCCAGGGCGTCACGATGACCACCACACCGATCGGCGGGTGACGGACGATGATCTTGTTGGCCCCGGACGGTGCCGTGCTCAACGAGCCGTGGATCCGAACCGCCTCCTCGGCGTTCCACCGAAAGAACTCGGCTGCGTAGGCCACCTCACCGGTTGCGTCGGCCAGTGGCTTGCCGTGCTCCCGGGTGATCAGCGCACCGAGCTCATCGGTGTGGTCGACCAGGATCTGGAAACAGGCCCGCAGCACCTCGGATCTGACGCGGGGCGCGGTGGCGGCCCATCCCTTCTGGGCTTCGGCCGCGGCGTCACATGCCGCGACGGCATCCGCAGGGGTTCCCGCTTCTACCGCGGCGATCGCCTCGCCGGTGGCCGGGTCCAAGACGGTGATCTGCTCGCCGTCGGAGCCGGACGTCCAGCTCCCGCCAATCAACAACTCGGTACGCATCTCGACCTCTCCCAACCTCTCAGCGGCCTCATTCGCGCCGCGTGACCCTCAGGTCGCCGACGCCCCGAACGGTACCCACTTCTGGGCCAGTCGGGCCATCTCGACCGCTCCCGCGGCCGCCTCCTCGCCGACGTTGTGGCCGCCGGCCGACTCGCTCCTGGCCATGGCCTGGGCCTCGGTCTCCACGGTGAGAACACCGAACATGACCGGAACCCCGGAGCGGAGCTGCACGTCCTGCACACCCCGACCGCACTCCCCCGCGACCAGCTCGTAGTGGGTGGTCTCGCCCCGGATGACGGCGCCGATACAGACGACGGCATCGACCTGACCGGACTCGGCCAGGTACTTGGCGGCGAGCGGGATCTCGAAGCAGCCCGGCACCGCAACGGTCACGGTCTTGGTCACCTTGAGGTCGGTCAGCGCCCGGTGCACCCCGTCGGCCAGGCGATCGACGATGGTGTCGTTCCATCTGGCCCGGACCAGGCCGATGGAGAGGCCGGTGCCGCTGAGGTCGGCAGGGGTTGCTGCTCGATTGTCGCCGGAAGCCAAGGTCGGTACCGCTTTCTCTGCCGTCTCGTGGTTCGTGTGGCCCTGCTCCACCCCCACCCCCGGCAAAATCTGGGCCGGTGGGCCACAGGGTTTGTGGGCGTTTGACCCAGGTTTCGGGAGGGTGCGGCTTCAGCCGAGGCCAGGAACGAGTGTAGATCGCCCTCGTCACCAACTACCGTTGCTGCGCATGGGAATCATTCGGAGACGACTGACAGGACGGTTCTCCACCTTGGGTCTGCTGTCCGACCTTGCCCTTGTTGGTACCGCCGCGAACCGGCTGCTCCAACGCCGGAACGGGTCGACGGCGGCCCCCGCATCGGCGACGGAGCTGGCGTTGGCCGGCGGGGCCGCCTTTCGTCTGCTGCAACGGCTTCGCCGCAGACGGAAGCGGAGGAAGGCGGCGGCATAGTGTCGGTCCAGTTCGATGGAGGGTTACGAGACCGGCTGACGGAGCACCTTGGCCGGCGCCCACACCGGGAACAGCCGCTGGACGGCAGACGACATGCGGCGGTCGGGCTGCTGGTCATCGACAGTGACGCCGCGCTGCACGGTGATGACCCGACCGAGATCGACCGGTTGGACCTGATCGGCGACGTGCCGGGCGTTGACCTGGAATCCCTGACCGGCCGGATAGACGGCACGGCCGGTGGCGCGGCGATCGTCCTGACCAGGCGAGGAGCCGGACTGCGGTCCCACACCAACCAGTGGGCGCTCCCCGGCGGCCGACTCGATCCCGGTGAAACCGCGATGGAGGCGTCGATCCGGGAGATCGCCGAGGAGATCGGCGTGACGGTGACCGAGGCCGATCTGCTCGGTCGGCTCGACGACTACCCCACCCGATCGGGATACGTCATCTCCCCTTTTGTCTACTGGGCGCCGAACGATGCGGACCCGGTGGCCAACCCGGACGAGGTGGCGTCGGTCCACCGGGTCGCCCTGACCGAACTGCGGCGCAGCCCGCGCTTCGTG
Source organism: Actinomycetota bacterium (assembly GCA_039029335.1). Taxonomy (GTDB): domain Bacteria; phylum Actinomycetota; class Acidimicrobiia; order Acidimicrobiales; family SZUA-35; genus JAHELU01. Next base: position 5,531 of record JBCCGJ010000177.1, on the reverse strand, counting down.
TCCATCCCGGAGAGCGAGCGGCCGGTGATCCAGGTGCCCGTCGGCGGGGACCTGATCCACGCCCCGACCGGTGCGATCATCCACCAGTTCCACGCCGTTGCCGTCGAAGGTCTTGACGTGACGGTCGACCAGTACGAGCAACCCGTCTTCGCCTGGAAGTAACCATGACCAGACTGGCCGCGCTGGCCGAAACCACCGAGGCGCTCCGGCAGACGTCCAGCCGCAAGGAAAAGGCCGAGCTGCTGGCGGACCTGCTCCGGCGGCTCGATCCACCGGAAATCGTGCCGACCGTCGGGTTTCTCCTTGCCACCCCCAGGCAGGGAGCAATCGGCGTCGGCTGGGCCACCGTGGCCCGGCTCGATCGGGACGGGCCGGAGGCGATGGACAACCGTGACCAAACCGGTTCCGGCGCGGTCAGCGAGGGGCAGCCGGACGACCAGCGGGATGCCGACGTGCTGGGATTCGATCGGCTGCTGTCAGCGGTGGTGGTCACCACCGGAACCGGTTCGGAGGCCGCCCGGGCGGACCAAATCCGGGCGTTCCTCGACCGCTGTGGCCCGGCGGAGCAGGACTTCGTCAAACGGGTGTTGGTCGGTGACGCCCGCCAGGGCGCCCTCGCCGGGGTCATGACCGATGCGGTGGCAAAGGCGACCGGGATCAAGGCGGCCACCGTCCGGCGGGCGGTGATGCTGCGCGGGGACCTCGGTGAGACCGCGGCGATCGCCCTGATTGACGGGGTTGACGGGCTGGAGGCGATCGACCTGGCGGTCGGGCGGCCGATCCAGCCAATGCTTGCGTCGACAGCGGCTGACGTGTCCGAGGCGATCGAAGCCACGGGATCCGCGTCGGTTGAATGGAAGCTGGACGGTGCCAGGATCCAGGTTCACATCAACCGGGCTGACGGGTCTGACGAACCGTCGATCTCGATCTACACCAGGAACCTCAACGACGTGACCGCTCGACTCACCCAGGTGACCGAGGTGGCCGCCTCGCTCACCTGCTCCTCTGCGGTCCTGGACGGCGAGGTGCTCGGATTCTTCGGGGAGGACGAGAATCCCCAGGCGTTCCAGGACACGATGAGCGCGCTGGGTACCGAGTCCGATGATGCCGCCGGTGGCCTCCGACCCTACTTCTTCGACCTGATGTTCCTGGACGGTCGGAGCCTCATCGATCAGCCGCTGACCGACCGGCGCCGGCTCCTCGAGGAGTTGGCTCCGGATCACGTCGTCCCCCAGCTCTTCACGGACACCCCCGGGGAGGCACAGGACCACCTGGACGCCGCGCTTGCCAAAGGTCACGAAGGGGTGATGGTCAAGGCGGCCGACAGCGTGTACGAGGCTGGCCGCCGGGGCAAGACCTGGCGGAAGGTCAAACCGGTGCACACCCTGGACCTGGTGGTGTTGGCCGCCGAGTGGGGCCACGGCAGGCGCCGGGGCTGGCTGTCCAATCTCCACCTCGGGGCCCGGGATCCCCGGACGGATGAGTTCGTGATGGTCGGCAAGACCTTCAAGGGTCTGACCGACAAACTGCTGACGTGGCAGACGGAGCAATTCCAGGCGATCAGCACCGGTCAAACCGATCATGTGGTCCACGTGAGGCCGGAACTGGTGGTGGAGATCGCTCTGGACGGCGCCCAGAGCTCGACTCGATACCCCGGTGGCGTTGCGCTGCGTTTCGCCAGGGTCCGGGGTTATCGGCCGGACCGGGACCCGGGATCGGCCGACACCCTCGACGCGGTCCGGGCGCTCCTCCCCCACGCCTGAGCAGACGCTGGGAGGGTTGGCCCGTCCGTCTGGTCAGCCGGTCGGAGAGGTGAACCGCTTCCGTCGGTGTTCCTGGCGGAGCCACTCCTCGGCGGCCCGGGATCGGCGGTTCAGCTGCATGATCGTGGCCTCGGAGATCTTGGTGATCCCGGCCCGACGGTTCAGTTCGCCGTTCACCACCTTGTGGGCCCGGCCGGTCACCTCGACCAACTCCTTTGTCAGGTCCGTATTGATCCGACGGAGCCGATCCCGTTCGTTCCGATCGCCGACCGGCGCCCCACCGGAGCCAAGCGATCCGACGGTGGCCGGTGTTCCACCCGGCAGCGGCACCTGGGTGAGATCGATCAGCAGCTCATCCGATTCGGCGGCTGCGAGCACGTCACGGTCGTCTTCGTCGTCGATGAAGATTCCGGTGTCTGCCTCCAGCTCCGATGCGGTTGCCGAGTGGACGGCAAAGAGGGACATCTGGTCCGCATCGTCGGTCCGCTGCCGGTCGTCCTCATCCCGCTCACCCCTGGTGTCCCTGTGGAGGTTGTGGCGGCGGGAGTCGGCGATGGTGTGACCGAAGTGCCGCAGCCGATGATCGTCGGGGATGAACATGTACGCCCGCTGCCGACCCGCCCCCGGCATGTGGCGGACGATCCGCCCGACGGCCTGGCGGAAGAACAGCTCGGTTGTTGTGGTCGTTGCGTACACCCCGACCCGCAGCCGGGGAATGTCCACCCCTTCTGAGATCATTCGAACGGCGACGATCCACGGCCGGTCGCTCTCGGCGAAGGCCGTGATTTTCTTCGATGCATCCGGGTCCTCGCTGGTGGCGACCTCGGCTTTGATCCGGAACCGGACCCGCAGCAGCTCGGCGATGCCCCTGGCGTGGTCCTGATCCATGGCGATGACCAGCCCACCGGCGTTCTTCTGCTTCTCCCGAATCCGCTGCAGCTGCTCATTCGCATGGCCGAGCACCACCGGAAGCCACTCGCCCTCCAGGCTGAGCGCGGCCCGGAGCCGCTGGTTGGCCTGGGTCCTGGCCAGCGCATCGTCGAAGGTGGCCGCCAACATCGCCCCGTCGGGTGCCGTCCACTCCATCTGGCCGCCGAAGCGGGGAAAATACACGGGCCGAACCACCTGACGGTCGGCCAGCGCCTCGCTGTACCCGTACTCGATGTCCGGCACCACCTCGTCGGCGAGGTACCGGACGAACGGGATGGATTGGGTGTCGCTGCGGAACGGTGTGCCGGACAGAGCCAATCGGCGGGCTGCGGCGTCGAATCCGATCTTGACCCCGTCGCCCCAGGACCGTTCCTCACCGGCGTGATGGATCTCGTCCAGGATCACAAAACCGCTCTGGGAAAGACCGAAGAACGGCTCCGGTGTACTGCCGACCTGTTGGTAGGTGGTGACCACGCCGTGGGCGTCCCCGGGCAGCAGGTCCCCCGGCGCCCAATCAACGACCAGGTGAAGACCGAACCGGGCCGCGGCGTCCGCCCACTGCTCCTTCAGGTGGCGGGTCGGGGCGACGACCACCAACCGGCCGGGAAGGTTTGGCAACGACAGCCGGGCTGCGGTCAGGGCAAACGTGGTCTTGCCCGCTCCGGGCGTGGCGACCGTCAGGAAGTTCGCCTCGTTCGAGGCAAGAAAGGTGTCGAGCGCTCGGCGTTGCCAGGGACGGAGGCGAAGGGTCGAGCGGGACATCGGTCGGCCAGTCTGCCCTACTCACGTGCCGGTACAAACGCCGGTTTCGGGGTTTCCGAGTTTCTTTTGATCATCCCGGCCAGGGGCCGTCAAACGTGTTACGAGAGGCAAGTTCGGCGGGCGACTTTCGACTGATCGGACCATGTCCACGACCGACCGGGTAGCCGATGGGCACCATCGCCGCGGTGGCCCAGGGGTCCGGTATCTCCAGCGCCGCCTTGACCTCGTCCTCCCGCAGACAGTGGAGGGTGGTCAGCGTGCAGCCAAGGCCCTCCGCCACACAGGCCAGCATGGCGTTCTGGACCGGTGGGTAGACCGAGCCGCCACCGACCAGGCTGATCCGGTCCAGTTTGGCATCGGTAACCGCCATCGCCCGGAAGTCCGCGCAGAACATGAGGATGACCGGCGCCTCGGCCAGATGATCCGCCAGGTGATCCCCGGACTTGACGATCCGCAGCCACTTCTCGGCCGCCTCCTCGGACATCGACTCCGCCCGTGACCGATACCCCTTGGCGAACCGCTCCCACTGCGGCTTGTAGATCTCGGCCAGCTTGGCTTTCCTGGCCGGATCGTCGACCACGATCACCCGCCAGGGTTGCTGATTCCCCCCGGTCGGCGCCCAGCAAGCGGCCTGCAGGACCCGCTCGACAACCTCGTCTGGGATGGGGTCGGGACGAAGCCTGCGGACCGCCCGCAGGGTGCTCATGGCCTCATAGAGATCGGTCATCGGGCGAGCTTCTCCCCCGCCGCCCGACACGTCAAGTCCAACGCCGGCGGTGCCCGAACGGTTTACGGCTCCAGCCAGGGTTCCCAGACCGCCCGGTTGTCGTCGGCCCATCGTTCCACCGCGGTGCGGATCGACAGGCTGTCGTTGTCCACCTGGTCGATCAGCGCCTGCTGATCCGCAGTACTCACCGTGAACCGGCTGAGGAACCGGTGAAGGTCAGGGAGACGGTCGGCCAGGTCGGTCGCACCGAGCTTGGTGACGGGTTCCTCCGGGTAGGCGCACGGTGCCGGTTCTCCGGCTGCGGCTGCGCTCTCACAGGCCGCATCCCGGGGTGGGAGTTGGACGGGCACCAGGTCGAAGCGGGTGACCTCGGAGGACGGGCTCCACCAATAGAGCAGGACGGGTTCGGTCGACGCGGTCCGCTCCTCGAGTTCGGCGACGGTGGCCGCCTCGGAGCCTGAATAGACAACGTCGAACGGGAGGGACAGCGCTTCGATGATCTGCTCGTCGTACTGCAGCCAGGACGGGTCGGTGCCCAGGAAACGGCCTCGTCCGCCGGTCTGGTCGGTGGCGAACAGGCGACCCGTCTCCGGCCGCTGGTAGGCCTCCCAGGATGCCAACCGGGGATCCTCGGCCACCACATATCGGGGGACGAACCAGCCGGTCGCCGCCACGACCCCCAGCCTTCCGAGATCTTCCACCGCACCAGCGTCCATCCGCTCCCGGGTCTCCGGCAGCAGATCGGTCGGCCAGACCTCCAGCACCGCGTCCAGTTCTCCGCTCAACAGGTCGTCGAGCATCTCCCGGTCGTCGTTGATGGCCACAATCGACACCGGATACCCCAGCCGACGCTCGACGAGCAGCTCGGCGAGCGCGGCGGTGATCCTGGCTCCGGTCCAACCCGTCACACCGAACGTCACCGACTCCCGGGCCTCCGGCCTGGCCGTTCGGGCCTCCGCCGCCGTCACGGTCTCGGTGTCGGCTCCCGGTGCGGCCCCGGATTCACGCGCAACGTCGCCGGTACCGTCGCCGTTACCGCCCGAGCACGCTGCGAATCCGAGCGTCACCAGAACGACGAGCAGGGCCATTAGGCGACCGGAAACCGGCCGCCGTGGCGTCCCCGCTCGATTCCCCGACGCCCACTCGACGCCCGTGACCAACCAGTGCACCCGGCAAGACTAGTGCCACCGGGGAAGCAAAAATCCCACCGGCGGAACGTTCAGCACGGTCGAGCTGTGCCACACTCCTCCGGATGAGCCATGCCGTCCACCGGTACCCCGGACAGGTGCCCAAGGCCGTAACCCCATGACCGGGTTGGAGGTTCTGGTGGTCGGCCTCGTGACGATTCT
>JBCCGJ010000176.1:0-11995 GCA_039029335.1 Actinomycetota bacterium | reverse complement strand
TCAGGGTGAGCTCGCCGAGGGTCTGGAGATCGGCGTGGCCCGGCCGGTAGGACAGCCTGCTGTCGGCGCCGGACTCGTCGGTGTTGAGCACCGGGCCGACGACGTGGGTGCCGAGGCGGATCGGATCGATGTTCTCCAACGCGCTGGTGTCCGGCTCATCGAACGGGATGTCGAACAGCAACCACCGGAGGATCTGCCCGGTCTCCTCGGGCCCGGAGGGAACCGCCAGCGCCAGTTCGGTGGGTGCCCGGCCGACAACAACCTCCGGATTGTCGGTTGACCGGACGGCAAATCGCTCCGTCAGGGCGGCAACGAGCTCCTCGGCGTCCAGCTGGGTCAGGACCCGATGAAAGGCCTGGTTTCGCAGTTCCTCGTAGGGGAACAGGACGGAGAGCATGCGGTGATCGCCATCCTCCCCGTCGGAGGTCCGGAGATCGGTCGAGGCGGCGGCCGCCCGGTGATGGCCGTCGATCAGGTAGAGCGGGTGCTCGGCGAGGGCCGCCTGGATGGTGTCGACCTGGTCCTCGGCCACCCGCCACAACTGCTGGGTGAGACCGTTCTCGTCAACGATGTCCAGGAACGGAGGGCCGCTCCCTGTGGTGCGGTGCATGATGTCGGTCACGACCGGTGCGGACCGGAACGCCATGGCGATCGGGCTGGACTGGGCGCCGACCACCTGCAGGTGACGGGCGAGGTGGTCCGCTCTGGTCTGGTTGATCCGTTCGTGGATCCTGACCGTCCCGTCGTTGTAGTCACCGGTGGCCACGCCGCACACAAGACCGGACTGATGATGGTCGCCATCCACGAGGCGGTACACGTAGAACGTCGGACCGTCAGCCGGGCCGAAGACGTCGGCGGCCAGGAGTTGTTCAAGAGTCCGACGGCCGGCCAGCAGTGCCCGGTCCGCCGGGTCGATCGAACCGTTCGAGTCATCGACGTTGCCCCCGACCGCGCCGCTTGTCGTTTCCTGGACGGACACATCGACCGTGTCGTCGGCAGCACCGTCCTCGGGCGCTCTGGTGACCCCCAGATAGGACCGGGGATGGGCGGCCAGGTGGGCCCGCCTGGCCTCGACGCTCAGGGCATCGTGGGGCGGCGAGGGCACCTCGAGTTTCCACTCCTCGGTGACGAACCGCAGAACGACCGGTGAAACCGATGCCATTGGCTAGCCGTTTTCCGCGACGAATGTTGCCATGAACCCGGTCAGCGCCGTAACGCTTGTCGTCGGCAGTGCGTTGTAGATGCTCGCCCGGATGCCACCCACCGACCGGTGACCCTTCAGGTTCATGAGCTGGTTCGTTTCGGCCTCGCTCAGGAACTTCGCCTCCAACTCCTCGGTAGGGAGGCGGAACACGATGTTGGTGTGGGACCGGGACGCCGCATCGACCGGGCTACGGTAGAAGCCGCCGCTATCGTCGATGGCGTCGTAGACCATGGTGGATCGTTCGGCGGCCCGCTGTTGCATGCCGTCCACTCCGCCGTTTTGTTTGATCCAGCGGAGGACTTTCCCGGTGGCCCAGATGGCGAACACCGGTGGTGTGTTGGCCAGGCTGTTGTTGTCCGCATGGGTATCGAACCGCAGGTAGGCCGGGAGCCGGCCAGGGGTCGCCTCCAGCACGGATCGGTGGACGAACGTGACGGCCAGACCCGCTGGGCCGAGGTTCTTCTGGGCACCGCCGTACACAACGTCGAATCGATCCCAGGGGATCGGCCTGGTGAGGTAGTCGGACGACATGTCGGCCACCTGACGAACGTCGAGATTGTAGAAGTCCGGCAGGCGAATCCCGCCGATGGTCTCGTTCGAGGTGACGTGGAGGTAGCGGGTGTTGTCCTCAATGGTCAGCTCGTCCTGGGTCGGCATGCGGCGAAAACCCTCGTACGCCCCGGTCCACGCGGCGTAGGTTCCGCCGACCAGCTCGGCGTCGGCGATTGCCTTCTTGCCCCAGCTCCCGCTGACGACGTATCCGGCGGTGCCGGGCCGGCCATCGCCGAGCAGATTCATCGGAACCATGGCGAATTGAAGCGAGGCGCCACCCTGCAGGAGCAAGATCGAGAAGTCGTCCGGGACGGAACAGAGTTCACGGAGCAGCGTCATCGTCTCGTGGTGGACCTCGTCGTACACGGGGTCTCGATGGCTCATCTCGATCAGTGACATGCCGCTGTCCCCGAAGTCCGGTAGCTCATCCGCCAGCTCGGCGACGACCGACTCCGGCAGGGTGCAGGGCCCGGCGCAGAAATTGTGGACGCGGTTCATGATGATCTTCTCCGATTGGTCATGTTGGCTGCGGCTGTCTGGGCTTCTTTGGTACTGCTAGTCGGTGACAACAACGTTCAGCACCTCCTCGATCTCCTGAATGGCGTCCGTCACCGCCTCGGCGGGAGGTGCGCTGATGTTGATACTGGCCACCGCGGCGTCGCCACCGGTGAATACCTGGTTCTGCATCTGCTGGACGTTGAGTCCGTTCGCCCGGAGCACGGCGAAGATGTTGGCCAGAACGCCGACCCGGTCGAGGTGGCGGATCGTCAGACACCACGTGCCCTCGGGCTCCAGGCGGAGGTTGACGCAGTTGACCGGCGAGCCTGCGATGTAGGCCTTGATGACCTCGTTGGTCCCGTTGGCCACCGATCGCTGGGCCTGGGAGGTCGACGCGCCGATGTGATGGGTGCCGACCACGGCGGGGTGGGCCGCAAGCTTGGAGGAGAAGGTCCCGGTCCCGGACCCCGGTTCGTTCTGATAGACGTCGAGTCCCGCCCGGATCGAACCGGCGTCGAGCGCGGCCAGCAGCGCGTCCTCGTCGACCACATCCCCCCGGGAGGTGTTCAGGAGGATGGCCCCGTCCGGCAGCTTCGCCAGGAACGCCTCGTCGACCAGCCCACTGGTGGACGAGGCTTTCGGGACGTGAACGCTGACGATGTCGGATTCGGCCAGCAGTGTGTCCAGGTCGTCGACCATTCGAATTCCAACGCTGCGGACGGCGGCCTGGATCCGGGGGAGGCGATCCGGTTTGCGGACGGCGGAGACCGACAGGCCGAAGGCCTTTGCCCGCTCCGCGACCGCCAGGCCGATATCGCCGAGCCCGATGATGCCGAGGCGCTTTCCGTGCAGCCCGTCGGCTTCGGTGTAGCGGGACTTGTTCCATGTGCCGCCCCGGAGGTCGGCGGTGTTGTCGGCGATGCGGCGATCGACCGCCAGCAGCAGTCCCATGGTGAGCTCGGCGACCGCGATTGCGTTGCGGCCGGGGACGTTGCAGACGAAGACCCCCCGGCTTGAGGCCGCCTGCTTGTCGATGTTGTCCGTCCCGGCGCCCGCCCGGACCACAAGGCCGAGCCGGTCCGCCGCGGCGATGGTCGCCGCGGTCACCCTGGTGCTGCGGACCACCAGCACATCGAACCCCGGAATGGCCTCCGGCAGGGTGTCAGCGGTCAGCTTCGGCTGGAACTCACACTCGTGGCCGGCCTTAGTCAGCTGGGCAACGGCGGATTCGTCGATCGAGTCGGCGTAGAGGATTCGCATCTGTCTCCCGGGTCAAGCCCGACGCCGGCCCGCAAAAGGAGGGGGGCGGGAGTCGAGGTGAAGCTAGGTCGACCGCAACGGTACCTGATGGCCACCTGCCGGTCCAGAGGGCACCGCTTCCCGCCGACGGCGGCGAACGGCGGCCCATCGGCGTGATGCGTAGCAGCGAAGGCCCGGTGAATCAGCCCCGGGAGAGCAGCAGCTTGACCTCGACCTTGCCTTCATCCCGGACGGTGACAAAGGGGTTTGACGGATTGTCGATGTTGTAGTCCGAGAACAGCACGTCGACCGAGGCGACGATCTCGATCTGGTCACCGAGGACCTGCGCCGCAACGGCGATCGGCGCGGCGTTTGTCACGTCCCGGAGGGTCAGCTCACCCTGGGCCGTGGTGTTGACCACCGCACCGGGTTCCGGCAGCGACCCGAGTTCGATCGGTTCGGTGATGACCAGCGTGGCGTTCGGGAACTCCCGGCTGTTCATGATGTCGTTGGCGAACTGGCTGTCCCGCCGCCGGTCATCGCTGGCGATGGAACCGACCAGGACCGAGAACTCGCCCGAGGTCACCGTTGTGCCGGCAACCTCGATGGTCCCGGAGACGTCCGATGTGCGACCGACGGCCTCGAAGTCGGTGATGCCGCTGATGTCCTCAACCACCCGGTAACCGGCCTCCGAGCCGTCGGCGACCGTCCAGGTCCCATCGATGCCGTCCAGGGCGGCGGCCTCACCGCCATCGGTGGAATCAGCGGCATCGGCGTCGGAGTCTCCGGACGCGTCCCCGGTTGCCGCATCACCGGTGTCATCGTCTGCAGCATCACCGGTGTCATCACCTGCATCGGATTCTTCGGCGGCCTCGGCCGATGTGTCCGTCAGCTCGAACTCATCCGGTGCGGCATTGCTTCTGTTGAAGATGAACGCGCCGACGGCGACGATCACGGCAACAACACCGACGGCGATTCCAAGTACAACTCTGTTCATGAGCCTGCCAACCCTTCGAGCTTCGACAACATTCCGGACAAATCGGTCCAGAGATCTTCAACATGTTCACAGCCGACACTCAAGCGGACCAGGGTTTGTGGAATGTGTTCCTGGCCGGTCAGTCTGGCGCGGCGTTCAATGGTCGATTCGACCCCGCCGAGGCTGGTGGCTGTTGTGACCACCTGCAGATCGTCGAGGGCGCGGTCGAGGTCCTCCCCGGATCCAACGGTCTGGAACGAGAGCATCGCTCCGGGACCGGCCAGCGTCCGCTTTGCGGTTTTGTAGCCGGGGTCGGTGGTCAGCCCGGGGTAGTGCACCTGCCGGACCGCCGGATGATCCCGGAGCCGGAGGGCCAGGTCGGCGGCGCTGGCCTGGGATCTGGCAAGGCGCACCGGCATCGTGCGGAGACCCCGAAGGGCCAGGAAGGCCTCAAGCGATCCGATAACTGCACCGCCGAGCAGCCTGCGTCTGGCCAGCGCATCCCGCCTGTCCGGATCGGCGGTGACTACAACCCCGCCGAGCAGGTCGGAGTGGCCGCCGATGAACTTGGTTGCACTGTGCACCGAGTAGGTGGCGCCGTGATCCAGCGGCCGCTGGAGAAGTGCCGTGGCGAAGGTGTTGTCAACCGCACAGGCCACTCCGGCGGCTTCGGCCGCGGCACAGACGGCCGGGACGTCACCGACGGTCAACATCGGGTTGGAGGGTGACTCGAGCCAGATCAGGTCCGGACGTGCGGCCACCACGGAGAGCCAGCTGTCGGTGTCCGCCGTGTCGATACGTTCGACCTGCCAGTCGTGTGACGACGACCGTTCCTCCAGGATCATCGCAACGCCCTGGTAGCAGTCCGTCGGTGCCGCAATTCTGGCCCCGGGAGGAAGCTGATCCAGAATCGCCGAGATTGCGGCCATTCCGGAGGAGAACGCCAGTCCCCAGCCGCCTTCGAGGTCCCCGACCGCCGCTTCGAACGCGTCGATCGACTCCGTGCTGTCTCCCCGGCTGTACTCCCGGTCCCCACCGTGGTGGAAGTTGGAGGCCGGGACGATCGGGGGGTTCAGCGGAGCGCCCGGGGCGCGGGATCGCCCGGATCGGATGGCCCTGGTCTCCGGTCGGAACTGTTCGGAAGTCATCGGTGGTCCCTCATCGGTGGTGGCCGGTCCCCGCAACCGTAGCCACCGTTTGACCGTTCCGGGCGTTCCGGGTCCCCGATGGATCGGCCGGAAACGGGGCCGGTGAGCGGCACACTGGGGCGATGACCAACGAGCAGAAGACCCCACTCCAGGCCAAGGTGATCACCGCATCGGACGGGGTGATCGCCGGGACCCGCGAGGACGTGTCGGGGCAGGCGCTGGAGGACCACCTCGGCGCCGCGGGCTGGGAGGTGGTCGAGCGTCGCCAAATCGAGGACGGGATCGAGTCGGTCCGGGACTGCCTGATCGAACTGGCGGATGGGTTCAACGGCCTGATCGTCACCACCGGTGGTACCGGATTCGGTCCTCGTGATCTCACGCCGGAGGGCACTCGAGAGGCGATTGAGCGTGAAGCCCCCGGTCTGGCCGAGGCCATGCGGCTCTGCAACGACCGGGGTCTCGGCAGGCTCAGCCGGGCGATCGCCGGGACCAGGGGGCAGGCCCTGATTCTCAACACCCCGGGCTCGACGAAGGGGGCGATAGAAACGGTGGAGGCCGTGCTTGACATCGTGCCCCACGCCATCGAGCTCCTCGCCGGCGAGCGGCCCCACTGACGACGGCGGGGTGAACGGGTCCGACGATACTGGAGTTGACTTAAACAATTGTTTAAGTTTTACAGTGGCTTCGAGTTTTGCACTGCAAGGGTCTCCGGTTCGCCAAGTTCACCGGCGGGCGGTACACCGGTGCAGGAGATCAGTGTGAGTAGACGGCGTTCACAAGGCACCGTGTTGAAAAGGAACCCATGACGAACGAAACAGCAGCGGAGTCTCCCTTGGACGACATCGAGGATGCCATCGCGGCGATCGGCCGTGGCGAGCTGGTGGTTGTGGTCGACGATGAGGATCGGGAGAACGAAGGTGACCTGATCATGGCCGCCCAGTTCGCGACAGACGAGAAGATCGCGTTCATCGTCAACCACTCGTCCGGCGTGATCTGCGCATCGATCACCGACGATCGGGCCGATGAGCTTGACCTGCCGCTCATGGTTGCGGAGAACACCGAGGCGATGCGGACCGCCTTCACCGTCACCGTTGACTACCGCCACGGAACCTCCACCGGTATCTCGGCCGCGGATCGGGCGGCGACCATCCGGGCCATGGCGGACCGGTCGGCGAAGACGACGGATTTTGCCAAACCGGGGCACATCTTCCCGCTCCGGGGTCGCCCCGGCGGTGTTTTGAAGCGGGCAGGCCACACCGAGGCGGCTATCGACCTTGCGGTGATGGCCGGGTTGGAACCGGCAGGGGTGCTCTGCGAGATCGTCAACCCGGACGGCACGATGGCCCGGGTCCCCGACCTGATCGAGTTCTGCAAGACCCACAACCTGCGGTTCATCTCCATCGCCGACCTGGTTCGCTACCGGCGCCGGACCGAGAAGCTGGTGACCCGCATGTCGGAGGCCACCATCCCCACCCGGTTCGGCGACTTTCAGGCGGTTGTCTACGAGTCGGTCCTCGACGGGGAGCAACACGTCGCCTTTGTTCGAGGGAACCCGGCCGACAGCGAGGACGTGCTGGTCCGGGTCCACTCGGAATGCCTGACCGGCGACATCTTCGGCTCGCTCCGCTGCGACTGCGGCCCGCAGCTGGATTTGGCCCTCCAGACCATCGCAGACGCCGACGAGGGCGTGGTGATCTACCTGCGGGGCCACGAAGGCCGCGGTATCGGCCTCGGTCACAAGATCCGGGCCTACGCCCTGCAGCAGGACGGTCTCGACACCGTCGACGCCAACCTCGAGCTCGGCCTGCCGAGCGACAGTCGGGAGTACGGCATCGGTGCACAGATGCTGGTCGACCTGGGGGTCACCACCATGCGGCTGATGACCAACAACCCGGCAAAGTACGGCGGCCTCGACGGGTTCGGTCTGGAGATCACCGGTCGTGTCCCCAGCTACATCGAGCCGACCGAGCACAACATCGCCTACCTGCGAGCCAAACAGGACAGGATGGGTCACCTGCTCAGCATCGACAACACCTCATCCGATGCGGCCGGTCCCGACGAAGTGGCCCAGTAGGAACGGCCGAGTAAAACCCGTCACGAACCGAAGGTTCGGGGACCCGCGATAACTAGGTTGAAGAGATGCTGAATTTGGTGCTGCCGAAGGGGTCGCTTGAACGAGCGACAATGGAACTGTTCGAAGCGGCTGATCTGCCGGTTCGCCGCAGCTCGGCGGTCGACTACAAAGCGACGATCCGGGACCCTCGCGTGGCCGGGGTACGAATCCTGCGGCCCCAGGAAATCCCGACCTACGTCGCCGAGGGCCTGTTCGATCTGGGCATCACCGGTCGGGACTGGGTGGAGGAAACCAGCAGCGACATCGTCTCGATGGGCGAACTGAAGTACTCGAAGGCCACGGCCAATCCGGTGCGGATCGTTGTTGCGGTGCCGGAGGACTCCCCGGTCCAGTCCGTGTCGGAGCTGCCATCGGGGGTGAAGGTCTCCACCGAGTACCCGAACCTCACTCGCCGCTACTTCGAGCGGCACGGCGTCGAAGCGGATCTCCGCCTGTCCTACGGTGCAACCGAGGCCAAGGTCCCCGACATCGTCGACGTCGCCGTCGACATCACCGAGACCGGGCGGGCGCTCAAGGCCGCCGGGTTGCGCATCGTCGACACGATCATGAGCAGCTACACCGAGTTCGTCGCCAACCCGGTCTCCCACGCCGATCCGGAGAAGCGGCACGCGATGGAGCAGCTCCTCACGCTGCTCATCGGAGCGCTCGACGCCAGGACCAAGGTGCTGGTGAAGCTCAATGTGGAGACCAACATCGCGCTGGACAAGGTCATCGGGATCCTGCCGTCGATGAAGGCTCCGACCGTCAACGAACTGCACGGCGGTGCCGGGTTCGCAGTCGAGACCGTCGTGCCGAAGTCGGACATCAACGTGTTGATTCCCGAGCTTCGCGACGCCGGCGCGTCGGACATCATCGAGCTTCCGCTGTCCAAGATCGTCCCCTGATCGATGGTCGGTGACAATCGTCGCCGGACCGGCACGGTAATCGAATTCGACGCGGAGGCAGGTCTTGGACAGGTCGCGGCCGCGGACGGCGCCAGCTGGCTCTTCCACTGCACCGCCATCGCAGACGGTTCCCGGGCGATCGCCGTCGACACACCGGTCACGTTCACCGTGGCCGCCGGCGGCCCCGGACGGTGGGAGGCGTTTTCGCTCCGGCCGACGGCAGCGGAACCAACCAGTTGAACGTGGCGGACTCCCACCCGGGGTGAGGCCTGGCCACGGCCCGAATCGGAGACGGATCGGTCGAACTGGTCAATTCGGCCTACGCCCGGCCGATTGGGCGGTGTGGTCCACTCTCGGAGCCGTTCCGAACACCCGGGTGACATCTCGCCGACCGGGGGGACGGCGCGGACCGGAATCCGGACGGGACCCCGCTCCGGAACCTCCATCAACGGATTCGGGTCCACCGGTCCGACACCTCCCGAACCGGTCGGCCAGCCGTTTGTGACCCCCTGGTCGGCCATTCCGCCGTCCCCGCAGGTGGCGATCGTACTGGCCAGAGTGCCGTTCCTTCCCATTGCGGCGATCACCTTCCTGCTTGTCGGCTTCGTCTGGCGGACCCTGCGCACGCTCGAGTCGTCAACCGGGCAGGGCCACATCGGGTCCTCGGTGGTCCTTGTGGCCGGTGTGCTGCTCAGCCTCACGATGGCGGTCCTGGCCAGGAGCATTCGCGACCACCTGGACACCCGGGCCTACCTGGACCGGATCACCAAGGAGAGCAGCTTCGACGAACTCACCGGGCTGCTGAACCGCAAGGGCATCACCGCCGACATCGAACGTCGGCTGGCCACCCGGAAGCCGAATCAGCTGGTCGGTGTGCTGTTCTGTGACCTGGATCGGCTGAAGGTGGTGAACGACTCGCTCGGCCACGGCGCAGGCGATGAGGTGCTGCAGGTGGCGGCGAAGCGGCTCTCGACGCTGGTTCGCTCCACCGATACCCTCGGCCGATTCGGGGGTGACGAGTTTGTGATCGTCTCCTCGAGCCTCCCGACGGTCCGGGATCTGGAGATCCTGGCCGCCAGGGTGAACGATGCGTTGAACAAACCGACCGTCCTGCAGGACGGATCGGCTCAGGTCGTCTCCGGCAGCATCGGCATCGCGTCGGTCGCCGGTCCGGACCGAGCCTCCCCGGATGAACTGCTGCGCGACGCCGACGCCGCGATGTACCGGGCGAAGGAGGAGGGTGGGGGACGGGCGTCGGTGTTCGATGCCTCGATGCGGGAGCAGGCGGTCAATCGCCTCGAGCTTGAGCAGGAACTGCGGCGGGGCATCCGCGAGGGACAGATCGAGGTCCACTACCAGCCGATCGTCGACCGGGGCGAAACCGTCCCGAGCAGATTCGAAGCGCTCATCCGGTGGAATCATCCCGAGCGGGGGATGGTCTATCCGTCCGACTTCCTCTCGATCGCCGCCGAATCTCAGCTGATCGTCGAACTTGGAGAACTGGTCCTGACCGAGGCCTGTCATCAGGCCGTGCGGTGGTCCGAGGAGTTCGGACGGCCGATCCATATGGCGGTGAACATCGCCGAGCGACAGCTCATGGACCTCAGCCTCATCGAAACGGTCACCCGGGTACTGGCCAGAACCGGCCTGCTGCCCCGTCAGCTCGAACTGGAGATCACCGAGGAGCTGATCATGGAGCGGATCGATCACTCCCTCCTCGTGCTCCGCCAGTTGGACCTGCTTGGCGTGCGGCTGGCCATCGACGACTTCGGGACCAGTCAGGCGTCGTTGAGCCAGCTGAAGAAGCTGGCGATGGTCTCCACACTGAAGATCGACCGTCTCTTCGTCGAGGGGCTGGCCACCGACGAGGTCGACCGGAAGATCGTCGCTGCGATCGTTGCGTTGGCCAAGAGCGTCGGCATGTCGGTTGTCGCCGAGGGGGTGGAGACGGTCGAGCAGGTGAAAATCCTCACCGAGCTGGGCGTCGACCACCTCCAGGGGTTCCTGTTCGCCCGGCCTGACGCCGCTGATCGGCTGCGGGGGCTGCTCTCGGTACGTCGCTGAACCATCCGGGCACGGCCGTCGGTTGGTTCGGGTTGAATTGCCCGAGCCGATCGGATTCCGGCCTTCTGGGTGCTTAACTTGTCGGCGACGGAGCCGGCGCGGCTCATCGGAAACGCGGAGGAACCAGGGTTGTGACTAGGGCAGAGGCGGCCACCGTTTCGGTCTGCGTGCCCGCGCTGAACGCCGAACCGTTCCTGGCCGCCACCATCGAAAGCGTGCTCGCTCAGACCTACCGGTCCTGGGAGCTGGTTGTCGTCGACAACGCGTCAACCGATCGGACCGGTGAGATCGCCCGTTCCTTCGACGATCCCCGCATAACGGTGCTGACCAATGAGGACACCGTTCCCATGGCCGACAACTGGAACCTGGCGGTCCGGGCGACGACCAGCCCGTGGGTGAAGCTGCTGTGCGCCGACGATCTCATCGAACCGGACTGCCTGGCGCTCCAGATGGCGGCGGCCGAGGGGGTCCCGGACGCGGCCCTTATCGCCGGCCGTCGCGATGTGATCGACGACCACGGGAAGACGGTGCTCCACGAGCGGGGCCTCTGGGGCATCGTTGGTGTCCACCGGGGCATCGACGTCCTCAGACGGATGGTCTCATCCGGGACCAACACCGTCGGGTGGCCCGGGGCCTGCCTGTTCCGTAGGGATCTGTTCGATGCGGTCGGCGGGTTCGAGTCGGACTGGAGCGTGCTGATGGACCTCAAGCTCTGGACCCGGCTGCTGCCGGAGGGGGATTTCGTCGGGCTTGATGCATCGGTCGCCTCCTTCCGGGTCTGGAACCGGGCCGCCACCGCAAACGCGGACGCACTGGGAAGTCGCCATCAAGCCCTGCTCCGCCTGGTGGCCGCCGATCCGAGGTCGGGTGTCGGTCGTTTTTTGCTGTTCAAAGGCCTGTCAAGAGCGCGGCTCGAATCGCTCAAGCGGCGGTTGCTGTACGCCGCGGTCGGTAGCGGCTCCTCGGTGGTCCGGAGACTGCCGGGTGTCCTACTGCAGCCGAAGCGGACCGCCGACAACCTTCGGGGTTGACGTCACCAGATGTCCGGTCGTGTGGTGAGGTCCGTCACCGGTCGTCGGCCAGGGACGCCGCCGTCAGCCGGGTGGCGGCCGCTGCGCCCGCCCGGTTCAGGTGATTGCCGTCGGCGAACAGGTTCGCCTCGTCGGCCAGCCCGGTGAGGTCGAGAACCGCAACATCGGCCACCACCGCCTCGGTGACCAGCCGTTCCCGGAACCGGTCGTCGTCCTCGGGGTCGGGAAAGAACTCGTCGTAGATCGGGTCGTGGGTCGGGAGGAG
>JBCCGJ010000175.1:0-12026 GCA_039029335.1 Actinomycetota bacterium | reverse complement strand
TCTCGCCGGTCGAGGTGGTGCAGGCGCACCTTGACCGCATCGACCGGTTCGACCCGGTCCTCAACGCGTTCACCGTCGTCGACCGGGAGGGCGCCGTGGCCGCCGCCCGGCGGGCCGAGTCACTACTGGCCGCCGAGGCGGACGGTGGGCCGCCGGCCGGCGACCTTGCCGGTGTGCCACTCACCGTCAAGGACATCGTGAACCAGGAGGGGTTCCCGTGTACCGACGGCAGCGCGGTCACCTCGGATGAGCCTGCAGGCCAGGACTGCCCGTCGGTCGCCCGGCTTCGGGAGGCCGGAGCCGTGATCCTCGGTCGGACGACAACCCCGGAATTCGGCTGGAAAGGAATGACCGACAGCCCACGGTTCGGCATCACCCGGAACCCGTGGGACCTCGACCACACACCCGGTGGATCGTCCGGCGGTGCCGCCGCGGCCCTCACGGCCGGCATCGGGGTGGTGGCGCACGGATCGGATGGTGGCGGGTCGATTCGGATCCCGTCGAGCTACTGCGGGCTGGTCGGCCTCAAGCCGACGTTCGGCCGGGTCCCCCAGGCCCCGGTCGGATCGCCGTTCACCACCCTGGTGGCCGAAGGACCGCTGGCCAGGACGGTCGAAGACGCAGCGCTGCTGCTCAACGTGCTGTCCCGGCCGGACATTCGGGATTGGCACGCCGTCCCCCACGACCCCCGGGACTGGCGGATCGGCATCAATGACGGACTGGCCGGGCTGACCGTTGCGTACTCCGAGACGTTCGGCGGTGCGGAGGTCCAGCCGGACGTCTTGGCTGCATGTCGGGCGGTGGTCGACCAGCTTTCGGACGCCGGGGTTCGGGTTGTTGAGGTCGGTTCGGTCATCGAGCCGTTGCGCCCGAAGTTGGAGGGCTACTGGAAAGCCGGGTTTGCATCGATCCTCAACGGCATCCCCAGCGACCGGTGGGACGAGCTGGATCCGGGCTTCCGCACATTGGCCCAGGAGGGCATGGCGTTCGACGTACACGGCATGACGGCGGCCCAGACCGCCCGGGCCGACCTGGTCGAGACGATGCGCCGGTTCCACCTCGACCACGACGTGCTGCTCACGCCGACGATGCCAACCCCGCCGCCACCGGTTGACACGATTTACCACAGCGCTGCGTTTGACCGCTGGCACCACGCCGTGCCGTTCACGGTGCCGTTCAATTACAGCGGCCAACCTGCGGCGTCCGTTCCCGCCGGGTTCTCGGCGAGCCCGGCGCTGCCGATCGGGCTGCAGGTGGTGGCCACGCTCTACCGGGAGGATCTGGTGCTCCGGGCCGCCAGGGCCATCCTGGACATCACGGGCTGGAGCTGGTCGGCTCGGGAGCCGGGGCAACAGGCGGAGCCCCAAACCTAGACTCGGTCCATGACCTCCGACCCCGGCTGGGAGCTGCCGACTCCCGACGACGGGCCACCACCGCCGGAGACGATGGCCTGGGTCACCGAACAGCTCGGCGCGTCCGTCTTGTCGGTTGAGCCGCTCTACGGTGGGCTGTCCTCGGCGATCCATCGGCTGACGCTTGAACCCGTTGGGGACGAGCCGGGCCGGCGTGTGGTGCTGCGGCGGCACACCAACACCCCGTGGATGGAACGCGAGCCGTACATCCCCCATCACGAGGCAAGAACCCTGTCGCTGCTCCGGGAGCTCGACGTCGGCGTGGCGGCGCCGACGCTGATCGCCGCAGACCCGGACGGTGATCGCTGCGATGTCCCGACGATCATCATGACCGAGGTTCCCGGTCGGCCGGATCTCAACCCCGCAGACCCCGGCCGCTACGCCGAGCAGCTCGCCGCGTGCCTGGCCGATATACACCGGGTCCCGATCCCGGCGAACCTGGAGGAGTACCGGCGCTGGGACAACCCGGCCGCTCCGGTCCCCGTCTGGGTCACCGACCAGGACCAGTGGGCGGCCGCACGACGACGGGTTGGCCACAACCTGCCGGTCGGCACACCGACCTTCCTCCACCGGGACTTCCATCCGAACAACATCCACTGGGCCGACGGGGAGATCTGTGCGGTGGTCGACTGGCTGAGCGCCTGCATCGGCCCTGCCGAGGCGGACCTGGCCCACTGCCGATGGAACCTGGCCATGCTGTTCGACATCGAGATCGCCGAACACTTCACCGATCACTACCACGACCTCGTCGGCCGTGATCGAGACCCCGCCATGCTGGTGGCGTACGACCTGTCGGTTGTGCTGTCGGCGCCAATCGATCGGTTCCCCACCCACCCGTGGAATGCGCTCGGTCGGCCGGAGCTGACATCGGATGCGGTGCCACCCCGGATCGAGACGTGGTTGGCTCACGTGCTCGGCCGGGACGCGGCCTGAGTCTCCTCACTCCCGATCGCACCACTGTCTCATCGGCGCACCTCCGGCGCGGACGCCATCACGTGAGGTGGGGGCCGCCGGCAGTCAGCAGTCCCGGAACACCAGGTTCCGGCCGGTGCCGGCCCACTCCCGGGCGATCGCGTGGATTTCCCGCCGCAGCGGGAACTGATTTTCCGCCGCAACCCGGTAGATCGTGCCGTCGAAGCAACGACCCACCAGGTTTGACGCCCGGGTGATGTGATAGTCGCTGGTCACGAGAATGATCGTGTCCCACGCACGCTCCTCGGCCAGCGCCTGGATCTCCCTGGCCTCGCCGCGGGTGTTCGGCACGTTGCCGGGGCAGACGATCTCCACCGGCTGGTCCTCCGACAGGCAGAGATCGATACCTTTGCTCCACTGCAGACCGTTGACCAGCACCAACACCGGTGCCAGGTCCTGGTCGATCAGGTCGAGGGCGACGGCCAACCGCTCGCCACGTCCGCCTCCGTGCATGATCACCGCATCGGCCTGCTGCGGCTCATCGACGGCGGGCGAGAGGAACCAGGCGTAGGTGAGCCAGGCGAACACGATGGTCAGCAGGCCGAGCACCGCCCCTGAGGCACCAAGAATCCGCCGGCGAGACACGAGACCAGGAACACCGGGCCGGTGTCGCCTATTCCGGACCGTCTCGGCCGATCCGGCCCCGTTCCGACCGCTACCTGCGCCGATTCCGCCGCCGACGTGCGTCCCAGTTCCGGCTGACAGCCCGTCTGTGCGACCCATGGGTGATGGCGTACGACGCATTCGATCTCAGTGGAAAAGTGGCGGTCATCACCGGCGGGAACGGAGGTATCGGTCTGGGGTTCGCCCGGGCGATCGCCGCCGCGGGAGCCGACGTGTCGGTATGGGGGACCAACACCGAGAAAAACGCCGCAGCCGAGGCCGAACTCAGGGAGATCAACCCGTCGGCGTCTGCGCTGCGGTGCAACGTTGCCGACGAGGCGGCGGTTGAGGCGGCGATGACCCAGGTGGTCGAGCGGTATGGCCGGATCGACGCCTGCTTCCCGAACGCCGGCATCGGCACCCGGAACACCAAACCGTTCCAGGAGCATTCCAACGAGGACTGGTTCGACGTGATGGACGTCAACCTCCACGGCGTCTTCTTCACCCTGCGGGCCGCGACCAGGCAGATGGTGGAGCAGGGCGAGGGCGGCAGTCTCATCCTGACCGCATCGGGTACCGCCATCCAGGGGTCGGCCAAGGGCCAGGCCTACTCGGCAACAAAGGGGGCGATGCTGGCGATGATGATGAGCCTCTCGGTCGAGATGGCAAGGCACAAGATCACCGCCAATGCGATCATTCCCGGCTGGATCGAGACGGAGATGACGGCGCCGCTCTTCGGCTGGGACAAGTTCGTCAACAACGTCATGCCCCGGATCCCGATGCGGCGGTGGGGTCAGCCGGACGACTTCGGCGCGATCGCGGTGTACCTGATGAGCGACGCCTCCCGGTGGCACACCGGCGACATCATCAAGATCGACGGTGGCTTCAGCATCTTCTAAGGGCTGCGGGCCGTTCCCGCGGCCGATGCGCTACCTGTTCGCGGCGCGGGCCTGGGCCTTCGAGTAGCGTGCCCCGTCCGCTGCCGATCGATCGGTCCGGCCGGCCGCCCGCTGATCGTCCCAGCCGGACGCGGTACGGAACGGCTCCCGGGGGATCTCGTCGAGCCATCGACCGTCGAAGAGCAATCCGGCGGCCAACAGACCGAGCGTGTCGGACCCCTGAGCCCCGGTGCCGTTTCCCCCGGCGGCCACAAACAGCCGCCCGGTCCGGTCGCCGGGGGCGGCGTCGATCGTGGGATAGCCGGACGGGGTGTAGGCGACGATGCAGCGATGTGCGGTCACGTCCAGCAGGTCAACCGTGGGCAGGATCGACCGGAGTGCCCGTTCCATCCCCGGCCGATCATCGTCGCTGGAACCGGACCGGAACCACTCCTGAACCTCGATCAGGGTCTCCGGCCACTGCTCCCCCGCGGTGTTGCAGCCCATCTTGATGCGGTACGTCCCGTCCGGGTAGCGGATTGGCGGGGCGAGGTAGACGTCGTCCAGTTCCGGATCGTCGATGTCGTATCCCACACCGGGCATGCCGTCGAGGGCGGCGGCGGTCTCGGCGGTCACCGTGGCCCAGATCGTGGTCTCGGTCTTCAACCGGAACGGAAGCGGTTCCGGCAGCAGCCCGCCGAAGTTGGTGAACGCTCCGCAGGCGACAAGCGCCCGGCCCGCGGTGACCACCAGCCCAGACTCGGTCCGGACCGTGACCCCGCCGTCGTCCGTTTGGACCGAGACCACCCGCTCCGGGACGACCCGGGCACCGTTGGCCGTCGCAACCGTGTTCTGGGCCTCCAGCATCTGCCGGGGGTTGAGGTATCCGGCGGGTCCCGGCTCGACCAACAGATCAAGACCCTCGGGGAAGACCAACATCGGATGGCACTCGGCCCGGGATCGGTCGTCGGGGCCGTAGCGGGTCGCGGCGACACCAGTGGTTCGCTCCAATTGTGCGTACCAGCGGTCGGTCGCCGCCCGCTGTTCCGCCGTCAGCCGAACGGCCCTCACCCAACCGACCCCTCGATGGAAGGAGATGCCCGACGCCTCTTCAAGCGCCGGAAACCCGGCGATGGCACGCGCCCCGATCGGCCCCCAGATCGGGTCACGGCTTGCATACGTGCACAGCCGGCCCTGGTCGTAGTGTGAGCTGAACACCCCGTCGTGGGTCTCCGGGGAGGCCGGTTCACCCGGGCCGACAATGGCAACCGACGATCCGAACGCGGCCAGGTGCCGGCCTGCGGCGCTGCCGATCAACCCGTTGCCGATAACGACGTGTTCCACCTCGAACCGATCGGTCACCCAACCTCCGCTCCGTCGATCGCCGTCCGGCGCCGACTGTCCAAAGCACCTCCGAGCGCCCAAATGTACCGGGGTGGAAATCCTTCGCCGTTTTGTGTTCCCCGCGGGACAGACTGGGGCCATGACCAGTGGGCAGCTTCGAACGGCAGGTACGCGCAACATCGTCATCACCGGCGCGGGACGGGGCCTCGGCCTCGGTCTGGTCCGGTGTTTCACCGAGCGGGGAGACCGGGTGATCGGGACCGCCCGGACACCGGACGGGGCGACCGAACTGGCCGAGCTCGCCGACCGGGTTCTTCCCCTCGACGTGTCGTCGGACCAGTCGATCGCCGCTGCGGCCACGGCCCTCGCCGAACTGGGTCACATCGACGTGCTGATCAACAACGCCGGGATAAACGCCGGGGCGGTTGGCGCCGCTTCGGACGAACGGGGGATCAGGGACCTCAGCCGGGAGGACTTCCTGGCGGTCATGGACGTCAACGCCGCAGGCCCGATGCTGGTCACCCGGGCCCTCGTTCCCCTGCTCGTCGCGGCGGACGGGGCGATGGTGATCAACGTGTCGTCCCAGCTGGGAGCGATGACGTTCGGTGACACCCACGGCGGCGACATCGCCTACAACGCCTCAAAGTCGGCGTTGAACATGGTCACCGTACGATCCGCCACCGACCTGGCGGCCGACGGGATCGGCGTGGTCTGTGTCCACCCCGGCTGGGTCAGAACCGACATGGGCGGTCCCTCAGCCAGCCTCGGTGTTGCCGAATCCGCCGCCGCCCTCGCCGAAACCACCGACCGGCTCACCCTGGCCGACAGCGGCCGATTCCTCCGGTGGGACGGCACAACACATGCGTGGTGACGCATCGAACCCCAATAAGACCGACACGACCGACGGGACAGACGGGACCGCTCGAACCGTGCAGCAGGAGGCGGTGCCGTCCCAGGCGTGGCGGGCCCTGGCCGTCGGTGCCGCCGGGTATGTGCTGTTCGGGTTCAACGCCACGGCGACCAACCTGGCGTTCGGCCCCATCGCCGAGGACTTCTCCGGCGTTTCGGAGACCACGGTCTCCTGGATCTCCTCCGGGTTCTTCATCGCATCCGCTGCGTTCCTCCCGCTCGGCGGGCGGCTGGGTGACCGGCTCGGCAGACGGCGTGTGTTCAACGTCGGCCTCGTCGGCTTTGCGGCATTTGCCGTACTGTCGGCGCTGGCCCCCTCGATCTGGGTCCTGATCGCCGCCCGCATCGGTCAGGCCACCGCTGCTGCAGCGGTGATTCCGGCGTCGCTGGCGATGGCGCTGCCCCAATTCCCGGAGTCGCGCCGACCGTCGGCCGTGGCAACCTGGGCCGCAGCCGGGCCCCTCTCGGCGGGCATCGCCCCGAGCACGGCGGCGATGCTGCTGCAGGTCAGCAGCTGGCGGTGGGTCTACGCCCTCAGTGCACCCCCGGCGCTGCTGGTCGTGGCTCTGGCGTACCGGTATGTCCCCGGCGGCCAGACCGAACCGGCCACCGGCAAACTGGACCTGCCCGGCACGGTGCTGGCCACCGCATCGATCGGCCTGCTCATCCTGGGCATCAGCCAGGGTCAGGACTGGGGGTGGATCGACGGACGGACCGGGACGGCGATGATCGCCGCGGTGATCCTCGGTGCGCTGTTCCTGGTCCGATCCGGCCGACATCCCACCCCGCTGCTGAACCTCCGGCTGTTCCGGTACCCCGAGGTGGCGCTGGCCAACATGGCAAACCTGCTGATGTCCATCACCTCGTTGTCGATCTGGTTGGTGTGGCCGCTGTGGCTCGGTCGGGTGTGGAACTACTCGACCGGCCGAATCGGACTGGCCATCACCATCGGTCCGATCTGTGCCGGGCTGGCCACGCTGATCGGCGGCCGGGTGGCCGACCGGTACGGCCAACGGTGGTTGATGATCTTCGGCTCCGCGCTGGCCACGGCCGCGGTGCTGTGGAGCGTGGTCCGGTTCGACACGGAACCGGATTACGTCGGGCAGCTGATGCCGACGATCGCCGGGTTTGGTACCGGCTGGGGTCTGTCGAATCCCAGCATGAACTCCTGGGCCCTCGGCCGGGTTCCCCAGGCGGTCTACGGGGAGGTCAACGCGGCGTTCAACACCATCCGCAATCTCGGTGGGGCCATCGGTGTCTCCGCGGTCATCGCCATCATCGGCACGGCCGGACGCCCGGACGTCCTGGCGGCCTATGACCGGGCCAACCTGTTCCTCGCCACCAGCATCGGACTGTCCTGTCTGACCGTCACCCTGGGCACCGCAGTGCTGGCTCGCCGCTGACCCTGCACGCCCACCGCCTCCCAAATTTGGGCACACCGGCCACAATTCCCGTGGGCTGCAGGCCCAAATTTTATCGGGCGGGGTGGCGCGAGGTTTCGCCGGGTGGGGACGGCATGGAGCAGGATGGGCGGATGACAACGTTCGACTCGGTACTGAATTTTCGAGAGATGGGTGGCCTTCCCGCCGCCGGTGGTGGAGCGGTCAAGTCCGGCCGCCTGTACCGCAGTGGCCACTGGAGCGGGGCCAGCGACGACGACGTGACCCGACTGGCCGAGTACAACCTGGCCACCGTCGTCGACTTCCGGACCGAGATCGACCGGCAGGGTGACGGCGGCCCAAATCGGGTGCCGGACGGACCGGCGTACCTGCAGCTGGAGATGGTTGACACCAGTGGCCTCGGCCACCGGATCAGATCCACGCTGATGAGCGGCGATCAGGCGAAGGTCGACGCCGAGTTCGGCAACGGGCGGGCGAAGGCGCTGGCCGCCGAGGGAGTGGTGGCGATGGCCCTCGAAGCCGAGAAGCAGGAGGTCTTCGGGCGGTTCCTCCAGGTCGTGGCCGACGAGGATCGCCGACCGGTGCTGTGGCACTGTTCGGCCGGCAAGGATCGGGCCGGCTGGGCGGCGACGCTGGTTGGCCTCGCCCTTGGCGTCCCGGACGACGCGCTCATCGAGCACTACATCGCCAGCAACATCCATCGTCCGGTTGAGCAGCGGCTGGCGTACTACGCCGAGAAGGGGATCGACGCCGAGATCATGCGACCGTTCCTCTCGGTCGACGCCGACTACCTACGGGGTGGCCTTGCCGTCGTTGATGAACGCTGGCCGAGCCGGGAGGTGTACCTGTCCGAGGCCCTCGGTTTTGCGCCGGAGCAGATCACCCGCCTGCGGAAGGAACTGGTCGACTGACCGGCAGGTCGGCCAACAGCGGGGCGATGTAGGTCAGGCCGCTGTCATAGAGCTCGGCGAAGGTTGCGGCTGGGGACACCACCCACTCCCGGCTGACCGCGTCCACCACCCCCATGACGGCCGAGCCGATGATCCTGGCCCGGAACCGATCGGCTTCGGTCTGCTCGGCGGGTGGGACGTCGGCCAGCACCTCGGCGGCGATCCGCTCCACCCACTTGCGGTACACGGCGCTGAAACCTTTGAGCAGCACCGGTTCGGCTCCGGCGACCAGGAATGCCCGACGTGGTGGGTCCGGGTCTGCGTCGATATGGGCGGCGATGGCCCGGGACGCCACCTGAAGCCGCTCCCCCAGCGGCCGCTCCCGCTCCTCGGCCAGCGCGGCGTCGAACACGTCGAACCAGAGGAGCGGGTGGACAAACGCCAGTTCCTCTTTGCCGTCCACGTATCGGAACACGGTCCGACGGGAGACCCCGGCCCGGTCGGCGATCTCGGCCATCGTGACCTGCGGGCCCTGCTGTTCGAACAGATCGATGGCGGCGGTACCGAGCCGCAACAGGGTGTCTCGCCGATGTTCGGCCCGCGTGACCACGCCAGGACCGTACCACAACGATCCGACATACCTGTCACTTCGTGCCACAAATCACTGGACAGTATAGGTGGCACTATGCGACACTTATGTGGAAGCACAACGGCAGGAGCACCCATGCGAACAAGACCCCGATCAGCGGTAGCGGCGGCGCGGTGGGGCTTCGGCGTGGGCAGTATCGGGTTTGTGTCTATCGGTCTGCTCCACACCTACGTCCACGTCCGGGATCTGGCCGGAGACGACCTTGCGGAACGGTTTCGGTTGTTCGGCACGATCGACGTGAGCGACCAACCGGTGGCGTCGTGGGACCTGTTCCAGGGAACCAGCATCCTGATGGGCCTGTTCAGCCTGACGGTGGGCCTGATCGACCTCGCGGCCCTCCGTGGCACGTCTGGAGACCGATTGCCGCCGCTGCAGATCGCGGCGGCGAACATCGGCATGCTGGCCGCGATCGTGACCATCGGCGCGGTGCACCTCGGTGCGCTGCAGGTCTACGGCGGACTCTTCGGCATCGTCTGTTTCGGTATCGGTCCGGTGGCCGCCCTCCGTCACCGAAATTTGGGCCCGCAGGCCACAGGATTTGTGGCCTAGCTGCCCAAGTTTCGCCGGGGTGGGGTAGGGACGGCTCCGGTTCGCACCACCGATCGGGGCCAGGTAGCTTCGACGTATGATCGTTTCGTCGCTGACCATCCCCCGTCAGGAGTTCGAGGCCGGCACCGGCTGGGAGCTCAAACCGGAGGGCGCTTGCAAGGGGGACGTCTGCATCCCGCTGACCGATCCGCCGGCGGGACCGGACGTCGACGTGTCATCACTGGCCGTCCAGATGGGACTGCCGCTGGTGGCTGCCGAGGCACACGGGGTCTGGTCGATCGGACCTGACGCCGTGGGCGGCCGCACGCTGGTGACGGCCACCGCACCCGACCTGCGGCTCCCCGATCTGGACGGGAACGAATTCGTCCTGTCGGCACTGCGGGGACAGAAGGTGCTGATGGTTGCCTGGAGTCCCTATTGAGGTTGTTCCGCCGATCTGCCCGTGTGGCAGAAATTCCGCAACGAGCTGCACGGCCAGGGCCTCGAGGTGGTGACCGTCGCACTGGAGACTGCGGGGCCGGACGCCTGCCGACCGTTCATCGAGGCGGCACAGCCGGAGCATCCCAGCCTCATCGACCAGGGCCACAAGACCGCCGAGCTGTTCGGTTTCATCAACATCCCGAACGCGGTCTGGATCGACGAGGGCGGCACCATCGTCCGGCCGGCGGAGGCCGCGCCGGGGCCGGCCTCGATTCCCCGCGACGGCGGCAGTCCGTTCGCCGGACTGGAACCGCCGCAGCATCTGCTGGACATCCTGGGCGAGGCGGTCAAGATCCAGTCGACACCGGAGGCGTACGAGGCGGCCATCCGGGATTGGGTGGCCAAGGGCTCGGACAGCGAGTTCGCTCTCAGCCCGGAGGAGGTGATCGCCCGGTCGCAGCCCCGCAACACCGACGCAGCGATCGGTCAGGCCCACTTCGAACTGGCCGCACACCTGGAGGCCATCGGTGATCATGAGGCCGCGGTCCCCCACTATCGGGAGGCCCATCGGCTGGTCCCGGACAACTTCAGCTACAAACGGCAGGCCTGGTCCCTGGAGCCCAGCGGTGGCGGCCTCGACGGGCCGATCACCAGGTTCTGGCAGGGCCCGGTCGAAGGTGCGGAAGATGCGTGGCCGTATGACGGTGATTGGCTGACCGACGTCCGCGAAATGGGGGCCGAGAACTACTACCCCGGCTTCACCCCGTAGGCGGAGCGCCGTGCCAGGACTGACCGATACCGAGCTGCACGACTTCCTGAACGAGCCGGGCCACCTGCTGCGGCTGGGCACGATCGGCACCGACGGGCTGCCCCGGGTTGTGCCGATCTGGTTCCTCTTCGATGAGAACAAAATCTGGTTCACCCCTCGGGCCCGTTCCGCCTGGCTGGAGGACCTGCGGGCCAACCCGGCCGTCTGCTGCACGATCGACGAGGAGGGTGGCCTGCTCCGCAAGCTGATCGCCCGGGGTGAGGCTGTGCTGGAACACGACCTCGGCGCGGACGACCAGTGGCGGGATCGCTACCGGACCATCGCGCTTCGATACACGCCGGAGTCCTTCGCCGACGCCTACCTCACCGACACGATCAACGAGCCGCGGGCGCTGTACTCGGTCGACCTGGCGAACGCCTCGACCGCAACCTGGCGGATGCCGGGTACGGGCGAGGACCGGCTGGCCGTCTGGTCAAAGAAGTACTACCACCGGTAGCCGCAGCCGCCACACGGGCAGCTCCGGCCACCGGTGGCAGGAGAGAGGTCCTGTGGAGCCTTTCGCTCAGCCGAGCTCGGCGTCGTTGTCGATGATGGTGATGGTCCCGACGCCGTTGGCAATGGTGGCGTTGATCGGGTCGGAAAGCTCAACGGTGAGGAATTCATCACCTTCGACCTCGATGTCACCGAGGATCCGGACCGCTCTGGTCAACGTGGTGTTGCCGGGGGCGAACCGCAGCTCACCTGACCGAGCGAGGTAGTCCTCGTCGGCCACGGTGGCCGTTCCGTCAACCGTGGTGAAGTTGACGACGACGGTGACGTCGGACTCGGCGTTCAACGTGAACACCACCAGTGCGTTTCGAATGCCGTCGATGTCAAGCTCGTTCGTCTCGACGTCTCCGACCGACACGGTGATCTCAGCCGGCTGCTCCGTTGTGGTGGTCGTGGCCTCGGTCGTGGTCGTCGTCGGCTCCGTCGTCGTAGTCGTGGCCTCGGTTGTGGTCGTCGTCGGCTCCGTCGTCGTGGTCGTCGCCTCGGTCGTCGTAGTCGTCGCCTCGGTCGTGGTCGTCGTCGTAGTCGGCAGGGTCGTCGTAGTAGTCGGCTCCGTCGTCGTAGTCGGCAGAGTCGTGGTTGTGGTGGTGGTCGGCGGGACCACGTCGCCGTCCAGCATGGCGTTCAGGTCGGTGACGATCTCCCCGTCCTGGACACAGCGGAAGGTCTCCAACCACTGCGA
>JBCCGJ010000174.1:0-12035 GCA_039029335.1 Actinomycetota bacterium | reverse complement strand
GGCTCGAGGACTATCTCCAGGCGTTCGGTCAGCGAAAGTGGCTTGTCGCCGCCTTTGCGATCTTCGGACTTGTGCTGGCCTTCCTCTACACCGGTGCCGCCGCAACCACCTTCACGGCCACGTCGGAGATTCGCCTTCGGCCAACGCCCGAGGGTGCGGTGAACAACAACCTGGTCGCTCCGCAGCTGGAGGAGGAGAGTCGGGTTCTCGGCTCCGATGCCGTCGCCGCCCAGGTGGCCGCCACCTACCCCACGGTCGACCGGGAGGAGTTGGACATCACGTTCACCCCCAACTCCCGCATCCTGGTGGCCAGCTACACCGCCCCAACCGCCCAGGAGGCGGCGGCCATCGCCAACGAATTCGCCACGGTTTACGCCGACCAGCGGACCGCAGCCGCGGTCGAGTACTACCAGGTCCAGATCGAGGCCAACGAGGCGGCGCTGGCAACCATCGATGAGAACATCGCCGCCCTGGAGGCCGAGCGGCGGGGAATCATCAACGACCGCGCTCCGCTGTTCTTGGAACCGCCCAGTGAGACGCGGACAGCACAGCTTGAGCAGGCCGCCACCGAGCTGAGCCGGGTTGACGCCGAACTTGGCAACCTGCGGCGGGACGCCACCACCAGCCGCTCGGCCATCATCAGCGACCAGACGGAGATCACCACCCTGCAGCGGGTCCCGCCCGGTGAGGTGCTGATCACCGCCGCCTCGCCAACCAATCCGGACGGGATTCCTCGTTCGCTACTCCTGGCCACGGGCCTGCTGGTCGGTCTGGTGCTCGGTCTGATCTCGGCGTTCTTCCTTGAGCGGCTGGACACCACCGCCCGGGACGAGGGGGACGTCGCCCTGGCCCTCGGTACAACCGTCATGGGGGCCATTCCCACCCTCGGGCTGCGAAACCGGGGTGGCAGCGGCAGCCTGATCATGTTCTCCTCAGGAGGCTCGGCCAGGATCGCGTCGGCAAGGGAAGCCTTCCGGCGGCTCCGCTCCTCGCTGGTGTTCCTCAACAGCTCAAACGGGGTCAGCTCGGTCATCGTCACCAGCTCCGCTCCCGGAGAGGGCAAAAGCCTCACCGCATCGAACCTGTCCATCGCCCTTGCGCAGAACGGCAGCCGGGTCGTGCTGGTAAGTGCCGACCTGCGGCGGCCATCGCTTGAGCGGCTGTTCGGCATGGAGGCCCAGCGGCCCGGTCTGGCCGAGTATCTGAGCCAGACGGCCGAGCTCAACGCCGAGAAGGTCCCGGGGATCGAGAACCTCTGGCTTATCCGGGCCGGCCGGCCCCCGGCCAACCCCGGTGAGCTCCTCAGCTCCGGCCGGTTCGAGCTTATGGTCAAGGAACTGGAGCGGGAAAACGTCGAGTACATCGTCGTCGACACCCCGCCGGTCCTCAGCACCGCGGATGCGCTGTCCGCCGCCCGCTACGTCGACGGGGTCATCGTTGTCGTCGACGCCGAGCGGACCAACACCTCGGACCTGCTGCAGGTCCGGGCGGACCTCGAGCGGAGCGGTTCGAAGCTGCTCGGCGCGGTCATCAATCGCCGCAAGTTCGAAGGCGGCGGGCTGTTCCGCCGTGACAAGTACGCGTACTACCGGGCCGAGACCCGGCGCCTCGCCGACCAGTAGACCGCGCCGCGCTCCGCTGGGCCCGCGGTGGTTGAACACCGCTGATCAACCACCGGCCGCCCCGGACGCCGTTTTACACTTCTGCGGTGACTGCGGCACCCGGTTCAAAACCCGCCCAAGGTTCTGCCATGTTTGTCGGGTTTGTTGCCGTCGGACTGCTGTTGATCGGCGCCGCGGTGGTACTGGTCGGCCGCTCGGGATCGGATGGGTCCGACGAGGTGACGGCCGACCGCCGCGCTGCCGGCGCGCCAGCGGCGGCCGAGTCGTCCGGAGACGGCGACGGCGCAGAGGAGGCCGACGGCGGCCAAACGGCCGGTGGCGGGTTGGCGCTGGAGGTCGAATCCGACCTGTTGGACGAATCGGTCCGGGGGTTCGGCCGGCTGGGTGTTGCCATTGGTCAACGGTCGGGTGCTCTGTCGAACGGGCCTGTGGAGCAGACCGGCTCCGACGGGTCGGCGCAGCCGGATCCCGCAGGTCCGGTGCTGGCCGCCCGTGCGTTGTTTGTCGACGGCACCCGTCCGGACGGACCGCACCTGGGGACGATCGCCGCACCGTTCCACCGGCCGATCGACGCGCTGAATGTCGTTGAACCGGGTACGACCATCTACCTGCGCGGCGGGGTCTACAACCTGGAGACCCACGGGTCCAACATCCTCCGCCGAAGCGGGACGCCGGACGCCTGGATCCACATCAGACCGTACCCCGGCGAAGCGGTGGAGATCATCTCCGGCGGGGAGTGGGGGAACGGGTTCGAATTCCAGGGATCGGCGTACGCCACCATCGCCGGGTTCACCTTCACCGGACGGGACGACAGCATCCACGGCAGCGGGGTGTTCGGCAAGGACGGCAGCCATGACATCGTGGTGTCGGACAACTACATCGAAGGGTTCGGCGGAGCCGGCGTGTCGTTCGTGCGTAGCTCCCGGATCACGGTCGAGCGCAACGAGGTTCGTAACAACGCGGCCAGGAGCTTTTTCCAGGGCAGCGGTATCTCCCTCTTCGAGGCGGAAGGCCCGCTTCGACCGAACGGCGGCTATGCCAACGTGATCCGGGCCAACCACGTGGTCGGCAACTACAACGGCGTCCCGTCTCGGGAAGGACGCCTGACCGATGGCAACTGCATCATCATCGACTTCTTCAACGAGACCAACTATCAGGGGTCGACGCTGGTCGAGAACAATGTCTGTGTCGAGAACGGCGGGCGGGGCGTGCACGTGTTCTACTCCAGCAACGTGGTGGCCAGGAACAACACGTTGATCCGCAACGGGTGGAGCGCCGATCTGTTCGGCGGTCGGGCGGAGATGGTGGCCGCCAGGGGAGAAAACATCTCCTTCTACAACAACCTGGTCATCAACCGGGAGAACGTTGCGGCGTTCCTCAACTCCCGGGCCGAAGGGGTGTACGTCAACAACCTGGTCGCCAGCGGCCCGCCGGACGGCGACGGGAACGGTCTGTTGCCCGCCGAGGGGGCGCTCCTGGGGGCAACCGAGGCGGGTGCATCACTGGAGCAGTTCCGCCCGCTGTCGTCCAGCGTGCTGATCGGAGCCGGCCGCCCGGACCTTCAGTCACCGATCGACGCGCTCGGCGAACGTCGCCCGCGGCGGGGGACGATCGGGGCACTGGAACCGGCATTCGCAACAGCCGGGCCGTAGGTCCGCCCGCCGTCCGGCCGGGCCGACGGTGGCGCTGAGTGCCGGGTCAACCGTGGCGTCGGCGATCGGTCTGATCGGGTCGACGATGCGGTCAACCGAGGCGCTGACGCTCGGGTCGACGGTGGCGTCGGAGATCGGCCTGATCGGGTCGACGATGCGGCTTGGCCGTGGCATCGGCGATCGGGCGGCGCCACGACCCCCCATGCCGTGGCCGCGTACCGGTAGGAGCGGCGTTTGGCAGGTCAGACGCCGGCCGGGGCCAGGCCGCGTGGAAGCTGTTGGGTCCGCTCCGAGCTTGCCTCCCGGGCCAACAGTCGCTCCTCGTCAAGGCGGAGCACACCGGTCTTCTTGGCCTCCTGGACGCCCACCTTGGCCATGACGATGGCGATCACAAACATCGTGACACCAAATCGCTGGGTGAAGATGCCGGACTCCGTGATGGAGGTCATGGTGATCATCGTGAGATAGACCAGGGGGAACAGTCCGATCGGTCCCCGAACCCAGCGCACGTGGTTGGTGGCCCGGACGACGCCCCGGAACATGAACACCAGCAGGAGGATGGTGGCCGGGATGCCAACGTGCAGGGCGGACTCGAACAGGGCGTTGTGGGCGTGGGTGGGACCCCAGTCGAACTGGGCGTAGGCGGTGATCAGGTGTGATTCGCTCAGCGGGCCGCCGAAATAGCCGTCATAGCCGTACCCCAGCCACGGTTTTTCGGCGATGGCGTCCAGGACCGCACTCCAGAGCGGCGTCCGGCCGGTGAACGTGGCGTCCTTGCCGAACCGACCGGCGATCTCCTCCAGGTTCGCGGTGACAAACAGGATGGTGATCACGATCCCCGAGATGAGGGTGATCGTCACCGCCCCGGCCAGCGTCTTGCGGGCCCGGAACGTCAGGAAGACAACAAATCCGGCCGCAGTGACCAGGCCTGCGCCCAACGAAGTCTTGCTCTGGGAGCCGATCAGCAGCACAAAGGACGCCACCGTCAACACATAAAACGGTACTCGCCACCGGCGGAACGTCCTGGCGGCGATCAGGAACACCATGACCGCCAGTAGTCCGTGGTGGCCCAGCGCATTCTTCTGGGTGGCGACCCCGACCCAGGCGTCGCCGGCGCGGTCGACACCGAGCGAACCCATAAAGAAGACCCAGAACAGGTCGAGCACGATGCCGATGGTGAACGCCACCGTGGTGAGCCCGAAGATCTCCTCCGGTGTGAACCGAACCAGCAGCACAACGGCCAGCAACAGGAGGGCAAAGACGTTGACCACCGAGGCGACCGACTCCCCGAAGCTGCTGGACCACACCGGTGAGAGCCCGATCATGAAGAAATAGGCGACCATGAGCGGCTCTGCGCTGAGCACCCGGACCACCGCATCCCCGTTGCCCACCAGACCGGGGAGCAGCGCCAGGACGATTGCCAGTGAACCGTACGACAGCAGGAAGTCACTCTCGGGACCCGACGCCGAGCCGGTGTTGAGGGTGAACCAGCTGGCCGGGGTGCCGAACATGTTGATCAGGATCATCAGGATGATCAGGGCACGCTCGGTCAGGCCGGGCCTGGCGATGGCTCGTCCGCCGACCTGCCGGTTGGCAAGGCCACCGAAGGGCTCTCCGGCCGCCCGGGTGGGTACCTCGGTCTCCGCCAGGTCCCCGTTCGTCGAAACCTCGTTTACCGAGTCCCTGTTGCCCCTGTCCCCGTTCGCCGGGGGAGCGTCGTACATCATGACCCACCGATCTTATCCCGCCACGGGCGGCGGACGGTGGCCCCCGGCCCCGAACCGAGTGGCGTTTTGTGCCCGCCCACCGAGCCGGGCGTATTCTTCGAACGACCACATGACGAAGGGACGTAACGATGAGTGGGCCGCTGACCGGAATCCGGGTGATCGAGCTTGCGGGCATTGGGCCGGGGCCGATGTGCGCCATGCTGCTGGCCGACCTCGGTGCGGACGTCATCCGTGTCGATCGCCCGGTGCAGGCGGACCTCGGCGTGCCGCGGCGGGCCAGGGAGTTTGATGTGCTGCTGCGGGGCCGCAGATCGATCGCCGTCGACCTGAAGTCGCCCGACGGTGTTGAGGCCGTGCTGCAGTTGGTCGAGCAGGCAGATGCGCTGATCGAGGGTTTCCGGCCCGGCGTGACCGAACGGCTGGGACTCGGCCCGGACCACTGTGCGGCACGGAACCCGAAGCTGGTCTATGGCCGGATGACCGGGTGGGGCCAGGATGGTCCGCTGGCCACCGCCGCCGGACACGACATCAACTACATCGCTCTGACCGGGGCGCTGGCGGCCATCGGCAACCTTGACGGCCCACCGGTCCCGCCGCTGAACCTCGTCGGTGACTACGGCGGCGGCGCCCTCTATCTGGCGTTCGGGGTCTGCGCCGCCCTGTTGGAGGCCAGAACGTCGGGGACGGGCCAGGTCGTCGACGCCGCCATGGTCGACGGTGCGGCGTCGCTGCTCAGCTCGGTGTTCGGGCTGTATGCATCCGGTGCGTGGGGCCTGACCAGGGGGACCAACGTGCTGGACAGCGGCTCCTACTTCTACGGCACGTATCAGTGCGCTGACGGGGAGTGGATCTCGATCGCACCCATCGAGGGCAAGTTCCACGCCGAGCTGCTCGACCGGTTGGGTATCGATCCTGCGGATGTGCCGGATCAGCACGACCGGTCCCGGTGGCCGGCCCTCAAGGCCAGGATGACCGAGATCTTCGCCGGCCGGACCAGGGATCAGTGGTGTGAGGCTCTGGAGGGGACCGACGTCTGTTTCGCGCCGGTCCTGACGATGGAGGAGGCCAAGGACCATCCCCACATCAGGGAACGGGGCACGCTCATCGAGGTGGAGGGGGTCACCCAGCCGGCACCGGCACCCCGTTTCAGCAGGACGCCCGGCCAGGTCCACCGACCCATCCCGACCCCGGGCCAGCACACCAGGGAGGTCCTGACCGAGTGGGGTCTGGCATCGGACGAGGTCGACCGTCTGGTCGACACCGGTGCGGTGTCACAATCGGAGGTGTGATCGGTCCGCCGACGTGGTCCGGAATCGCACACCGCGATCCGACGAATTAAGTTGGACCCATGGATCCGACGTACCCCCAGGAAACCGCGCCGTACCGGGAGAAGATCGTTGCCTTCCTCGATGAGTATCTTCCCGCCGACTGGGCCGGTATCGGCGCGCTCACGGGGAGCGACCGTTCCCGGTTCCAGAGCGAATGGCGGGAGACCCTGCGGGACAACAAACTCCTGGCCCCGAACTGGCCTGCCGAGTACGGCGGCGGGGGTCTGACCTACCTGGAACACCTGGTGCTTAACGAGGAGTTCGCGGCGCGGGGTGTCCCGACGTCCGGTGCAAACGACGGCTTCAGCATCGGGATGGTCGGCAACACCATTTTGGCCTGGGGAACCGAGGAGCAGAAGGCTCACTACATTCCCCGCATCCTTTCCGGTGAGGACGTCTGGTGCCAGGGTTACTCCGAACCGAACGCCGGGTCCGACCTGGCCAACCTCGGGTGCAAGGCGGAGCTGGACGGTGACCAGTGGGTTATCAACGGCCAGAAGATCTGGACGTCCCAGGGCCACAGCGCCAACTGGATCTTTGTGCTGGCCAGGACGGATGCGGACGTGCCGAAACACAAGGGCATCTCGTTCCTGCTGGTCCCGATGGAACAGGAGGGCGTTGACATCCGCCCGATCACCAACATCGCCGGAGACGACCACTTCAACGAGGTGTTCTTCACCGACGCCACCTGTCACCGGGACAACGTGCTCGGTGGGCTGAACAACGGCTGGGCGGTCGGCAACACGCTGCTCGGTTACGAGCGGGGCGTTGGTGCCACCACAACATCACTCGGGTATCGAGCCGAGCTCGACCAGTTCATCCAGCTGGCTCGTGAGGCCGGCAAACTCGGTGATCCGCTCGTTCGTCAGGACATCGCCAAGTTCCACACGAAGGTCGAGATCATGCGGTACCGGGGTATGCAGGCCCTCACCCGCTTCCTCGCAGGCAAACAGCCGGGACCGGAGAGCTCCATCGGAAAGCTGTTCTGGAGCCAGTACCACCAGGAGGTCACGGAGTCGGCGATGGACCTCCTCGGCTCGGAGGCGATGGTCGGATTCCGTGAGCACACCAGGGGCGGTCTCGGAGCACCTCAGATCGGCACCCCGAACACCGCGGCCAACTGGATGGCCAGCTTCTTCATGGCCAGGCCGGGCACCATCTACGCCGGGACGTCCGAGGTGCAGCGCAACATCATCGGTGAGCGGGTCCTCGGGCTGCCGAAGGAGCCAAGGGCCGATACCGGAACCTGGAAGGAAAGCCAGGCCGCCTACAGCTGATCGGTGCGGTTGTCGTCCCAGCGGTTCCGGCCGCCGGGACGGATCAAGCGTGGCGGAACGCTGGAATCGGATCAGCCGATCTGCGAGGTCGGCTGCGGGGTTTCCTGCGGTACCGGCGCCCCCGAGTAGAGCCGCTTCGGTGCCGGTGAGTGGATGCGCTCGTCGAACAGTTCGACCGGCCCGAGGTCCAGGCCGTAGTTCGGGCCGTCCGGGGTACCACCGGCGAGGAGCAGCTTACGCAGTTCGTTCGAGGTGAAGGCGACGTACACCATCGTGCGGACCTCTCGATCGGAGATCGGACCCGAGGTGGCCAGCATGCCCTGCTCGATCAGCGTCGCGATGACCTCCACCTCGCCGGCATTGATCGCCGCGTCGATGTCGCTCGCTCCGGTCTCGACCAGCTCCCGAAGGTCGATGATCGGCGCGAGCGGTGCGTCGTCGGCGGCAGGCTCGACCGCCCCACCGGTGGTGATGGGTGCAACGTTGGACGGCGAGGCGTCCACGGACTCGGCTTCCTCGACCTTCCGCTTTGCGGCCTCGTACGCTGCGGAGGCCTTTTCGAACGGGTGGGGTTCGGGGAGTCCGGTCGCCGGTGCCCCGGGCCAGGCGTAGTCCGCCGAGTGGAGGTCGTCCGAATACTGGAACTCGGTCGCCGTCCCGCTGTCGTCGGTACCGGCGACAGCAGCAGGATCGATCCCCTCGGGGTCGTACACCCGCTCGGTCGGGTCGAAAATCGGGGTCTCTGTCTCGGCGGCCGGGGTGTCACCGTTGGGCGAGCCGCCGTCCTGCGCCGGGCCGTCCGGTGTCTGCGCGTCCTGCGCCGGGAGGTCCTGGAGCGGGCCGTCCGGTGTCGGGGCGTCTAGGGAATCGGCAGCGGCGCCGGGGGTCTCGGAAAGGCGACCGGAGATGTGGTCGTCCGCCCAGTAGCCGTTGGTCGATCCGTTCCCGTTGGCGCCGGTTCCGTTCGATTCGTCGCTGCTCGGCTCGCCGTCGGTTGTGCCGTTTCGGTGCTCACCGTTGAGCTGCTTGACCGATCCGTTTCTCTGGTGCGTGCCATTCGCCGTTCCGTTCCGCTTGTCATCGCCGCCCAGTGCGCCGTTGCCTTCGCTGTCGTGGTTGCCGTTGCCGTTGGCGGAGCCGCCGTTGACGTTGGCCAGGTTGGCCCGCGCACCCTCGTCGACAAACAGGTCGGAGATGTCGATGCTCTGACTGCTGAGGAATTCACCCCCGGTGTCCGGCGGTGGAGGACCGTCGTTCTCCAACGGCCCGTCACCCGACCCGGCGGCCGAGGCGACAACGCCGACGCCCGCAAGCGCATGGTCCGAGGCGGTCTGCAATTCCGGCTTTGATGCGACGATGGTCTCGGCGCCGGCGGGAAGAGAGGTGTCGGCACCGCCGCCCACCTTTGCCGGGACCGCAGGAATCTGCTCCGGATGCTTCGGCCGTTTCGAGGCGACCGGGACCACCGGCCGGCGTTTCGGCTGGGTTGCCGGGCCGTGGTTCCCGTTGCGATCGTCGGTAGCCGCCCGTTCCGCTTCGGGCCGGTCCGACGTCGGTCGGCCGGCAGCGGCCGCAGCAAGGGTCTCCGGTCCGACGACGGTGGTTT
Source organism: Actinomycetota bacterium (assembly GCA_039029335.1). Taxonomy (GTDB): domain Bacteria; phylum Actinomycetota; class Acidimicrobiia; order Acidimicrobiales; family SZUA-35; genus JAHELU01. The sequence continues at coordinate 2,823 of JBCCGJ010000174.1, read as the reverse complement.
CGGCGCCGTCGACGGAGACTGCGGGACCGTTGTCCTGGAGCCGCCCAAGGGGCCCCGGCGTGTGTTCGTCCCGGAAACGAAGGGGGGTCCCTGCCGACGCTCCCGCCGCCGATGCGGCGTGGGCCTGGTTTCGGGGGTCCACCTTTCTGGTGACGGTGGCCATGAAGGCGGCGGTCGAGTTCGGTGGGGCGTTGACCTTGCCCACCCGGCCGGTGCCGCCCGTTCGACCGGTCAGGGCGTCATCGTCGGCCTGCAGCCGCAGGTCGCTGATGACATAGAGGCCGAGCGCGGCCACGATGACCGCGGTCAGGAATCGAACAATGAGTTGCTCGCCGCTGGTCAGGGCCCCGGCCAGAATGACGCCGAGGGCGCCGAGGGCGGTCAGGATGAAGATTCCCGAAACGATGCGCTTTGTCATTGCGTTTGCCTCCATTTCGACACAATAGATCGAATGGAGCACGCATGCACACCCTCATTTCATGTAAATAAATAGCGACAAACAGCTCAAGCATCCAACACAGTTGTTGATCCTTGTCCATCAACAAGCGGGGCTTCGGTTGACCAAGGAAAGTTGATCCACCGGGAGGTGTACTTCCATACGAAGTCGCATTTCACTAGTGAATGGGGCTTTTCGTAGAGGACGGCCGTATGGCTTTCGCTTACCTCTTCTTGGCAGAATTCGTAGACCGCTTTGAGGGTGTGGCCGGTGTCGGCTACATCATCAACCACCAAGATCCTTGCATCGGTTAGATCAAATTTATCCAGATAGGGCGGCAGCATTACCGGCACATCAAGCCGCTCGTCAACGCCGGAGTAGAACTCGAGATTCATCACGTACAGGTTTTTGACCGACAGTGCGTAACCGAGCGAGCCTGCGCAGAACAGGCCGCCCCTGGCGATGGCCAGGATGAGGTCCGGCCGGAATCCGCTTTCGGCCACCTGTCCGGCGAGTTCCCTGACCGCGGTGCCGTACCCCTCCCACGTGAGGACCTCGCGTTCTTCAACCTCCGATGTTGGCACGTCCGGGCCTCCTGTCGCCGTCTGCTCCGAGCCTGAAGTTGCCGACACTACTGGGCTCCGAGCCCTGTAGGGCTGAAAAGCCCCGAATGACGGGCATTCCGCCAGAAAAATTGGACCTGAGGTCGCTGAGCGTGTTCAATCGCCACGGAACGGCAATAAAGTTGTCGCTAGATCATTGTTGGCGGAGTGGATCTGAGACGGCTTTGTCATGGACCGAGTCGCTTCCTGAAAGCGTGACCTGATTCTCGATGACCAGTAGTGGAACCGATTGCCCTCGCGGCGTCCACCACAGCGCGATCTCGGTGACCACCGGCAAGGTGCTCGTCGGGGTGCTGTCGGCTCTCGCCGTCGGTACGGCATCGCTCAACGCATCGGCCCAGACCACCACCGTCGCCCCCGATCCGACCACCACAACGGTGGCGACCCCGGCGGAGACCACGGCGGCCCCATCCGAAACAACCGCAGCCCCGGCGGAGACCACTGCGGCGCCGACGGAGACCACCGCACCGGCCGCACCCTCAACCGTCGACCCGAACGCCCAGCCCACCACAACAGCGGCCCCCCAGTCTGCGGAGGAGCGGGCCAGGGCGGTGGCGAACCTGAACCTGGCGAAGTCGGCGGATGTCGAGATCGCCGCCCGGTTGAACATCATCAACGAGGAGGCAAACGCCACCCTGGACAAGATCGAAAGTGCCCGGAAGCGGATCGAGGTGGCCCAGGAGATCGCCCGCCGGACGCAGGCCGATCTCGCCGAATCCGGCGAGGAGCGCCGGGAGATCGAGAATTCGCTGGCCCTGAAGGCGGTCGAAGGTTTCAAGACCCGGTCGATCGAGGGTGCCGGTGCGCTGCTCAACGCCGAGGACGGCACCCAGTCACTCCGGCAGAACCAGCTGCTGGATCAGGCCAGCGTGTCCACCACCGAACTCCTCGAGGAGTTGCGGGTGCTGCTTGAGGACCAGCGCCTGGCCACAGCGGAAGCCGAACGGGCCGAGCGGGACGCCCGGGTGGCGGAAAAGGAACTGGAAGCGGAATTGGAGATCCTCAAGGACCAGCAGACCGAGCAGCTCGGTCTGAAGGCCGAGGCGGAGCGCCGCATCGACCAGTGGGCCGGTGAGCTGACGGCCTATGCCCGGGAGGACGCCGCCATCCAGGAGCTGATCGGCCAGAGTGCGGCGGTGGTCGACACCGCCATCAACACTCCGACCACGCCGTCGGCCCTCGGGTTCCAGTGGCCGGTGGTCGACGGTCGGGTGACCAGTGAGTACGGCTATCGGATCCACCCGGTGTACGGCACCCGGCGGCTGCACGCCGGCATCGACATCGGCGCGGCGCGGGGTGTGCCCATCGCATCGTCCAACGACGGTGTTGTGATCTTCGCCGGGACCCAGGGCGGGTACGGCCGCACCGTGATCATCGACCACGGCGGTGGCATCACCACGCTGTACGCCCACATGTCGGAGATCGGGGCGGTCGAGGGCCAGCTGGTCGACCGGGGTGACATCGTCGGTTTTGTCGGTGCCAGCGGTACGGCTACCGGCAACCACCTCCACTTCGAGGTGCGGATCAACGGCGGTCCGTCAAACCCCCGGAACTATTTGCCGTAGCGTTCAAAACGGCCGCGGTGGACGTGCCGCGTCGTGTCCCAGGCGCCCAAACCGCTCCGGTGGGGTGACCAGGTACACCCCGCCGCTTCGCTGTGCGCTGCGTCCCTAAACCGCTTCGACGCCGATGCGGTGCCAGCCGGAGGCGCCGTTCGGGGCCGGTGGGGTCGGCTGCTCGGTCTGGGTGGTACCGGTGCCGTCG
>JBCCGJ010000173.1:0-12087 GCA_039029335.1 Actinomycetota bacterium | reverse complement strand
TGAATCCGTCGTTCGCGCTAGAAACACGCTCCCTCCAAGTCGGGCCTCTGCAAGTTCCACGGCCAGCTCATCATGAGTGGATACCTGGGAGGAAACGATGTCGAGCGAGCCCGCGATCCTGGCCGACAGAAGACGGAGCTCGCCCCTGAGCTCCGACTCTTGAAGGATCCGAATGTTCGCTCCAATGCTGACCCGGTCGGCTTGAACGCTCCGACCACCAAGTCCGTCGATCACCGTCTGTTCGGTGACCATCAGCCGTCCACCGACACGGCCCTCGCAAAGCCAGAGCGCTGCGGTCTGACGCATGCTGCCAATACTCCGCAACGCAGCCTCGATCCGACTCCCCGCAAAGACCAAGTCGCGATCGATCGTGCAGCCGTTGGCTGAGATGCCGGGAACGATCGGACAGTTAATAAAGGACAGCCCACGGAGGTGAGCTCCATCAATGAGGACCGGTTCATCGAAGGAGCACCGCGAGAAAGCGATCGACACGGGAATCTCGACGTTGCGTAGATCAAGCGACCCGCTGACTGCACACACCCACTGAGATCAAAGGGTCGCGGGTCGGAAGAACCCGCCGTCTCAAGAAGTGCTGCACGGAGTTCACCGGCCGAGACCGGCGTCCGTTCCCCCGACGGTGCAGTCAGGTCCACATCGTGACCCTCGACGAGTCCACGCGCTATCTGATGCTTGGGCGAACCAAGCGGATCTCCGCCTTCATCCGACACCTCAGGATCGTAGCTCTGGACCGCCCCTTCGGTCTTGGCGACAAAGACGCCGAGACAACGCCCATGCCAAGTAGATCGGCATCGAATCCCGATGCCAGTGGCACCACAGTGGCACGGGGCCTACTCGGCGGTTCAGCTAGGAGGCTGAAAGTGGCGGAGAGGGGGATTCGAACCCCCGGAACCCGTGAGGGTTCAACGGTTTTGAGAGGATCGTGAGCACCCTGCGAGCGAGGCCCATGACCAGCGAATCCCCTGTTCAGGGCGCTCTGAGCAGCGCCGACGTTTGACCGCCGTCTACCACCATGGACCGGTTTTGACCGAAGCCGGTGTTCATTGTGTGTTCAAGCTGACCTTGACCGGCGACCACCGGCGACTGGTCGTGATTTCCGGTCACTCGGACCACGCTACAACGCCGGAAGTGCGTGGACTGACCACCTGCAAACGGTTGGGACCGGGGGGACCGGGCATTGACGACGGTATCAACAGCGCCGACCTCGGCGTGCTGCGCTGCCGCCGCTGGCAGAGGCATCAGGCTCGGTGGGGATGGGGGCCGTCGAGCTTGTCGTGGAGGAACTCGGCGATGATCGGCTTGAGTCGGTCGTGGACGGCGCGCCGGTCGATGCCGGGGCGGTCCTCGCCGAGACCGATGCCCATGACGTCGATCTGGAGGTCGGTGGTGTCGAGGAACACGAAGTGACCTTCCCCATCGGAGAGCTCGACGGACTGTGCGCCCGGGATGTGGGCGGTGTAGTGGCCTGCATGGGCGTGATAGGGCAGGAAGTCGTTCCGTGTGGCTCCGACGACGAGTGCCGGCACGTCGATGGAAGCGAGCGCGCTGGGGGTGAAACCAGGCCCCAGCGCAGGATCGAGAGCGACCGCAGCATCGATGCGGGAGTCGGCCTGGGTCGGTTGCGCGTTGTCGGCGCCGTCGCCCTCATAGGCGCAGCCAAGGTCACCCTCCGCCGCTGGGCTGGCACAGTAGGCCTCCACCGCCGACTGGGTGAATGGGGCTCCGGCGAGCGCAATCGCCGTGGCACCGCCGGCCGAGTGCCCGATGACGCCAACGCGACCCGATAGCGAGCCGGCGAAGAAGGGTTCGGCGATGGTGTGGTCGAGCGCTCGAGTGACGTCGAGGGGGCGCTCCCAGAGACGTGTTGCGGCCGCAAAGTCGAGCGTCTCGGGTCCGTAGATCGGCGACTCGCCGTAGTGGGAGACGCCGGCGACGACGAAACCCGACCGGCCCAGGTGTTCCGCGATCCACGAGTAGTTCGATGCGGAGCCCATCGATCCGTGGGAGAGCATCACCAGTGGATGAGGTCCGGCGGCGAGTGGTGCGTGATGGGCGACGGCGCCGACACCGAAGTGATAGTCGATGGCCGTCTCCCGGCTGCCGGGCGCAGCCGGGTACCAGTAGTCGAGGTGGATCGGTCGTTGCCGATCGGTGTCCGTGATGCGACTGGCCCGATAGCCAGCAGCGCTGGTCGGTTGTGACATCTCGGCCTCCCTGGTCGCGCCGGAGGGCTGAGTGGGGTTCGTGGTTGTCTCGACGTTGGTCATCGGGTAGCTCCAGCGGTCATGGCGTCCGGGGCAGCATCGTTGGTGGTGCGGACGAGGACGATGCCGACCCAGGCGAACCAGACGATGAGGCCGAGCCCGAACACGATGCCGACGTCGGAGAGCCCGGGGATCAGGGTGACCAGTCCGGCCGTGGCGCTGATAATGCCGAGGGCGTTGAGGGCCCGGGGTAGGGCCTTGGTGCTCCAGGCAGCCAGGCTGACCAGCAGGACCCACATACCGCCGACCAGCTCGTTGCCACCGCCGAGCCCGTCGGCGATAGCGGCGATGCTGGACCAGACGGCTTCGGCTTGGGCCGGGTCGGTTTCGGCCAGATCAACGACGGCGGGGTACCCGATGTTGTAGATCATGCCGGTGGCGAACATCAGCCCGGCCCAGATGTAGGCGAACACCGCTCCGATGTCGGCCAGCAGCGGACTACTGGACCGGAGCCGACCATGGAGGGCACGGGCCAGGGGGATGATGGCCGCGCCGAATACGAGGAACATGACGAAGTACCACACGAAGAAGGCGGTCTCGTGGTCGCCGACGAATGCGACCGATTCGGCCGGGGTCAGGTCGCCAGAGGTGTAGTCGATGAAGATGGTGGCGAACAGGGCGATCGCGAAGATGAAGGTGCCTGCGGCCACAAGGGCGCCGATGCCCCCGGCTCGGGCGTTGCGCCGCTCGACGGCCGGCGCGGCGGGGTTGGTGAGTGTGCTGGTCATTGGTCATGCCTTTCTTTGTTTTTGGTTGTTGGTCTGGGTTGATGGTCTTGGTTGTTGGTGAGTTGGGGTTGCGGGTCGGTGGGCGTGAGACTGATGACTTCGATGGCGAGCGAGGTGAGGTGGGCCATCACGCCATGGAGGTGGGCGGGGTCACGGACGATGCCGGTCAACCGGGTACGCCCCGGGACCGGGCAATCGACCACAAAGTCGTCGACCAGCGGGCCGAGGAGGCGTTCGGTGGCCCGGCCCCGGATCACGATCTCGTAGGTGGTGGGCTTGTCCATGGCCTCACCATCCCCCCTGGTGATGTGAGCCGGCATCACCAGGGCGTCCATCTCACCAGGGTGAGACACGGGGTCAGCTCCAGCCCAGGCACGGCTTCCGATCTAGGATCAAACAGGTGGATGGTGAGACGAGGGCGGCCACAGCCGACACCGTGACCCTGGTTGGCACAAAGGTGACCGCGCCGCCACCGCCAGCGCAGCTGGTTCAGCGTTCTCGGCTCGATGATGCCCTCAGCGCCGGGATCGGCGATCCGGAGGTCCGGGTGGTCCTGGTGAGTGCCCCGGCCGGCTCGGGTAAGTCGACCCTCATGGCCGCCTGGCTGCACACCACCGGAACCTCTGCAGGCTGGCTGCAAGCTGATACCGCCGATCGCGACCCGGCCCGATTCTGGACCCACGCGGTCGCCGCGCTCGGCCGGCAGCTTCCTGACCTCGAGCCTGCCGTGGCGTCGATCCTCCCAGGGTCGGGTACAGACGCCCGACCGTTGATCGAGCGTTTGGTCAACCATCTCGAACAGTGGGCGGAGCCGGTGACGTTGGTCGTCGACGACTATCACCTGATCGCCGACCCCGACGTGGACCATGGCATCGAGCAACTCCTCGATCTGGCCCCGCCCACCTTCACACTCATCGTGTGCTCCCGGGTCGACCCATCCCTTCGGCTCTCCAGACTCCGGGTTCGTGGCGGCCTGGTGGAGATCCGGGCCAACGATCTCCGCTTCGCACCCCCCGAAGCAGCAACGCTGCTCAGCCAGCAAGGCTCCGCCCCGCTCCCCCACCAGGTCGCCGCGCTCTGCGAGCGAACCGAAGGATGGGCGGCCGGACTGGTCCTGGCCGGCATGTCCTTGGCCTCCAGCGAAGATGCCGACGCCTTTGTCGCGGCATTCCGAGGCGATGACCGCCTCGTCGTCGACTACCTCACCGAAGAGCTGCTCGCCGGTGTCTCGCCAGAGGACCGGGAACGGCTGCTGCGAACCTCGATCCTGGAGCGGCTCTCCGGGCCCCTCGTCGATGCCGTGTGCGGGATCACCGATGGCGGTGAGTGGCTCCGCCGTCTGGCGGCGAGCAACCAGCTTCTGATCAGCCTCGACCGGACCGGGACATGGTTCCGCTACCACCACCTGCTCGCCGACCTTCTCCGGGTCGAGGCCGAGAGCTCGATCAGGGTCGAGCTCGCCGAGCTCCACCGACGGGCCGGCGCATGGCATAGCCGCCACGGCTCGCCCATCGAGGCCATCGAGCACTACCTCCACAGTGGTGACCACGACGAGGCCGCCGACCTCATCTACGACGACGCGAACCAACTCCTCAACAGCGGCCAACTCGCCACCCTCCAACGCCAGATCACCGGGCTCGGCCCGCTGGCCGACCAGCACATCGGCACCACGGTCGTCAACGGCTTCCTCGCCCTGTTCGCCGGACGGCTACCCGACGCCCGCCACTACCTCGACCTGGCCCGTGCCCTCGGACCCGACGACGACGAGATCCGCCTGACCACCGCACTGGCCGTCTACATCGCCGTCGGTTCCGGCGACGTCGCCACCGCTCTGCACGAAGCTCGGGCGTCGGAGCATCCGACCGAAGCGGCCCAGGCCCTGAGCCTGATCTGGGCTCGAACCTGGGCCGGCGACTTCGACGAAGCGGCGTCCCTGCTGGGGGTGACTGAACGGCTCGCCGACCAACAGGACAACACCCTCGTCGCCGCCAGCGTCCCGGTCTGTGAGGCCATCATCGCCCTCGAGACCGGCCGCGCCGCCGACGCCAGACGAGCCGCAGACCGGGCGCTCGACATCGCCGCCGCCAGCGGGTTGAACGACACCAGTCGCGTTGCGCTGGCCTACAGCATCATCGGCCGGACCAGCGACGACCCCGACGAGTCCCTCGCAGCCGCTCTACGAGGAGCTGAACTCCCAGATGAGACCGCCACGGCCCTCACCTCCGCCTACGCCCTCATCTCTGCCGCTGACGTCGTGTCCAAGCACGATCACCCAGACGGCGACGATCTGCTGCGCCGAGCCAGAACGATCATCGATCGGTGCCCCGATCCGGGCATCGTCGGCCAATACCTCTACCGCATCGAGGCCCGCCGGGGCACGCTCCCGGCATCGCCCGATGCGCCGGGCCTGGTGGAGCACCTGACCGACCGCGAACACGCCGTGCTCCACTACCTCCCGTCGCAACTCTCCCAACGAGAGATCGCCAACGAGTTGTACGTGTCGCTCAACACCGTGCGGACCCACTGCAAGGCCATCTACCGCAAGCTCGGCGTCGGTGACCGCAAGGCCGCAGTCCAGGCCGCCCGAGATCACGACCTCCTCTGAGCGGAACCCGTCTGGCGGGGCCCGGAACCGCTCCATGTTGGGCGTCATCTCACCAGGGTGAGATCGGCGGACGAGCGATGACCACTCACATCGTCCGCCGGGAGGCTGGCTTCATCGATCGGCCGCACCCGACCTGATACCAACGCCAACTCCATCCGTTCACGCGGCCCGAAGCCCGGAGGTCGAGAACCTCCGAAAGGAATCCTCATGTCAATCCATGATCAAATCGACGCACCACACACGACCAACGACTACCCGCACCAAGTTCGTGCCTTCCAAGCCCACGCCGGTGTGTTCGCCGTGACGATGGTGATCATCTTCGCCGTGAACCTCTTCGTGAACCTCTCTGCCGGCGTCGCCGATCAATGGTCGGCCTGGTGGTCGGTCTGGGCCCTCATCGGTTGGACCTCCGGTATCGCCGTCCACGGCCTCGTCGTCTTCCTCGCCAAACCCAGCAACGGCTCATAGGGAGACAAGACACCTAAAAGCAGTTCTCGCTCGCAGATGCGGCACCCCGGACGTGTTGACACTGGAAGAGGTCGACCAACCGTCGCCAAGAGACGATCACGTGCTCGTCAGAGTTCACGCAGCAGCCCTCAACCCCGCCGACCGGCATCGCACCGAAGGCAAGATCCCGATGCTCTGCCAGGCCCACGGCCACCCAGAGCCGATCGATCCCGCAATGGGCGTCGATTGCGCGGGAACGGTCGTGGCCGTGGGAAAGGACGTCACACGCCTCACGGTCGGTGATGCCGTCTTCGGAGCGGCGAAGGGGGGCGTTCGCAGAGTGTGCGGTCGCCAGGGAGACAAACCTGGCCCACAAGCCGAAGACGGTGTCGTTCGTCGACGCCGCCGCTGTTCCAACCGCAGGCCTCACTGCCCTCCAAGGGTTGCGCGATCACGGGCAACTCGCCTCCGGTCAGCGCGTCCTGGTCATCGGCGCATCTGGCGGCGTGGGGGTCTACACGGTGCAGATCGCCAAGTCCCTTGACGCTCGTGTGACCGCAATGTGCAGTACGCGGAACACGGAACTGGTGAAGAGTATCAGGGCCGATGACGTCATCGACTACAGAGCGCAGGACTGTGTTCATGCCGCAGGCTGCTTGTCAAACAAGGAGGGGGAGGTGTCGAGCTCTCCGAATCGGGAGGTCTCGTTCTGAGAAGCAACGGCTGTTCTCAACGCTCGCTTCTTAGCCCCCGAGTAGCGCAATCAGAAGGCAGTGCTCGGTAGGTCGTCGACGCCCTGTTCGATGGCATCACAGATGACCTTGGCCACCCGTTCGGGTTGTAGGCCTTCGCGCATCAGCGGGGCCGAGCCTTCGATCGCCCGGTCGGCCAACCCCGTTTCGGTGTGAGGGGGGCGAGCGTCGAGGACCCGAATTTCCGCCCGGCGAACCTCACGGGCCAGCGCGGTATCGAAGGCGGCGACCGCTGCTTTGGACGCCCCATAGGCCGCCATGCCGGGCAGGTTCCGTTCAGCAATCACCCCAGACAGATTAACCAGGACGCCTCCTGGGCTCAGGTGATCGACGGCAGCTTGGGCGAGCATCATCGGGATAAAGGTGTTGGTGAGGAACAGCTCCTCCATGGCGTCGATCGACAGGTCAGCGACTGGGCCGAAGGCCACCACACCTACGGCATTGATCACGGCGTCGAGCTTGCCCGTCGCCGCTTTGGCTTGGTGGATTGCCTGGTGGCAATGGTCCATGGACCGCAGATCCAGTGCCAGCCTTGCGCCTGGGATGTCCAGTTGCTCGAGCCGATCGGCCTGGCGTGCGACCAACGTTACTGCTGCGCCTCGATCTGAGAGTTCTCGTGCAAGAGCGGAACCGATCCCACCCGTAGCGCCGGCGATGAGAACCGACGACCCGGCGAAACCGTTCTCAAATGATCTGTGCTGAGTCATGGAAGATCGGCGGCCCTTCTGCTCGGAACGAAACCGACGGTGTGGAACACGATCATCCGGCGCCTGCAGCGAGCAATTCGGGTGGCACCTGCGAGTCGATTACTGAACCGGCCGTTGCCAGCGAGTAGATCAGCACTGCAGCGAAGACTGCTGCAGTCAGAGTGAAGACACTCAGCACCAACTCGTATTGGGTTGGTGAGTAGTCATACAGGTTCTCAAACGTCATTAACACACCTCTTATGCAGCGGTGTTGTCCGCCTACCCCTGTCCCGATTCAACGAAACACCATCCTCGGGAATCTTGCGGTCAGCGTGTGGGGTTGGGATCGAGCAGGTGGGGGTCAGCTGAGAACGCTCACCGCAGCACCGCTCACCGCAGCGGCTCGGGCTTTTGCCCGTTCGTGTGAGGGAGAGGTGCCGAGCGCCCAGCGAAGTGACCGGGTAGCGACTCTCCCGCTGATCAGACTGCCGATCGGCGGATGCAGCCCCAGCAACTCTTGGAGCGAGGCCGGAAGCGAAGCCGCAGCGGCCCAATAGAGAGTCCGATAGGCCGGCCGTACCGCAAGAGGAAACGGTGGGTCGGCGAGAAAGGCCAGGGCTTCGGCCTGTGCGTCCGAGGGCTCGATGTCCGGGTGTTCGACAATCCAGGTGTGCAGTTCGTTGGCGGTTTCGGGAAGCGGATCAGCCCCCAGCAATCGGCCGACGACTGCCTGTTCCGAGACGAAGCGATCGGCCTGAGCCGAGGTGAGCGGCGCAGGCCCGAACGTGCGATACGCGTTTAGGAACGAATCGGTCAGCGCATTGTGAACCCACGCTGCCAGAGCCGGGTCAGCAGCGTTGTAGGAACGCCCTCTTGCGGACCGACCGTGGACACGGCGGTGGGCTGCCGACACGATGGCGATGAGCCGCTCAGCTTCAGGGGCGGCGCCGAAGGTGGTGGCGGTGACCCATGCGGAAGTTCGTGACAGGCGTCCCAGGGTGTCAGTTCTGAATGTCGAGTGGTCCATGACCCCCGCCACCACTTCGGGGTGGGCGGTCTGGATCAGCAGTGCTCGAATCCCACCGACGAAGGCGGCAACGTCGGCGATGACCGGCCATGACATCGAATCAGGACCGAGAAGGCCGGGATCGCCGGCGTACCGTTCGGTCTCCGCCAACGGATCGACGGTGTGTGAGAAGAGTTCGACGGTCGATTGGTGCACTCGATCACGAAGGAGGTCTACCGCAGAGGACAGCATCTCAAGCGTCTACCCCTTCTGCTGTGGCATGAAACCAGCAGCGTCAGTTCGGCAGTGGGGACGCTTCCGGTGTGCCCTCGGAGAGTCGGCTGGTGGTCTCGAGGGCTGCGCGCCACCATTCGTTGGCCGCAACCGAAATTCCGGGGATCGTTGCGAGAAGCTCATCGAGGTGGGCCACCAGCGCCGGGTCCTCGACCGCAGCCGAGCGGAGGTCGAGGAGAACGTCAACGGCCCGCCACTTGGAGATGTAGTCGCCGTGGATGGCCGCGCGGGCTTCCGAGATAATTGTCTTGATGATGGAACCGTTCACTGACTGATGACCCTTTCTGGGTGACCGGCCACTTCAGCTGAAGCGGCCTGCGATGAGACGATGTGGGCTCACCAGGTGCTTACCCGACAAGACGTCCACCGAAACGAGGATGTTTCGTCCGTCGCTCTGCGGGGAAGACACCAACCCTGAAGCACGGCCTCGCCAGCCGATGTCCCAACAGCCAGGAGAATTCCAATGATCGCAGATCCACCAGCCGCCCTACCGGGTGCTCACATCACGTCAGGACTTCGAACCGTCGAGGTTCAACGATGAGCAACACCGTGATATTTGCCGCAGGCAGCACCATCTTTGCGCTCACCACTCTTGCCTCTCTCTGGGCGGGTTATCTCTTCTTCCAGCGCCATTGGGTGTCTCAGAACTCCAATCTGACATCGGTGGAGGACCACATCCGGCCACTGCTTCGACGGTTCTATCCGGAGCAGCGGAGACCATCCAGCGCCCTGGTTCTGGTGCGAGTGCCCACCGCCCGTCGTCACCGTTAGCCGCCGGCCAACGTAAACAGCGAGCATCGGTCGGACACGTTGGGCCAGCGCGAACTACGGTGAATGGCAGGCGAGCGGCCGGCTCGCCTGCTGACCCGAAAGGTTCCGACGCCATGACCGATGTGGACGAACAAGCGGTTCGCGCAGAGCTGCTGCGACTTCAGCGGTTACTGCTACCTGCTTCACTTCCATCGATCGGGTGTACCGAGGCCGCTGCCGGATATCGAGCGCACAGCAACCCTCTTTCGCTCGGCGGTGACTGGTACGACTTGGTCGATCGCCCCGACAACCGAGTGGTGGCCATCATCGGGGATGTGGTTGGCCACGGGGTTGAGCAGATCAGCGTCATGGGTCAACTCCGAGCTGCGGCCAACGCCTTCGCCAGGGTGTGCGGAACCCCTGCGGAGATCCTGTCAATGCTTGAGCAGTTTGCCGCTGACCTCCCCGACGCTGATCTGACCACTGCACAGGTGTTGATGCTTGACGGGAGCAACACGATCGGACTGGCGTCCGCCGGACACCTGCCGCCAATCGTCGTCGACACCAATGGCAACCACCGGGTCGTGAAGACCGGTGGACGACCACCGCTGAGTCTCTTCGGATCATCGGATGATGAGACGTTCACCGCTGATGTCGGTGACATCATCGTCATGTACACCGACGGGGTTGTTGAGCGTCCCGGGGCGGTGATCGACGAAGGTATCGACACGCTCGCCCGGTTCGTCGCCCGCCATCACCAGTCGTCGGTCACCGAAATCGTCGAACTCACCCTCGATCACTTTTCCCCCTTCGCCAACGATGACATGGCCCTGTTACTCCTGAGGCCGGTGCATGAGCGTTCCGACGTCTATCGACTACACCGCAAGCAACAGGTCGAAGCCCGTATTCTGAGCTGACCTCGCCCGTAGGCCGCTTCGGGAACCCGGCGCCGCCTGACAGCACCAGGCGGATCGAGAGCTCTCGGCACGCACGCATTCGACGGCTCACGACACTGTGCCCTACGTGATGACCGGCAGTATGCTTCAACGATGGCTGCGACGGACAATCTCTCGGTGACCGTCTCCGACGGTGATCCAGTCACTCTTTTGGTGGAGGGTCAGATAGACACCTACACCGCCGTTGGTTTCAACGATGCACTTGTCGAGTTGGGCGGGACAAAGGCCATCGTGGTTGACCTTTCGCAGGTGACCTTCATCGACTCCTCGGGACTCCGGGTCCTTGTTCGGGCGGAGAAGCGGCAGGCCGCGGGCGGTGGCAAGCTGACCATTGCCCAACCGAGTGAGGCCGTCGCTCGGCTGCTGAGTATCACCGGGCTCGACACAACGCTCAACATCGTTACCTAGGTTTGGCGTCGATGGCCTCGGATCAGGAGTGGACGGTGCAACTGGAGGTTCCCGCAGAGAGCCGGCATCTACACATCGTCCGGCTTACGGCGGCCGGAGCAGCGGCTGAGGCGGGGTTGAGTGCCGAGGAGGTCGAGGACGTCAAGATCGCAATCGATGAGTTGTGTTCGGTCTACATTGCAGCGACATCGGGCCAGGAACGAATCACGCTCCGCTTCGAAGCGTCATCGGACTCACTCGCCATCGAAGCGACGGCGCCCGCAAAAGGCGATTTGATCGTCGACGATCTGGCCCGCACCATTTTGGATGCCACCGTCGACACCCTGGCAGTCGGCCCGGACGCCCCATCGGGTGGCTTCCGGGTCCTGAAGCATCGTCGTGTCCTCTGAGCACGGGGATATCGGCGACGAGCTGGCCCGCTTCGAGGCATATCGAGCAAGTGGTGACATTGAGCTCCGAAATGCGCTGGTCGAACGGCACACCTCGCTCGCCTACGCCTTCGCGCGGCGTTACGTCCGCAAGGGAGTAAGTCAGGACGATCTTGAGCAGGTAGCGGTTTTGGCGTTGATCGGAGCGGTGGAACGGTTCGATGCGACACTTGGGATCCGGTTCTCGACGTTCGCCGGACGAACGATAGATGGAGAACTGAAGCGTCACTTCCGCGATCGAGCATGGTCGGTCCGAGTTCCCCGGCGTCAACAGGAGCTGGGCCTTGCCGTTCGTTCGGCCATCGACACGCTGTCAAAGGAACTCGGCCGTAGCCCGACGATTCCGGAGCTGGCTCAGTCGGTTGGGGTTGAGCTCGATGAGGTCTTGGCAGCGATGGAGGCGACGCAAGCCTTCCGTGCCGATTCCCTTGATGCGCCGGTTGACGACGGTTCTGCTCAGACCAGGGGCGATGCCATCGCATCGATTGACCCCGGTCCGCTTGCGCTTGAGAACCAGTCTGCCGTCGCAGGACTTCTTGCCGCCCTGCCGGAGCGAGAACGTCGTATTGTCGAGCTTCGGTTCTTCCAGGAGATGAGCCAACGCGAGATTGCTGCGGAGATGGAAATGAGCCAGATGCACGTGTCCCGGCTCCTCCGTTCCGCTCTGGTGACCCTCCGGTCGGTCGCCGGCAGTGAGGTCATGGGCGGCCCCTGATTCTGCGAAGTCGTAGCCTCGAAGTCGTAG
>JBCCGJ010000172.1:0-12087 GCA_039029335.1 Actinomycetota bacterium | reverse complement strand
GGTTGTTGCCGCAGCGGGCAACTCGAACGTCAACCTGGCCGCCGCCGCCGTGTACCCGGCCAGTATCGACAGCGCCAACGTCATCACCGTCGGTGCGTCGAACGCCGACGAAACCAAGGCCTCCTACTCCAACTACGGAACGCCGGTCGAGCTGTTCGCCCCGGGCTCGCTGATCCTGTCAACCGTGCCCGGCGGTTACTCCTTCATGAGCGGCACCAGCATGGCGGCCCCGATGGTCGCCGGCATCGCGGCGAACGTGTTGGCCGCCAACCCCGGCCTGGCCGCCCCCGCCGTCCGCGATCAGCTGATCGGCACCGCCGACGAGGTCGCCGCCTACCAGACCATCTCCTCCAGCGGAACCCGACTGAACGCGGCCCGGGCGGTCGGCATCAACCCGGACGCCGCCGAGGCGAGCGTGGCCATTCGAGGCCTCGCCGCCGCCACCGTCGGCTCGATCACCGCAGAGATCGATGTGGTCGGTGGCGATCTGATCGACCAGCCGTATCAGTGGGAGGCGACGCTGATCGCGCTGACCCCGTCCGGTCCGTTCGGCATCGTCGATCACCCGGTGACCGTCGGTGGACAGCAGCTGACGACCGACGGGCGCGGGGCGGTGCCGCTCAGCGACACCGACGCCTCGGCGATCAGCCTGGCCGCAGGCCTACCGGATGGTTCCTACGCGCTGCTGATCGAGGCGGTCTCCACCGAAGACGCCGGTCTCCGGATCGGTGACGGGTTTGTGGCCACGTTTGATCTGAGCGATCCGGGAGCGGGCGGTGGCGACGGGGGTGACGGCGCAACAACAACGACACTGGCGACCACAACCACAACCCTTGCCACAACCACAACCATCGCCACGACGACCGCACCGGCGCCGACCACTACCACCACCATCGCCCCGCCGACAATCACCACCGCGCCCACAACCACAGCCGGCCCGACCACAACGACCCCCTCCACGGTGGCGACCACAACCGCCCCCGGCGATGGGACAACAACCGTTCCCGGACCGACCAGCACCACCGCCCCCTCATCCACCACCCAGACGACAACACAGACCACAACCTCGCCGACGACCGGCGCACCGGCACCGACCACCGCCCCGACAACCGTGCCAACGGACCTCGGCACACCTTCCTCAACTTCGTCTCCGACACCGACCACCGAGCCGCCGGCGACCAACCCGTCCACGACCGCTCC
The DNA here is from genome assembly GCA_039029335.1 of Actinomycetota bacterium. GTDB lineage: Bacteria > Actinomycetota > Acidimicrobiia > Acidimicrobiales > SZUA-35 > JAHELU01. Next base: position 10,887 of record JBCCGJ010000172.1, on the reverse strand, counting down.
GACGACAACCATCCAGACAACCACGATCCCGGCAACCACCGTTGCACCCACAACCACAGCAACCACGGCGCCGACCACCACGATCGCCGACGACACCGGAACCTGGTTCGTCGACCGGATCGCCCCGGCAAGCGGGCCGACGTCGGTGAAGAGCACGGTCAGCGTGACCGGTTACTTCCCCGATGACGCCTATGTCTGGTTCGGCAACCAGGCAGGCGAAGTCATCTACCGGACGTCAACCTGGATCCTGGTGCAGACGCCGGCCGTCGTGACGCCCGGCCCGGTTGACCTGCGGGTCCGAAAGGGGTCGATCGACCTGGTGGTCCCCGACGGGTTTACGTTCTTCGACCCGGTCCCGGACCCGACGCCGCAGCCGACCACAAGCACGACCACCAAAAACAACGGACCGACGACCACGGCGGTGGGCGCCACCACGTCGACCACCTCCGGGCCGACCAGCATCGTCTCCACCTCCACCATCGTCGGTGACACCTCGACCACCACACCGGGCGGCGGTGCGACGTCCACGACCTCGGGGGCCACCTCGACCACCCCGGGCCAGACCACAACAACAACCTCCGGTGCAACCTCGACCAGTGATCCGGCGACGAGCACAACCGCGGCGGCAACCACAACAACCACCGCCCCAGCGGTTCCGCCGCAACAGCGCTCACTGGTGCTCGGCCCCGCGATCGACCTCGGCGATGGTGTGCAGGGTGTCCCGCTCGGCGGCCTCTCCGGCTTGGACACCGTCCCCCGCTGTGCGAGCGATCCCTGCCGCATCCGCAAGGTGTAGTGTCTCGCCGCCCGCCGCACCACCTGCGCCTCGCCGCCGCTCAGTCGAGGTGCATATCACCACCGTCGTACACGTCGGCCTCGTTCAGGTACTCGGCGAACTCCCGGACGGTCATGAACTCCCGACCGATCGTCTGAAAGTACGAACGCTCCCAGTTCGCCGTTGCCACATCGCGACGGGTCTCGTCCGGCTTACTCCTCATCACGTAGAACTCGAAGAACCGATCAAGATCGAACGGCTCCTTACCCGCCGCCAACCCGTCGCCTTTCCGGCGCTCGAACTCCTCCCGGTCCTCGGCCAACGACGCCTCGAACACCGCTCGGCTCTCCTCGGGCGTCAGCTTTCCTGGCGGCGCAGCCGTTTCCTGCTCGGGATCAGGCGAATCTCCGTAATCATGGCCATCATGACTCTTGTCCGACATCGGCTCTCCTCGTCTCCGATACCAAGGGCCGTCGGCGCCGGCACGCCAGACGGCCGCCGCTCGTTCAGTCGAGATGCATGTCCCCACCGTTGTACACGTCGACCTCGTTCATGTGTTCGGCGAACGACACAACCGTCTTGAACGGCTCGCCGGCGGGCCCGTAGTACCAACGCTCCCAACTGCGGATGGCGGTCTCCCGCCGAGACTCGGGGGGCGCTGTCTCCATCACATACACCGAGAAGAACCGGTCGAGATCAAACGGTTCCTTCCCGGACAGGTGAGCCAGCTCCTTGCGTTCCTCCAGCCCCTCGTCGGCATCAAAGAAGTTGTCGTGCAAGAAGGCATCGAACTCCTCCTTGGAAACGGGCCGGGGCAGATCTTCTGCCCGCTCTTCTTCACCATCTGCCATCGCCGCTCCTCGTCTCTTCGGTCAGTCTAATTCAGGCGGTTTTGCCCCATGGTGGGCGAGCGCGTCGTACCAGGTGTATCCGATGTATGGCTCGACGCTCCGCCACACCTCGGCGGCGTAGTCTGCGGGCAGATCACTCACGAATCGGTCGATGAGCGCCGGTGTGATCACCGTCTTGCGAAGCCGCTGGGCCTCGTGCGAGGGATCCTCGGTGAACGAGCCTGATGGAGCGTGGCCCACCTGCAAAGGCTCTCCCCCGCCGATCTGGGAGATCAACGCCTTCGACCCGTCCGGCCGAGTCCCGTACAGCGCGTACGATGCGGTCTCCGGGTGTGCACGCAGCAACTCGATCACCGCCTGGCGTTCGTTGCGGATCGGTACAAATCCGTTCTCGGCAACCACGCTAAACGACGGGATCGGATCTCTCCCGCCTGGGGTGCGACTCAGCACGCCGACAAGCGAGACCTCCAGCGGCGCATCGACGTCGTAGACAGCCAGCCGCCGATCGGTCTCGGTCGCCAGCTGAAGGAGCGACTCGACAGAGTCGAGCGTCGCGAGCCGCTGGTCGACGAGGAACGATATCGGTTGCCCGTCCGGGCGGCGGAGGGCGGCGAGTTCGGAGCGGAGGCGTTCGGCCAGAATGGACGACTCCAAATGGACCTGGGTCGAGGTAAGCGGGAGGTCCGGATCGGCGGCTCGAAGGTCAACCTTGAAGTTGTCCGGGTTGACCGCGCGATGCGGGAGGTGTGCGGTCTGCGCTGCAGCATGCTCGAGCGCGGGGATGTTGCCCGGGATGGCCCGGGTCTTGCCTGCGGCGGTGTTACCCCGCATGGCGTAGATCGTCGGCTGACCACCCACGGCGGCATCGAACTGGAGCGCTTCCTGGACGGCGTTGTCGATCAGCTCGTCATGGAGTCGCCGCCGGTCCGGGGTCCAGTTGTTCGGGTCGAGGAGGAAGGGCCGCTGGGCCGGACCATCCGGGATCGGGCCGAGCGTGAACACCTCGGCCGTTGTTCCCCGCCCGCTTCCCAGGCCGGTTCGCAGGGCATTGATCGAGGTGGTCCCGTTTGAGATCGCCACCCACAATTCGGTGTCCGTCGCCCCCACGCCATCTCCGACGCTGTCGCCGACACCCAGCCGGGCCCGGTTGTCGGCGATCATGCGGTTGGCGACAAATGGGATCCCGTACTCGGCGGCACCGAGGACACCGAGTACCGCGAGCTGTCGACGTTTCTCCGCAGACGACAGGTCGCTCTCGATGATCTGCAGCGCCTGCTGCAGGTTCAGTCCGACCTCCAGCACCTCCGACGCCCGGTTCGAGTAGGTCAGCGTTGCGGCAAGGCCACTGGACAGTGGCACGCCGCGCCGGGCGAGGCCGTATGACCCGACGCTCACGGCCGTCAGAAACCCCTCGCCCAGCGTGAAGTAGGCATCGACGGCCAGCGGGTCGTCCCAGTCCCCGCCGTGTCCGATGTGGTCGTGCAGCTGGTTCGCCCCCGATGCCAGCTCGTACGCCGCCACCGACCCGACCAGTGTGGAGCCCAGTAGGGACGCCCCGCCGGCCCCGACCACCGGGACGGCAAGCCCTCCGCTTCCCACCAACATCAGCACACCACCGACGATCACTGCACCGGTGATCACCCAATCCAGATACTTCTCGTTGAACGTGTCCGGATAATTCTCCGTAACGCGGTGGACCAGGTTGTAGTGATCGCCGGAACCGGGGGCCACAAAAACCGACCGGTCGGCGGTCTCCCCCCTGATTCCGGGGTAGGTGACGCGACCCGGCGGCAGCTCGTTGTGTCTGTACCAGTCGTCCGGGTCCCGGTAGTGCTTGCCGTTGAGATCGACAACGATCCGCTCACCGTTCCGGACCGTTTCGAAGAGCAGCAGATCCAGGTGCCGGTCACCGGTCCGAAGGTGGATCGGGATCATCTGCAGCGGCGCCGATCCGTCGCGGCTGCCGATCTCGTCGACGATCCGCTCGATCAGGTCGTCACCACCGCCGTCGGCCAGGCCCAGCGCGGTCCGGACGTAGGCCTCGGTATAGCCGTCCCGGGTCCGGTCGAGGGCGGCGAGTGCCCGGCCGATGTCGGTATCCGGGCCGTACCGGGCGAAGGCGTCCGCAGCGAACGCATTGTTGATGACGTCGTTGTGGATCGGGTCATAGGCCTCGAAGGTCTCGACCGTCCAGCCCCGGTCCAGGATGTGTCGGATGTAGGCCTCACGCTCCCCATCCGTGACGTCGCCGTTCAACCCGAGGTGCGCCTGCCCGGCGGTGGACGACCCGATCGCCCGCAGGTTGGCCCGGTCGACGGGGTCGAGCGGTGGCGACGTCCGTTCGGCCAGCCACACCAGGTACGCCCCGTTGACCGCCGGGTGTTCCCAACCATCCCCGTCGCGGTCGAAGTCCTCTGCGGACCAACCCTCCTCAATCGCCATGGCAACGAACTGAGACCGGAGCGAGACGGTCGATCGGTCGTTGAGGCCGACGAGATCCTGGAACTGGTCGGTCTCGACCAGCCGACGGAGCGCTGCTTCAGCCGCAGGCGGCAGTCGTCGCCCGTCCGCCACCTCGTGGTAGGTCCTGGCGTGTTCGATCACCAGATCGGCCGACACCCTCACTGCGCCGTCCCGGAAGTCGGTTGCGGACCAGAACCGGGCGTCGCCGTCGACCGTGCGAAACCCGTGGATCAACGTGTGGAGCAGCCTGGACCGGGTACCGAGATCGATGTCCACCGGATCGCTTGCGAGGAGGGCAACCGCCTCTGGACTCCGGAACACCTCGGTCAGCCGCTCACGATGGAACACCTGCCCGGCGGCGTCGCCGGGACTGGTCGCCGTGGCGGTGGCGGCGGCCAGCTGTTCGGCGAACGGCAGGGGCCCGGCGAACGACCGGTAGGCCCCGATGGACGCGGCTGACTGGACCATCAGGACAAACCCGGACCCGCTACGGGTGAGCGTGCCCCCTTCGCCGGCGTGGTCCGTCAGCGCCTCGAGCGCGTCGCCGGCGAGGGTGGCCCGGTGCTCAACGGTGTCGAGGGCCACGAACTCGTCGAAGCGGCGGTTCAGGCCGAGGCTTGCGGCGAACAGCGCCGCCCGCTCCGGTGCCAGCTCGTTGATGAACGCCGACTGGTCACCGGCAGCCAGCTCCAGCGCTTCGGCGCTCAGCATCGCCGCAACAAACGCGGCGTTGGACGACGGGGCCGACGCCGGCTCGCCGCTGACCAGGTTGAGGCGCATCGCCTGCTCGGCCAGGACCGCACGCAGCCCGACCGCCAACTCTTCCGACAGATCCTCATCGGAGAGCGAGCGGAGATCGGCAAGCCCGTTGGCCCGATACACGTCGATGAGCCCGTCGTTCCGAATGGCCACACCGTCGAGCGTCGCTGCAACCTTCGATCCGACGAACCCCTCGATGAGCGTTCGCCGATCGACCGCCGTCAGTGGCCCGATCCTGGTGTCCCCGTCGAACGCCCGTTGCAGATCGCGGGCCCGGAGATCCTGATCGACCACCCAGGCCGTGATGGCGTACCGCCGGACGGCGTCGATGGCGGACTGGTGAACCGGCCCGGTGGCCGGATCTGGCGAGACACGCTCGGCGATCTCCGCCGGATCGGTCAGGGCAACCGTTCGGAGCCAGGCGTCCGTCGCCCGCAGCTTCTGGTCGCCGTCGGTGTTGCTGTCGTTTGCGTCGTCCAGCGCCCGCAGCTCATCGGCGTTCGCGGGCCTGCCGTAGAACCGACCGGCGGCCCGGATGTCTGCGAGGGCGTCGGTGAGGGCCTGCCCCGTAAGGCCCCGATCCCGCAGCCTCGCCGCTATTCCCGCACGATCGTGACCGCTACCCAACTCGGCGAACCGTTCCTGCAGACCACCGCTGATCGAGTCATCGCCGAAGATCTCCGGGAAGTACCGGGCGACGGTCAGCGCCGCCCTGGTGCGAGGATCGAGGGCGTCGATGACCGAGGGGTCGTCGATGGTCCCCGTCGCCCCATTCACCCGGGAGGCGACGGTGGCATCGAACCCGCCGAACTCCGTGACGATCTGTTCGACGAACCGGTTGGTGATTGAGGCGTGCGCCACCAGAAGGGCAAAGGGATCGTCGGTTCCCGCCGCACCGGCCGCGCGGCCGACCACCGGTTTGGCCGCCTGCGGCTCCGGCAGGTATCCGGTTGCGGCGCTCATCCGACCACCGACCCGGGACCGTTCGGCCAGGACGTGGTCCAGCGTGCCCTCGAGCCCGACCAGATACCGGTTACCCCGCTCGACGAAGTGCACCAGGTCCTCGGTGTCGACCCGCACCGCTGAAACACCTCCGTTGGTTGCCGCTCCGTCGGTCATGGCCGCAACGTACCGACCGGGTGACTGCCGATCGATGGGGACCGGTCCCCGCAGCGGCTGCCACTACGGTTGGGGAATGGGAGACGGGAAGCGGTGAGCCTCTGGACCTGTCCGAACTGTCTCCGACGGTTCGGCAAACGAAACCAGCATCACGAGTGCGCCCCGGCGATGAGTCTGGAGGAGTATTTCTCAACCGGCCCGGAGCGGGAACGGCCGATCTACGATGCGGTCTGGGCCCACCTGTCGACCCTGTCCGTGAATGGTGATGACGGTCCGATCGGGGTCTACGTCGAACCGGTGTCCGTCGGTATCTTCTTCAAGGGCAGGACCACCTTTGCCCAGCTCCGCCCGATGACCAAGTGGGTTGCGCTCTCGTTCAACCTGAGCCGGCGGCTGACCGCCGATCGGCTGTCCCGGAAGGTGGTCAGTCACGGCAACCGCTTCTATCACGTGGTCAATGTGACCGGCCCGGACGAGATCGACGATCAGCTCACCGACTGGCTCACCGAATCGTTCTTCAGCGACATGGGCTGACAAGCCCCCCGACAAAAGGGCTGACAAGCCCCAGACAGAGGGCTGACAAGCCCCGACAGAACCGGCCTGACAAGCCCTGACAGTGGGCTGAGGGGGTTAGGCGCTCGGCTCCATGTACAGCCCGGTCTTCCAGATGGATCGGTCCCCGGTCTGCACCGCTTCGAACGCATTACGGCCGTGCAGCACCCGGTCGTCCCACCAGGCGACCGCATCGCCGGGCCGGAGGCCGATGTCGGCGACGAGTTCCCGGGGCAGATCCTGCTGCAGGTACCGGAAGAAGGTCTCGTTCAGGGACAGACCGTCCGTACCCTGCTGGGCGTCCGCACAGTAGTAGTTAAAATTGAGATCAACTGCCTCATGATCATCGATCTCGATGATCGGCCGGGTCCGGGCATCCCCCGCCTTTTCGTAGGTCACGACCTGATTGATCAGCCGGTCGAACAGCTCCGGGCGGCTTTCGGCCAGTTCCGCCACCAACGACCGTCCCGATACAAACACCGTCTCACCACCGGACGGGGCTGCATTGTCGCAATAGAACCACATGACCTGTGGCGGTGAAGAGACGTACGACGCATCGGTATGGAGCGGCTGAGCGTTCTTGCTGTGGCGGAAGGCCACATCGTCCGGTACGTCAGAGTTGTACCGGATCTCCGACCACCGGTCCCCGGTGGGTTGGCCGTCCACGTAATCCTCGGCGGCATCCATGGGGGTGCCGACCAGTTCAACCACTCGGTCGTAGTACGCCCTGGTCTCCCCCGGGTGCTCGTCGAGCACCATGTGCAGGACCTCGCAGTCCTGCAGCGCCTTGCGCGCGAGGGCGGCGTCGTGCGCTGCGTCGACCCCGGTCAGGCGCAGTCTGGTAACAAAGCTGGCATCACGCATAGTGACCGTTCAAACCCTCCTTGAGAGGCTCGGGTGAGCCCGGAATCAAGCATATTCGACACGCTTGGCCATGCAATGCCCCTTCCAATACCCGGCCAACCCAGGGTGAAATCACCGACGCCCTTTTCACTTGTTGATGCAGCTAGACTCATCTCCGCTGTAGCGCACGTATGAATATGCGGCGGTCACCCGACGTGAGGGATCGAGGGTGGATGGCCAGAGGGTCAACCACTCTCCAACAACCGGACCAGCGCCCAACTGGTCCCAGAACCCGCTCGGGAGCCTTCCCTACTCGTCGTTCGCCTGCGGCGGACACCAGGGTGGTCGAGGGAGGCGCGAGGACACGATGACCGGTACGCAGGCGGGCATGGCCGCACCTTTTGCGAGCGGGTCGGCCGCGCCGGCGCCGCCGCCGGACCCCTCCAAACCGATGCGTCGGGTCGCCGTGATCGGTCAGGGTTACGTGGGACTGCCACTGGCCATGCGTGCGGTGGAGGTCGGCTTCGACGTTGTCGGCTTCGACCTGGACAAACGAAAGATCTCCTCGCTCGCCGCGGCGGAGAGCTACATCGACGACGTCACCGACAACGACCTGGCAAGGGCGCTGGCCGCCGGCACCTACCGGCCAACCGAGATCGCCGATGACCTCACCGGGTTCGACGTTGCCGTCATCACCGTTCCGACCCCGCTGACCGACGGTGCCCCGGACATCTCCTACATCGAACAGGCCACCGAGACGGTGGCCCGGTACCTGACCGCCGGGGCAACGGTCATCCTGGAGTCCACAACCTATCCGGGCACCACCACCGAGGTTGTCGGACCGATTCTGGAGTCCGGCTCCGGCCTGCGGGCCGGCGTGGAGTTCCACCTCGGCTACTCCCCGGAGCGGATCGACCCCGGCAACCAGGAGTGGGACTTTCGCCGCACCCCCAAGGTGATCTCCGGCATTGACGACGCATCCCTGCAGCAGGTGCAACGGTTCTACGGCCAGCTGGTCGAGACCACGGTTCCCGTGAAGGGCACCAGGGAAGCCGAGCTGACCAAGCTTCTGGAGAACACGTTCCGCCACGTCAACATCGCCCTCGTCAACGAGCTGGCCATCCACGCCAGATCGATGGGCATCGACTTCTGGAACGTGATCGACGGGGCGAGGACAAAACCGTTCGGGTTCATGCCGTTCTACCCCGGCCCAGGCGTCGGCGGTCACTGCCTCCCGATCGATCCGTCGTATCTCTCGTGGCGGGTCGAGCGTCAGTTGGGCACCGTGTCCCGTTTCGTGAAGATCGCAAACGACATCAACAACGGCATGCCCGGGTACGTGGCCGGGCGGGTCCAGGCCGGGCTGAACCATCGATCGAAACCGGTCAAGGGGTCTGCGGTGCTGATCCTCGGTCTGGCCTACAAGAAGAACTCGAGCGATGCCCGCGAGACTCCGTCCACCGATTTGATCCAACGGCTGCTCGAACTGGGGGCCGACGTGTCGGCCTACGACACCCACGTGGACGGCTACGAGCTGGATGACCGCATCACCCGGGTCCCGGAGCTGACGGACGAGGTCCTCGGCCAGGCCGACGCGGTCGTCCTGGTCACCGACCACGACGATGTCGACTATCAACGGGTCGCCGGTCGTTGTCAGTACGTGCTCGACACGCGCCGCAGGCTCCCGAATCGAGAACCAGTTGAGCACCTCTGACACCGTCGTCAACGCCGTTTCCGACGACCCGTTCTGGCTGCCAACAGGACTGGACATTCCGGAGGACCCGCGGGTCGAGCGATTCCCGGCCACCGCGCTGCAGGCCGGCATGCTGTTCCATGCAAGGGCCGAGCCCGGAACCGGGGTGGACATCGAGCAGATCTCCATCACCTTCACCGAAGACCTCGACCCGGTCCGTCTGCTGGAATCGTGGCGAATCGTCTTCGCCCGGCATCGGCTCCTCGGTTCAACCTTCGGGTGGGACACCGACGGCCGGCCCTTCACCGAGCTCGGCCACCCGTACACGGTGCCGGTCCAATATATGGACTGGCGAAACGAGCAGCTGGTGGCCGACAGCATCGCCGCCGTCACCGCGGAGCAGCGGTCGACGGATTTCGATCTGACAAACGGCCCGCTCCACCGGCTGGTGGTGGCCAGGACCGATCAGACCGGCTGGTGGCTGCTGTGGACCTTCCACCACACAATCCTCGACGGTCGGTCGTTCCCCCTGCTGCTGCAGGAGATCATCAGCCACTACGACGCCGAGGAGACCGGGGCCGAGGACAGCCGCGCAAACCCTTCGGGCACGGAAACCGGCACTGCGACGGACTTCGGTCGCTATCTGCACGCCGTGGCCGAGCGGGCCGCCGACCTCGACGAGGCCACCGCCGACCACCGGTTCTGGCGTGACCAACTATCCGGGTTCGAGGCCGCAAGCACGCTGCAGGTCGTCGACCGGGCACTCGACCACGACGGGCCGCAGCCCACCGTCGCCAACCTCGAGGAGAACCTCACCGAGGAACAGACCGAGGCCCTTCGGCGGCTTGTGGAACAGACCGACGCCTCGCTCAACACCTGTGTCCAGACCGCCTGGCACCTCCTGCTGCGGCACTACACCCAGCAGGACGTCATCACGTTTGGTGCCACCCGGGCCTGCCGCCATGCCGTGGCCGACTCGGCCGACATGATCGGTCTGTTGATCAACACGGTGCCGCTCAGCCTGCCTGCCGTCGTCGACGAAACCGTCGGGGAGCTGCTCGGGCGGCTTCGCTCGGCCCAGCGAGCGCTGCGGGACCACGAGACAACACCGCTGCCGGCCATCATGGCCGCCGCCGACACCGGGGGAAACCCGCTGTTCGACAGCATCGTGGTCTACGACGACGCCTCCCTCGACGCCCGGATGCAGGCCGCCGGTCTGGGTTCGAGCCCCGATCGCACCAGACGATTCCGCTACGAAGGCCAGACCAACTTCCCGCTGACGCTGCTGGCCTACGGGGACCGTGAACTGTCACTCCGGCTGGAGTACAAGACCGACCACTACGACCGGGCGTTCGCAACCCGGATCATGACGCACCTGCGGGCGCTCCTGGTCGGCCTGGCCGAAAATCTCGACCGTCCGGCGGCCGACCTGCCGTACCTCACCGAAGCCGAGACAGAACAGTACCGACGGTGGAACGCCACCGAGGTCGACTATCAGCTCGACACCACGCTGCACGCCCGTTTCGAGACCCAGGTGGCAAAGACCCCGGACCGGCCGGCGCTTCAACTCGGTGACCGGACGCTGACCTTCGAACAGTTCAACCAGCGGGCGAACCAGCTGGCCCACCACCTGCAGGAGCGGGGTGTCGGCCCTGACCGGTTTGTCGGCATCTTCAGCGAACGAAGCTTCGAGCTGATGATCGCCATCTACGCCATCATCAAGGCGGGCGGGGCGTACGTGCCCCTTGACCCCGATCACCCTGCGGACCGGTTGGCGTTCATGGCCGACGATGCAGGCCTGCAGCTCATCCTGACCCAACCCCACCTGGTGG
>JBCCGJ010000171.1:0-12099 GCA_039029335.1 Actinomycetota bacterium | reverse complement strand
TCACGCCGTGCCCGCCGGGTCGACCTCGGCCGACTCGGAGCCGTGGCAGGTCTCGGACGCACCGGAGGACTTCATCGCCGGACAGCTGAAGGCGATCGTTGGGGTACAGCTCAGCGTGACCGACGTGATAGGGAAGCGGAAGCTCAGCCAGAACCGGAGCGAACCGGACAGGCGTGGCGCCCAGGACGGCCTCGAGCATTCCCCCCGAGCCGGGGACGTCGCAACGGCGGACCGGATGTCAACCGGCGCCTAGACGCCGGTCGATCGCGAGGTGCACGGCGACGTTCGGCACGCGGTCCAGCCCGAGGGCCGAACGCAGCCTGACCAGTTCACCGAGGTCACGGCCCTCGATGGCCGTGGTGTACAACGGCTCGGCCCGCCCACCGACCTCGAAGTCCGCAACCTCGGCCCGCACGGAGCCGAAGCGGAACCGCAGCCGGTGTTTCACGACAAAGATCGGCCGCACGCCGCTGATCGGGGCCAGCGAATCGGCACCGTGGCCGAGCCCACCGAATCCCGAGGCCGGAGCAGGGCGTTGCCCACCCTCACCGTTGCCGACCCGGCGGGCCGTCGGATCGACCAGCCGATGCCATCTCGTCGACCAGTGTTGGAAACCCAGCCGCTCCTCGACCAGGCGTTTGATCTTCAGCCGGTTCCGCCGGATCTTCAGATTGCAGGTCGGGTCGGTGGTCAGCAGGTAGCAGTCCTCGAAGTGCTTCTCACTGGTGGAGTCCGCGAGATCCCAGAGGCGCCGCACAACGCCGTCCTGGTGGCCCCACACCCGGAACTCATACCGGGGGTCGGCCGTTGTTGGTTGTCTTCCGATCATCGGTTGTCACCGAACCTTCAACCCACCCCGCCTTGGGCCCATCCACCGTAGCATCACGCAAAGTGAAGTTCCGATCGCATTGCCTGCGGACGGTGGTTATGAGTCCACCGATGACACCGATGACACCGAATCGAACAAACCTCATCGCGCTCGGGGGCCCGCCGATGGGACGCCGTGCAGATTTGGCCTCCCAGACGGAGGGGCATCGGTCCGCGACCGGTGACGTCGACCCCTCAGAATGAACAACCGTGGCCCGACGTCGAACGGACGGTCATCGAGGGGGAGTTTGTCGCCCTCGCCGACTGTTACGGACTGAGCGACCTTGGACTCGGCAGGTTCCATTGGTTCCTGGCGAGACAGCCGGACATCGGCCTTCGGATGGCGACCGACATGCAGCAGGATCTGCAGGATGTCCCGGCCGGGCACAAGGCCAGACAGGTCTTCGACACGTTCGAGGACCGGGACCTGGCCGATCACCTGATCCGGATGTACAACTCCCGCCTCGATCAGGATCTGATCGACTACCTGGAGATGCGCTTCAGCGAACGGACCTACCAGCCGGTTGAGATGGGTATCACGTTTCCGTACCTCGTTTCGGTTCCAGAAACGGTGTACACCGCTGCGTTGGCCGGCGGGATGGACGAGCATCTGGCGACGGAGCTCAGGCGGCTGGCCTTCGACGTCGGGGCCTGTGTGGCGATGATGGCGATGCGGGTGTTCGTGCGGGCGAGGGACCGGCAACTGTGGCATCTCCAGCGGGTTGCCGAGTGCAGTTCGCAGCTTGCCGACGTCGGCGCAGCGCTGGAAGCCACGTCGATCGGCGACGAGAAGGGACTGGCCTTCAGTGTGAAGCGGGCGAGGCAGGAGCTCAGCGAGGTCGACGGGTTGACCACCGAGGTGGTCTCCATCGTCGACAGCATCCGGGACCTGGCCGAACAGACCAAACTCCTTGCGCTGAACGCCACGATCGAAGCAAGCCAGGCCGGCGAGCACGGACGGGGCTTCGGTGTGGTTGCGGACGAGGTCAAGAACCTGGCCGCGACCACCGAGGATGCGTTGCGCAACATCGAGGAGATCACCGGACAGATGACCGTCGGTGTTGGTGATGCGGTCCGCCACATGGGCGAGGTTGAGGAGTCGGCCAACCTCGTCGCTCAGAGCGCAACCTCGATCTCGAGCCTGAGCGACGACCTGCACGGCCTGACAAGGGCGGCCGCCGAACAGGCCGAGGTGACCGGTCTCACCTAGCGCCGGCCGCGGCTCGGCCGGGTCGCGGGTGACCCGACGGGGCTCCAGCACATCTCGCGGATCTCCCAAGGCGTCCCTCTCACACAGCTCACCGCCCCTCGGCGTCCCTCAGGGCTCGGGTGAATCCTCTTGGCCGCGAGGCGCGGTCAACCTACTATTCAGTTGTGACTAAACGATCGTTCAGTCGTGATGGGTTCGTCTCCCCGGTACCGGTGGTGGCCGAGGCGGAGGCCGCAACCCACCGTCGGGCCCTGGAGATGGCGGAGGACCAGCTCGGACCCCTGCACTACCGCAACAAGGTCCACACGATTCTCCCCTCCGCCCACGAGCTGGCAACCCATCCTGCGCTGCTCGATGCGGTCGAGGCCTGCATCGGGCCGGACATCCTGGTCTACAACGTGACCTACATCATCAAGGAGCCACAGACCGCCTCCCACGTCAGCTGGCACCAGGATCTGACCTATTGGGGACTCTCGGACGCCGATGCTCAGGTGTCGGCGTGGTTGGCACTGGCCCCGGCCACCGAGGAGTCGGGCTGTATGCGCATGCTGGCCGGGAGCCATCGCGAGGGGCCGATACGGCATGTCCACACCGAGGACCCGACAAACGTCCTGCTCATGGGCCAGACCGTCGACACCTCGGCCACGGCCGCGGCGGAAGCGACCCTCTGTGTGCTGGCCCCGGGTGAAGCGTCGCTCCATCACGGCTGGACGGTTCACGCGTCCGGCCCCAACCTCAGCGACGACCGTCGAATAGGGCTGAACATCCAGTACCTCGCGCCGCACAACCTGCACACCGGCGGCGGCCACCAGTCCGCCATGCTGGCGAGGGGCGAAGACCGGCATCGGCACTTCGAAACAGACCAGGCACCGACCGCCGATCTCGACCCGGCCGCGGTGGACCGCTGGGAATGGCTGGACGCCATGATGAAAGACGGCTTCCTCGGTAACTGACCCGTCCCGGCTGCCGTGGCCCACTCACGCCGGCAGCGCCCGGGAGGGCCGACGGAGAGGCTCGGACGGCAACCTCAGAAGTTTCTCATGTTGGCCTCGAATCGGCCGACGGATAAAGAATGATGGCCCCTTCGCTCCAACGCGGCAACCCGGCACCACCTCGTTCGTCCTGCTCCGCAAGGGGCGGCACGTCGGTGTACCCGGGGCGGCCCGGCACGACCGCCGTGACCGACGGAGGTGACCGGTGAGACCGCTCTACGACGAGACACCGGCATACGAAGCGATTGTGAACTCAAACGCCCTCGGTGTTGCCATGGTGTCGAAGTCGTCCGGCTACCGGGTGACATTCATTTCCCGTCACGCTGTCAGGCGCCTCACCGAACTCGGCCTGGTCGACGGACCGGCGGAATCGCTCCTCGGGGCTCCCGCCGACCGCCTGGTCGACTGTCCCCTGTTGCGTGCCGAGGCGCTTGCCGACCCGTCGAACTACCCGGGGGCCGTGCGGGCCGAAACCGATGGGCGCGACGTGGAGTTGGCGATCAGTCCGGTCTTCGATTTGGATGACGTCTACCTCGGGGTCATGATCACCTTTCGTGACCGCACCGAGGACGCCCGGCGCGAAGCGGATGCCCTCCAGTTCCAGGAGCACATCGGCGATCTGATATCCGAAGCCGGCTCCAAGGGCAGCGACGCCGAGGACGCTCGGCGCCAACTCGGCTCCGTCGTCGACAACGTCGAGGAAGCGGGCAACGAGATCAGCCGGCTGCTCGGCCAGCTCGGGTACCTGAACGGGCAGGCCAAGCTCCTGGCCCTGAACGCCAGTATTGAGGTCCACCGAACCGCCGATGCCGAAGCGTTCGGCGTGGTTGCCGATGAGATGCGCGACCTTGCCGACCGGATGGCCGCCACCGTTGCCGAGGTCACCCATGCGGCGAAACAGATCGACAACCTCTCGACAACCGTCCACTCCGCCAGCGAGGACATCGGTGCCTGCATCACCGGCCTGATCGACAGCCAACGGGCGATGGAAACCAGTATCCGGGAGAACACCGGAAGCTGAACCGGCGGCTTGCGGCGCAGTCGCCGCCGGATACGCACCACACGCTCCGGTTGTCGCCAGCTCCTGCGGTGTTACTACAGGTCCGTGAGAGAAACCTGGTCGGGGGTCTGCGCCTGGTCGTGCTCGGCCCCGTCGCCCCGGTTCAGCGGATCGAGTCGGGCCAGGAGGAGGCCGATCCTGGAGCGGCCGATGGTGTGCACCGTCACCGCACCGCCCAGCACGAGGATGATGTCCCCGATGCTGAAGACGTTGGCGAACGGGACGCCTTCTGGGATGGCGAAGATGTCGCCGAGGAACCACAGCCGGGCGTCTTCCACCACAGCCGAGTTCTCGAATTCGGGGGAGTCGACGATGATGCCCGCCGTCTCCAGCGCCGATCGCTGTGCGGGCATGACCCCGCCGTTGGCGGCGATCGCCGCGGCGTTCAGCAAGCCGCCGAGCACGATCAGCGCCATCCCGGTTACCTGGCGGTTGTGCCAGACGAACAGGAACGCCAGTCCGTAGCTCATCAGGTGGATCGTGGCCGCCACCAGGCCGTCGAGCGTGCCGGCGAACACCTCGATGAGGAAGACCTGGATGACCAGTGCGGCGATGATCGCCCACCAGGCTCGGAGCCGTACGGCCCCCAGGCGGCTAAGGCTGCCGCCCAGCAGGGGAACGGTGGCGGCGAGCAGCAGGAAGCAGACACCGGTGATCATGGTGTGCTCACCGGCTGGTCGATCAGCGTCCCGAGGTCGGTCCGGCCGGCTCGCAGCATCGCTTCGAGCGCCTCCGCCGGTTGGGGTCGGGCCAGGAGGAATCCCTGGACTTCGTCACAGCCAAGGCTGCGGAGCATCTCAAGCACCTCGTTTGTCTCGACGCCTTCGGCCACCGTGCTCATACCCAGGTTGTGGGCCAGCTCGATCACCGAACGGGCGATGGTCAGGTCGCCCGTGTCGGTGGCCAGACCGGTGATGAACGAGCGGTCGATCTTGATCCGGTCAAGGGTCAGGTCGCGCAGCGTCGACAGGGAGGAGTATCCGGTCCCGAAGTCGTCGATCGCCACCGTGATGCCGAGCGAGCGGAGCTCCGACAGCACCTTCCCCGAGCGGCTCGGATCCTCCATCACCGAGTTCTCGGTCACCTCCACCTCGAGCGATCGGCCGTCGATCTCGTAGCGATCGAGGGTGGCCTTTACCCGGGATGGGAAGCGGAGGTCATGGAGGTTCCTGGCGGACACGTTGACGGCGACCGGTACGTCGATGCCGGCATTGCGCCAATCCCGGAGCTGGCGGGCCGCCATCTCGATGATCTGGTCGGTGAGCCGGTTGATCAGGTCGGTCTGTTCCGCCTGCGGCATGAACCACCCGGGCGGGACCACGCCGTGTTCGGGGTGGTGCCATCGAACCAGGGCCTCGACCATCGTGAGCCGACCGCTGTCGATCTCGAACTTCGGTTGGTACTCGAGCACCAACTGGTCCTCGACGGTCGCAACGGCCAAGTCGGTCAGCAACTCGATTCGTCCCGGCCCGTCGTCGTCCTCCCCCGGTTCGTAGACCCGGACCCCGCCGCCCTGCCGCTTGGCTTCGTACATGGCCATGTCGGCGTGGTGCATCAGCCGCTGGGGCTCGTCGCCGTGGACGGGAAACACGGCGACACCGAGGCTTGCGCCGACCCGGAGCGGCACACCTTCGACGTCGAGCGGTTCGGCGATCCGGGCAAGGGCCCGATTGGCGATCGTCGAAGCGTCTCCTAGCGAGCGTATGTCGAGGAACAGCAGGGCGAACTCGTCACCGCCAAGCCTTGCGCACTGGTCGTTCAGCCGCTCGTTCGAGGTCAGCCGGGAGGCGACCGCCTTGAGCACCAGGTCGCCGTAGTGGTGTCCGAGTCGATCGTTGATGCCCTTGAAACCGTCGAGATCGATCTGGACCAGGGCGAACTGCTGGCGGGTGCCTCGTGCCGCGTCCATCACCAGCGCCAGGTGGTCCTCGAACATCCGCCGGTTCGGGATCCCGGTCAGCTGGTCGTGGGTCGCCTCGTGCTTGTTGCGCAGCGCGAGGGCCGCACTGTTGAAGATGATCCAGACGGTGGCGAGCAGCAGCGGGACGAGGAGCAGCGACTCGAGCCCAACGACAACGAAGATCGGGGCCAGGGCCAGGAGGAGGCCGTCCATCCCGAGGTTGATCCCGAGCGATCGCCGGAGCATCTCCGGGACCGGGAGACCGGCGTGAAAGGCGACGGCCACGCTGACAAAGACGCT
This sequence comes from Actinomycetota bacterium, assembly GCA_039029335.1. Lineage (GTDB taxonomy): Bacteria > Actinomycetota > Acidimicrobiia > Acidimicrobiales > SZUA-35 > JAHELU01. Next base: position 5,770 of record JBCCGJ010000171.1, on the reverse strand, counting down.
GTTGGCGGCAAAGCCGACCGCACAGGCCAGGAGGACGGCCACCAGCCAGGACGGGGTAACGGGTTCACCGTCGGCCACCGCTCGAACGTCGGTGATCAGCGAACCGACGGCCCCGCCGGCGGTCAGGGAGAGGGCGAACTGGGCTGCGTTGAAGAGTGTGCGATCGAGGCGCTTCCGGTTGCGGAGGTCATTGATCGTCGAGCAGACCATCACCGCACCGACCGCGCCGGCCAGGGGGGCGACAAACAGGAGGGTGAAGGCGAACGCCCAGGAGGCGGTCAGCTCGGTTTCGTCCGTCAAGGACGGCATGGGACGAAGCTCGGCGGCGAACAACAGCCCGCAGAATGCGAGGAAGATAAGCGGGTGGTCGCCGTAGAACGGCTCGTCCTCGAGCGTTCTCGTCGCGTGCACAAGCAGCAGTGCGCCGGCTGCGATGGTGCAAAGCAGCAGGGCAGAGAGGCGGTGTCCCCGCAACGTCGTTCGGATGTCCTCGAGCATGATCGGAGCGGGCGAGATGACCCGCTTGCCTATCGACTCGGTACCCCGGATCATGAGCCTCCGGACGCGGCCGGGACCGGCGGCGTACCACCGGTCCCGGACCTCAACAATGATGCTGTGCGTCGGTCAGCCGAACTTCCAGGGTGCTCCCATGGTGAGGATGACACTGCTCAGCCCGACCATAACGGTCGTGGCCTGTACCCGAAGCTTCATGGTTTTGCTCATCAGTGGGTTCTCCTAGAATTTTCGGACGGCGAAGGTACCGCCGATGGTGGTGGCAAGGCCAAGGAACACGTTCCTTCCCTTCTCTTGGTGGTTTCTCTTCTCGGAGCCGGTTGGCACTGGCCGTCCGACCCGATGGAGTGGGTAACGACGACCAGAAACGAAATCTAAATGGTCCGCACGACCCCTTTTTGTGGGTTGGAGATGGGCCACTCGGGGCATCCGCCCCCGAGGAACGGGGGTCCTGGAGCTGCGACGTCGCCGACTCAGGTCTCGAATCGAGCGAGTTGGCCGCCCACGGTTGCCGCCCCGCTCTTCACGTTGTCGGCGAGGTCGCGGAACTCGGCTGCCGTGTCGGCGTTTTGGGTGCTGACCTCGCTGATGGAGCGGATGGCAGCGTGGGCGTTTGACGCCTGCTGCTGAAGTCGCTGGGCAGACTGCCCGACGCCGTTGGTGAGTTCGGTAAAGGTCGCGCTCAGTCCACTGGCGCGGCCGGTGACCTGATCGACGATTGTCACCGCTCCTTCAATGTGCCGATGGAGGTCGCCTATCTGGCCTTCGATCTTCGCTACGGACTCGACCGTCTCGTTCGCCAGCCCTCGGACCTCTTCAGCAACGACTCGGAACGAGGCACCTGCCGCACCTCCGGCGTGCTCGGCTTCGATGTGTGCGTTCAGTGCCAGGAGGTTTGTGGTATCGGCGATTGATCGCACAACGTCGACCACGGAGTTGATCTCTCGAGCAGACAAAGCGATTCCCTGCACAACGGCTCGGAGATCGTCACCGTCCGGGTCCTCCTGGTCCGTCTGCCCCCGAGAACGGTCCATCGAGTCCACCAGCTCCTGGAGCGCTGCGTCCGTTGCGATCGCAAGTGCGTTGACCTCCTGTTCGAGTTGGTCGATCAGGGTCTTGACCTCGTCGAAACTCTGCTCGCCGCGCGCGACATCGGCCAGCTGGGTCTGGACGCCGCCCTCGATGTTCTCGGTCAGCGCTCCCATCGCTCCGGCCGAGTCATTCAGTTCAGCGGCAGTCGAACTAAGACCGCTGACCGTGCTCCTCAGGTCTCCGACCATCCGTCGGAAGGCCAGCCCGAACGTGTCCTCATCGGAGCGAGGAACCACCTCGACATCGAGACGCCCGTCAGCGATCTTTTCAGCGATGTCGGCCATTCCCTTCAGCTGGGCGGTGAGATCGTTGAACTGGCCGGCGATCTGCCCGACTTCGGTAAAGCTCTCAACCTCAATGGGGTCGGTGATGGCCCCGGTCCTGGTCTGGTACTCGATGTGGTGCAGCAGTTCGATCATCGCCGTCGGCTCGCGGTGCTCAGCGACGTTGAGCCCATCCAGCTCGTGCTCAACCGGCACTCGCAGCGGGCTCAACGAGTCGATCCATCGGAAGGCGATCCAACACCCGCCGAATCCCCAAGCGCCGGCAACAGCAACCCCAAGGCATTGCACAAGAACCTGGCTCACCAGGCCTAGATCCGTGGCCAACGTGTCGCTTCGGCCAAAAATCCCGACGGCGATGGTGCCCCAGGCGCCGGCACCGAGGTGTACGGGAATAGCACCGACGGCGTCGTCGACGCCTTTGCGCTCCAGGAGGCCCTCAACCCAGAGTGCAAGCAGACCACCGACAGCGCCGACCACCGCAGCCGCCCATGTGGGGAGCGCATGGGCTCCCGCGGTGACCGCAACCAAGCCGGCCAGCATGCCGTTCAGTGGTGCGCCCGGTGCCGGGTAGCCCTCGCGCATCCACGCGGCGAACAGCGAGGCGACCAGCCCAAACGCACCGCCGATCACCGTCACGGCGATGACACCAGGCACCGTCATGTCGAACGCCAGGACGGAGCCTCCGTTGAAGCCGAGCCAACCGAACCACAGCAGAATCGAACCGGTCATGGCGAGCGGCAGGTTCGACGCCCGGATCGGCGTCGGTTCACCGTTGTCGTTGAAACGCCCGGTTCGAGGGCCGATGATCAGCGCCGCTGCCAGGGCGGCCCAGCCGCCGATGCTGTGGACGACGGTCGAACCCGCAAAGTCGACGAATCCGAGCCCGCTCAACCAGCCGCCTCCCCAAACCCAGTGGCCGAACATCGGATAGATGATCGCCATGGTGGTGACGATGCCGATGTAGCCGACGAACGACGTCCGCTCGGCGATCGCACCGGAGATGATCGTCACGGTGGTCCCGGCAAAGACGACCTGGAACAGGAATGTCGTCGTCAGATCCGGGGCAACAGTGGTGAGGTCGACGGCGAAGTTGGACAGACCGGTCACACCGCCCCAGTCGTCGCCGAACATGATCCCGAACCCGAACAGCCAGAACAACACGATGGCAAGCCCGAGATCGGCCAGGTTCTTCACGGCGACGTTGATGTAGTTCTTTGCTCGTGTCAGGCCCGCCTCCAGCAGCAGGAAGCCGCCCTGCATCAACAAGACAAGCGCGGTGCTCACCAACAACCAGAGATGATCAAGGTCAGACATTCTCGTATTGTCGGCCGACGGCATCACGGCCTGAGTCCCAATCAGGCGGCGCGCCTGCCCGGTTCCGGCGAACAGTCAACGTGGACTGGGCAGCGTGGTCCGGCTGACCCACGCCACGCTGCGACGGTGTCAATCACGGCCGTCAAAGGCCGTTCGGGCTCCGTAGATGCTCGTTCCGGCTCGCCGCCAAGAGCTCCGGCGCCGGCTGCGACAGATCCGTCGACGTTTCCCTGGTCAGGTTGTTAGCACCCCCGACAGGAGTCGAACCTGCGACCTAGTCATTAGAAGTGACCCGCTCTATCCAGCTGAGCTACGGGGGCGGATTGAGTTTACCCGCCGGGACCGGCCGCCGATCGTCTATTCCGTTCCGCCGAAACGGCCGGCGGCGGCGTCGAGCACATCGGCAATCGCCCGGAAGCTCGAAACCGACGCCACCAGACCGGTGTGGGAGCAGGTGACCTCCAGCGAGTCGGCCGCCGGGTCGAGGCAGGCCTGCCACTCGATGACACCGTCGCGCTTCGACCAGATCGCCGTCCACGGCACCTGCTCGGGGAACGGGGCGAAGAGATCCCGTTCGTACTGGGTCTCGGCGACCGGGTCCTCGTTTGGCCCGACGGGCAGCAGGTTCAGTAGCCGGGTGGCCTCGACGGAGGCCCGGAGCAGCGCCGCCCGAGGGTAGTGGGCCCGGACCGGCGAGCCGAGGGTGATCAGCTGGGAGACCAGCTCGGGGTTCCGGTAGGCCGCAACCCGGCACTGCTGCCCGCCGCGACTGTGGCCGATGAGCAACGACGGACCGTCGCCGAAACGAAGGGCGTCGGCGATGGCGGCCGCCGCCACCGAGCTGGACACCGCGTTACGTCCGACCTCGGCGTACGCCACGACGTATCCGGCGGCCCGCAACCACTGGGCCAGGGGCCGGGTGCTGCGGGTCCCCGCCAGATATCCCGAGACCAGAACCACACGCTGCCCGCGGCCGTCGGCCAGTGGGACCGTTGTCCTGGCCAGCTCGGCCCGCTCCGAGACGGCCGCTCCCTCGTACCAGAACGGCCTGCCGATCGCCCCGATCAGTGTGGGGGGAAGGTTGGGTATGTCGCCGGTCATGGCGACAGACCGTACTCCCCGCCATGGCCGGATGTCTGACCGCGCCGCCGCTCCGACGAGGTCCGGGCGACCGACTGGGCCGCCGCTCCCCCGGTTCAACGAAGCACGTCGGGAAGCGGCCGCTGATGGACGATCGTCAGTCGGTCCGTTGACCGGGTGAGGGCGACGTACAGCAGGCTCAACCCGTTCGGCTCGTCCAGGAACCGGGCCGGTTCGACGACAACAACCGAGTCGAACTCCAGTCCTTTCGCCTGCCACGGCGAGAACGTCCGGCACCGGCCATTGGCGACGAGCGAGGACAGGTTTGGCAGGTCGAAGCCGAGCACGGCGGGCACGCCGGGGGCGGCTGCGACGGCGGCCGCCAGTTCATCGGCGAGCGAGGCCACCGGAACGACTGCTGGCTCGTGTCCCGAGCGCCGAACCGCCCGGGATTTCGGCAACTCGGGAGCCAGGTCCTCCAGAAGCGTTCCCGCGAGATCGTTGATCTCCGCCGGGGATCGGTAGTTCGTTGTCAGGTTCTGCTGCTCGAACAGCGAGAGCTCCGGGGGCAGGTGATCGTCCCAGGTCCCCGGCTCCCCGATGGACCGCTGGGCCAGGTCCCCGAGCATCGTGACCGACCCCTGCCGCGACCGTCTGACCACCATCCGCCACTGCATCGGCGTGAGATCCTGAGCCTCGTCAACGATGACGTGACCGAAGCGCCAAACCTGCTCGTCGACGGCCAGCTGGCGGACGGTTGCACTGCGTTGGGCGACATCGTCCGGCCGCTCGACCTCGAGTTCCTGGAACGGCAGCCCCTCGAAGTCGAGAATCGGCTGGTTGTTGTCCTCGGCCCGGACCGTCCGGTCGGGGCCACCGACCCGACGAGCCCGTACCGCAGAGGCCCGGTCGACGATGTCCTCGGTGGAGTCGGCGAGCCGGTCCGAGGCGGAGTCCGCCATACGGTCCGAGTCAAGCCTGCCCTCGGTGATGTCCTCCGGTGGATCTCCGCCGTCCTGATCGGACCCGCCCTGGTCGCTCATTCGGGCACCTCGAATCGCTCATCAAGGATGGAGGTGTCGAACATGCCGCCAATGCCGAGGTCGTCATCGGCCACCTCGAATCCCGGCAGGTCGTCCTCGTCGTCGAACGCCTCGCCGGCCTCCTCCGCCCGGCGGTCCACCTCGGCGGCCTGCTCGAACTCGTCCCGTTCGTCCCGTTCCTTTATCCGTTCGTCGTCGTCCCGTCCCTCGAGTGAGATTCCGAGCAGGGCGAGGAGCTCGTCGAGCAGGGGGATGTCGGCGTTCGACCAGTGGATGTCTCCGACCAGCGCGTGCGGGGCCCTCGGCCGGTGGACCAGCTCCAGGTCGTCCACCTTCAACTCGGTACCCCGGGCCGCGGAACCGAGCAGCGCTCGTGAGCCGAAGAGGTCGTTCAGCGCCTGCTCCGGGGTGAGGGACGGCCAGTGGCGCAAGAGAAACTCGTGC
>JBCCGJ010000170.1:0-12196 GCA_039029335.1 Actinomycetota bacterium | reverse complement strand
CCAGCGACCGGTTCGTCCACCAGGTGCTGCTGTACTCCGACGAGCGGCTCGAGATGGTGCGCAGCCAGCTGCTCGCCATGCTGTTCCAGGTCCCCGAAACTGGAGGAGTGGCAGTCTCAGGGCGCGGTCGGCCAGCGGAAGATCACCCAGTGGACCCGCTACGTCACCGTTGCGCTCGCACTCATCCAGGCGTCCAGCCTCACGTTCCTGATCAACCGCAGCCCGGAGCAGATATTCGGGTACGACCCCGGCCTCTTCCCGGACGGCTCCATCGGCCGGATGATCATGGCCATCGTCTGTGTCACCGCCGGTGCCGCACTGCTGATGTGGATGGGTGAGCTCATCACCGAGAAGGGCCTCGGCAACGGCATGTCGGTCCTGATCTTCGCATCGGTCGTCGCCGGCCTCCCGGTTGTCGGCGTCCAGATCTTCGAACTTCGGGGCTGGGTGTGGGTGGCCATCGCCATGGTCGTACTGCTCGGCCTGGTGGTCGGCATCGTCTTCATCGAGCAGGGCCAGCGCCGCATCCCGATCAACTTTCCGAAGCGGGTCGTCGGCCGCAAACAGTACGGCGGCAACAAGACGTACATCCCGCTCAAGGTCAACCAGGCGGGTGTCATCCCGGTCATCTTCGCCAGCTCGCTCTTGCAGCTGCCAAGCCTGGTGGCCACCGCGCTGCCCACAAGCGGCAACCCGCTGGACCCCAACTGGGGGGACAACGTCCGCCAGTTCATCCAGAACCGGCTCTTCACCCCAACGGACCCGGCCTACATCCTGGTCTTCGGCCTGCTGATCGTCGGGTTCGCCTACTTCTACAATGCCATCTCGTTCGACCCGGGCCGCCGGGCCGATGAGCTGCGGAAGTCCGGTGGGTTCATCACCGGCGTCCGCCCCGGCCCCCAGACCGAGCGGCACCTGTCGAAGATCCTCAACCGGATCACGCTGCCCGGCTCCCTGTTCCTGGCGGCCATCGCTCTCATCCCGTCAGCCCTGCTGTTCCAGCTGCTGGGCGGCGGCAACAACAACGTCGGCCTCCTCGGTTTCTCCGGCATCTCGATTCTCATCGGCGTCGGTGTGTCCCTGGAGCTGATGAAACAGATCAACTCCCAGTTGATGGCGCGAAACTACGAAGGGTTCTTGAAGTAGCCGGCCACCACCGATGCTCAAGACGGTCCTGGCGAGGCTTCGCAACCTGTTCAACCGGGCGAACGGCAACTCCGCGGATCATCTCCCCGGCAAGGAACACATGAACGATCATCCCAACACCGCAATCCGACTGGTCATCTTCGGCCGCCAAGGGGCGGGCAAGGGCACCCAGTGCAACCGGATCGTCGAACACTACGGCGTCACCCACCTCAGCACCGGTGACATGTTCCGGGCTGCGGTTGCGGCCGGCACCGAGCTGGGTAAACAGGTCGGTCCGATCATGGATGCCGGCGGGCTGGTCAGCGATGAGATGACCATCGCCATCGTCGCCGAGCGGCTGGCGTCGGAGGACATCAAGAAGTCGGGTTTTGTGCTGGACGGTTTCCCCCGGACCACCGCCCAGGCGGAAGCCCTGGTCGAGATGCTCGGTGAGGACGCGCTGCACGCCGTACTGGACCTCGACGTTCCGCTCGAAGAGGTGACCGCCAGGATGAAGGCCCGCAAGCGCGACGATGACACCGACGAGGGCATCGCAAAGCGTCTGGCCCTCTATGAAGAGGAAACCGTTCCCACCATGGGCTGGTTCGGAGAGCGGGGGCTGCTGGTAACCGTCGACGGTCTCGGCACCGAGGACGAGGTGACCGCCCGGCTGTTCGAGGCGATCGACGGGGTCCTGTCCGCCGCCGGCTGACGATTTCCGGTCCCCGCCTTGTTTCGAGCCTCGGTGGTAGCCGCAGTGCCGCCGGCGTGCCTGTCCGAATGACCGCTCGGCCCCGTTCATGACCCAACGGCTGGTGTCCGCCGGCGAGCGTCGAGCTCGGCTGGGTCTCCGTCACCGGCTGACCGAACCGGCCGAGAGCGTGCCGGCCCTGGCCGACGACCTGGTCGTGCTCCACGCCACCGACCCCGCCACGATCTACCTGTCCGCCGCGCCCCGAATCGACGGCGTGACCGTGGCGGACGTCGACAGCGCACTCTTCGAGGACCGGACCGTGTTGCGGACCCTGGCCATGCGCCGGACCCTGTTTGTCGCATCGACCGAGACGGTCCCAGTGGTCGAGGGGTCTTCGTCGGGCGCGGTTGCGTCGGTCGAGCGGCGGCGCCTCGAGACGTTTCTGGCCGACAGCGGGATCGAGGACCCGCCGGGCTGGTTGGCCCACGTGGCTCTGGAGGTCCTTGACGCGCTCGACGGCGGCGGTCCCGATGGTTTGCAGGCCAGGGAGCTGACCAAGGCGGTGCCGACACTGGCGACCAGGATCGTGATGGCCGCCGGAACCAAACACTCCGTCGAGGCCGGGGCAACCTCTCGGGTCCTCGGCCTGATGGCGGTCGAAGGGCTGCTGATTCGGGGCAGGCCGACGGGGGATTGGACCGGACGGCAGTACCGGTGGTTCCGTCGTGACCGGTGGTGGCCGAACCGGGAGGTCCCCCGTCTTGGTGAGGTGGACGAAACCGAGGCGTCGATCGAGCTGCTTCGGCGGTGGCTCCATCGCTTCGGACCGGCAACGGTGGCGGACATGAAGTGGTGGACCGGCTGGACGATGGGCAAGACCCGCAAGATCCTGGCTGCCATCGACACCGCAGAGGTGTCGATCGAGGACGGCACCGGCGGCGCCGTTTCGGGGTTCCTTCTGGCGAACGATCTTGCCCCGGTGGCCGATCAGCCGCCGTGGGCCGCGTTGTTGCCGTCGCTGGATCCGACCGCGATGGGATGGAAAGAACGGGACTGGTACCTTGGCGACCATCGGGCGCGGCTCTTCGACCGCAACGGCAACATCGGACCGACCGTCTGGGTGGACGGCCGGATCGTCGGCGGCTGGTCCCAGGATCCGACGGGCGCCGTGGTCACCCGGCTGCTGGAACCGGTCGGGCCGGAGAACACCGCGCTGATCGATGATGCCGTGGCCCGGACCGCGGCGTTCCTCGGTGAAACCGTGGTCAAGCCAAGCTTCCCGACCCCACTACAGAAGGAACTGTCCACGGGTCTCCGTTGATCCGCCGCGGGTGCTGGTGTCAGCAGCACCATCATCATGCGGTGATGGCAGGAACGCCGTCAGCGCCTTCACCACAGGCGACTGAGTCCCTTGCGCCACGGGCCATCAGGCGGCGAGCACGTCTTGGGGCGGGAACGTGTCCGCCCACGTTCCCCGCCGACTGGTGCTCGTCACCGGTTTTGGTTCGTGATGACGCCGGTGTCGAACCGGCTCAGCAGCCGAGCGACCGAAGGGCGGCATCGGCCTTGGCATGTGACCGGTTCCAACTGAGGATCGGGTATCCACCGCCGAGGCTGTCGGCCTGCCGGCAGAGGTCCTCGGTCAACCGCTCCCGGTGTTCGGTCGGCAGCGTGGGAACCAGGTCGACCAGAGCCGGAATGGCGTCCGGTCCAAGGGCCCGCCCCAGGTAGCGGTAGTCGATGTCCGCGGCCTGCTCGCTGCGTGACACGTTGCCGGTGGCCACCGCAGCTTCCGGGTTCCACAATCCGAACGCCAGGATCCAGAGTGCGCCGAGGCCGAACACGACCGCGCCGAACCACCGTTGCCCGTGGTCCCGGTTGACCGAAACAACGAGGACAAGCATGACCGCCGCCAACCACGCCAGAAACCACGCCACCGACGCCCGCAGCATGGTGTTGCCGAAGCCGGAGATGTAGAGCGCCAGCCGGGCATAGGTGGCAACCACCACACCGAGGGTCTCCAGCCCGATCAGCAGCGTAAGGACAAGGAACCTGCGCCTGTCCGATGCCGATGCTCGAACGGTGAAACGGTCGGCGGCGGTAACGATGGCCACAAGAAACGCCGTGGCCGCGACCAACTGGAAGAAACCCTGCCTGGCGTTTTCGGCCGCGGTGAGGTTGGCGGTTGCCAGCAACCGGTCCGCGCCGCCGAGGGCTACCACCGCCTGGGTGGAACCCCAGGCCGCCAACAGCAGGCCGACCGATGTCAGGACCACCGTTGCGTCGGTCATCGACAGCGACAGCCCGCCCGATCGGGCCCGCCCGGAACCACCGCCTGTGTTCGCGGGTCGCACCGCGCCCGTGTTGTCCGGTCGCCGCGACGCGATGGCAACGGCGGTGACGAAGGGGAGGATCAGCAGGGCGAGGAGCGCATGCTGCCAGCTGTTGCCCGGTCCGACGCTGCTGATGAGCTGCCCGAACACGGCGTCCGCGCTGGCCAGGAGCAGCGCCAGCGGCACAACCGCCAACCCGGCCAGCAGCACGCGTCGTCCGAACAGACCGATGGCGCCACCAGGTCTCGCCCGCAACGGTTGGAGCAGCCAATGGAATGAGAGAGCGGCATCACCCAGGTAACGAGCGGCGACCGCCGGCAGGCCACCGCGGAGCAGCCGATCGTGGCCGGCGAGGATCAGGCACCCGCCGACCATCAGCAGCGTTGGCATGGTGACCCACAACGATGCTCGAAGCACCGCAACCGCGGTCCCCAGTACCGCCACCGACAGTGCCAGGACAACAGTCGGCTGCCGACGGTGAGGGGAGCTGATCACCAGCGCGGCCAACAAACCACCGGCCATCATCGTGGCAACCGAGTTGAGCCTGGACCGCAGGGCCAATTCGAGCAACACCGAGACGATCAAGATCGTCGAGGTGACCCACCACGGCGCGTGACCGATCTGGCCCAGCCGCGTCTCGGCCGAGGGGCGCTTGCCGTTCGGTGGCGGCCCGGCTATCGGCTGCTGCCAGGGCGCCGGCGGCGGCAGGGACGGTGCGGCCGACGGTACGGACGGTTCCGGTGTCCGATGCAGCACCGGATCATCCGCCTCCTGCAACGGGTCCATTGCCGGCTGAAGCGAACCCGGGGCGACCGCGGCTCGTTTTGCCGGCGGCCCCCAGTTCGGAACCGCATTTTGGCCGCGTTGTATCGGACTGTTCTCCATCACATCTCCTCACCCGGCCATCGACCGGCGGTTTTTGGTTACGCCGGGTATGCGGCCCTGGTCGGGCTGGTCACCCGCTGTAGGCGGGGCAGGGTGACCACAAAACACGCACCTCGTGGTTTGTTTTCCCTGACCTCGATCGACCCGCCGTGCTGATCGACGATCTGTTTGCTGATTGCCAGGCCAAGACCGGCGCCCCCGGATCCCGTCCTCGCCGTACCGCCCGCCTGCCAGAACCGTTCGAACACCCGCTCCCGTTCCTCGGCCGGAATACCAGGGCCGGTGTCCCTGACCGAGATGCCGGCGGACCCGTTGTTCTGGGTCAGCGTGACGAGCACCGGCTCACCGGGGTGGGAGAATCGAGCTGCGTTTCCGATGATGTTGACAAACACCTGGCGAAGGCGAGCCGGCTGACCCTCGACCTTCAGGTCGAACGGTGAGCGAACGATGACCTCGGCGTTGGGGTTGACCAGCCGGATCTCCTCGGCCACGTCGTGCAGCAGGTCGCCGACGTCCACCGGATGCACGTCGGTCAGATCGGTGACCGAGTCGAGCCGGGACAGGTCCAGCAGCTGACCGACGAGGGTTGAGAGGTGTTCCGCCCTGGCCAACATGCGGCCAAGGGTCTCCGGGTCCGGCTGCCCGACACCGTCCACCAGGTTCTCCAGCGTGCTCCGCAACGCGGCCACCGGGGTCCGCAACTCGTGCGAGGCGTTGGCCACGAACTCCTTGCGGAGGCGATCGGTTTCCGCCATCTCGCCGGCCATGGCGTTGAACGAGCGAGCCAGCTGAGCCACTTCGTCGTTGCCGTTTGGCTCGACCCGGCGGCTGTAGTCCCCGCCCGCCATGGCGGTGGTGGCCTCGGCCATCCGCCGCAGCGGTTTGGTCAGCCCTCTTGCCAGGTACTGGACCATGCTGAGTGCGGCGACGCCGGACACGATCGGTCTGACCCATACCGGCCAGCCGAGCCAGAACCCGATCTGAGAGGTCAGCGCGGTCATGGCGACGGCGGCCACGATCAGAATCGAGAGCTTGATCTTGATGGAGGAGATCCGGTCAAGGGGGCGGGCTCGTTTCATCGGGGGGCCTCCGCGGTGGTCTCGAGCGCATAACCGACACCGTGGACCGTTCTGATCAGGTCGGCGTCCAGCTTCGCCCTGACCGAACGGATGTGGCTGTCCACCGTCCGAGCTCCCGACCCGTCCCGGTACCCCCAGACCATGGCAAGGAGCTGATCCCTGCTCAACACCGCCCCTCCGGCTTCGCCGAGTGCCCGGAGCAGATCGAACTCGGTCGGCGTGAGGTGGACCTCGTCCCCGGCCCGGGTCACCCGACGGGTGGTCGGGTCGATCTCCACCGTCCCGGCCGCCGAGGAGAATGACAGGGTCGGCCCACCGGCACCGGCGGTCTGGCTGCGCCGCAGGACGGCCTTGATTCTGGCCACCAGTTCCCGCGGGGAGAACGGTTTTGTCAGGTAGTCGTCCGCCCCGACCCCGAGCCCGACCAGCATGTCGGTCTCGTCGTCCCGGGCGGTCAGCATGACAACCGGGACCCGGCGGTAGCTGTGGATGCGGCGGCAGACCTCCAGACCGTCGAACCCCGGGAGGTTGAGGTCCAGCACCACCAGATCAGGCGCCAACGCGCTGCACTGGTCGACGGCGGACGGCCCGTCGGTCGCCACGGCCACTTCGTAGCCCTCGCTCCGCAGCCGAGATGCCACGGCCTCGGCGATGGTCGGTTCGTCCTCGACCACCAGGATCAGTTCCGTGTTGCCCATGTCCACGTATTCCTGTCCATGTTCCCTGTTCGCGTTTGATGTTTGCGCTGCCCCAGTCGGCGTACCCGTCTGCGGAGCGCCCTCACAACAAACTAGAGCCTCGCCGGTCAGCCAGTCCCGGCGGTCGTGTGGTGGTTTTGTGCAGACCGGTGCGGAAACCGGCGTTCCGGGCGGCCTGATCGGCCGTTTTTGGCCCAAATGGAGCGGATAGACTGGAGAACGGCCGTCTTCGCGCCGCCCCTATGTTGGGAGCCGTTTCGGGCGCCACTAGCATAGAACGCTGGTCTGTCGCTGCACCGTTGGCTGTTTTCCGCCGGGGGAGCCGCACGGACCAGCCCGTCAGCAGTCTTCCGGTCAGGCCGTGGCCCGGCAAGGGGGACGATCAAGTACGTTTCCGGCCCGCTGACGTCGGTTTGAACGAAAGGGCATGTCCTGCCAAAGCATAAAGAAGATGCAATTGTGCTCGAAGGCACCATTACCGAGTCCCTCCCGAACGCCATGTTCCGGGTCGAACTCGAGAATGGCCACAACGTCTTGGGCCATATTTCGGGAAAGATGCGGCGCCACTACATCCGTATCCTCCCCGGCGACAAAGTTCAGGTGGAGCTCACGCCCTACGACCTGACCCGTGGCCGCATCACCTACCGCTACAAGTAATCGCAACGTCGTCGCTCCGGGTTTACGGCCACTGGCCGCCCCCCGGAGTGGTAACTCAAAGCAGTAACCCCGCAGCGACCAGCAGTAACTCGCAGTAACCAACGGAACTGCTGGTCCACTGCGCCCCTTTTGTTCACTTCCGCAGTTCGTAGAGCTGCCCACGAAATTTCAACTCGTTTACCCACTACACCACAGGACTCCCGATGAAGGTTCGCCCAAGCGTCAGACCGATGTGTGAGAAGTGCAAGGTGATCCGTCGTAATCGCACGATCCGGGTTATCTGTGAAAACCCTCGACACAAGCAGAGGCAAGGCTGATGGCTCGTATAGCCGGCGTTGACATTCCAAGAGACAAGCGCACCGTGGTTGCGTTGACCTACGTCTTCGGCGTCGGCAACTCCACCTCTCGTCAGATCACCGAGGCAACCGGCGTCGACCCCCACACCCGGGTCAAGGACCTCACCGACGACGAGGTCATGCGGATTCGGGCCTGGATCGATTCCAACCTGAAGACCGAAGGTGATCTGCGCCGTGAGGTCTCCCAGGACATCAAGCGCAAGATGGAGATCGGCTGCCACCAGGGCATCCGCCATCGCAAGGGCCTGCCGGTTCGTGGCCAGCGGACCCAGACCAACGCACGTACCCGCAAAGGCCCGAAGAAGACGGTGGCCGGCAAGAAGAAGGTGACCAAGTAATGGCCAAGCCAGGTGCAGGGGGTCGTCGACCCCGCAAGCGTGAGCGCAAGAACGTCACCTACGGCGTCGCCCACATCAAGTCCAGCTTCAACAACACCATCATCGCCATCTCGGACCAGGAAGGTCACGTGCTCGCCTGGTCCTCCGCCGGCAACGTCGGGTTCAAGGGCTCTCGCAAGTCCACCCCGTACGCCGCCCAGCAGGCTGCCGAGGTTGCGGCTCGCCGGGCCATGGAGCACGGTGTCCGCAAGGTGGACGTACAGGTCAAAGGCCCCGGCTCCGGCCGAGAGACCGCTATCCGGTCCATCCAGAACGCCGGCATCGAGGTGACCGGCATCAAGGATGTGACCCCGGTGCCCCACAACGGTTGCCGTCCCCCGAAGCGCCGGCGCGTCTAGCCAGAAGATACGAGGAAGTCTGACATGTCTCGATACACCGGCCCCCGGGCCCGAGTCTCCCGCCGTCTCGGCACCAACATCTTCGGCACCCGGGGAGAGACCATTGCCCTGGAGAAGCGGCCGTACCCGCCCGGCGTCCACGGCCGGACCCGGCGCCGCGGCAACAACAACAGCGAGTACCTCTTCCAGCTTCAGGAGAAGCAGAAGGCACGGTTCACATACGGCCTGAACGAGCGGCAGTTCCGCAAGGTCTATGAGGAAGCGTCCCGCAAGGACGGCGTGACCGGTGAGAACATGCTCATCTCGCTTGAGCTTCGTCTCGACAACGTCGTCTACCGCACTGGTTGGGCGTCCACCCGGCCCCAGGCCCGCCAGTTCGTGACCCACGGTCACGTCAACGTCAACGGCAAGCGCGTGTCGATCCCGTCCTACCGGGTTCGCAAGGGTGACGTCGTCGAGATCCGGGAGAAGACCCGGGAGAACCCCATCGTCCAGTGGAACAAAGACGTGCTCGACCGGCAGCCGCCGGCCTGGTTGGACCGGGGTGACAACGAGTTCGCCATCAAGGTCTACTCCGAGCCGCTTCGGGAGCAGATCGACGTCCCGCTGCGCGAGCAGCTGATCGTGGAGCTCTACTCCAAGTAACCCCGGTTCGGTGGATCACCACCAACTGTCCCCATCAACGTCTCTTCAACGAGTATCTGTGTAGCGGGCCCCGGTCCGCCAACTCCGGAGCCCGATCCGCATCAGGTCCGGGCAGTAAGCAAAGAACCCCGCCAAAACGAAATCGAAGGAAGCGCTTCATGCTGGTTATTCAGCGTCCCACAGTCGAACAGCTCGATGACGGCGAGTCCACCCGTGGCAAGTTCGCCATCGGGCCACTCGAGCCAGGCTTCGGCCATACTCTCGGCACCTCGCTTCGGCGGGCACTGCTTTCGTCGGTCCCGGGTGCCGCAGTGGTCTCCGTCCGCTTCGACGACGCCCTCCACGAGTTCGACACCATTGCCGGTGCCCTCGAGGACGTCACCGACATCATCCTGAACCTGAAGGACATCGTCCTCACCAGCGAGAGCGAGGAGCCGGTTGTGCTCCGCCTCGATGCTCGTGGTCCCGGCTCGGTCACCGCGGGGGACATCTCCTGCCCGCCCGAGGTCGAGATCCTGAATCGGGATGCCCTGATCGCCACCCTGAACGATCAGGGCAGGCTGGCCATGGATCTCACGGTCGAGCGTGGTCGGGCCTGGAACCCGGCGGCCAAGCGGGCCGGTGAGAGCACCACCATCGGTGTCATCCCCATCGACGCCATCTTCAGCCCGATCCGTCGGGTCGCCATCTCGGTGGAGCCCACCCGTGTCGACCAGTCGACCGACTACGACCGGCTGATCCTGGACATCGAGACCGACGGTTCCATCCAGCCCCGCGATGCGGTGGCCTCGGCCGGTGCAACGGTCCGGTCGCTGTTCCAGCTCGTCGAGGAGATGAGCGAGGAGCCGGAGGGTCTGACCCTCGGTGAGGCTCCGGCCGCAGCGTCCGGCTCCCCGGATCTGGACCTCCCCATCGAGGACCTCGACCTTTCCGAGCGTCCCCGGAACTGCCTCAAGCGAGCCCAGGTCAACACCATCGGCGAGCTGCTGACCAAGAACCAGGACGACCTCCTGGCCATCACCAACTTCGGCCAGAAGTCGCTGGACGAAGTGACCGCCAAGCTCGACGAGCGTGGCCTTACCCTGCGCGGCGCACGCTGAAACGGCCTCCGGCCGCTTCTCGAGTTTCGACCTGGCGGTCGAAACGTCGTGCACTCAAGAACTAGGAACGAGGAACAAGAACCATGCCTGGACGCCCACGCAAGGCCCGCCGGTTCGGCGGGTCCGCCCAGCACCAGAAGCTCATGATGGCCAACCTGGTTGCGTCGCTTGTCGCCGCCGAAGGGATCGTCACCACCGAAGCCAAGGCAAAGGCCATGCGGCCCGTCGCCGAGAAGATGATCACCAAGGCCAAGAAGGGCGGGCTGCACAACTTCCGCCAGGTTCTGGCCTATCTGGGTGACGTGGAGATGACCACCAAGCTCTTCGAAGAGGTCGGCCCCCGCTACGAGAGCCGTCCGGGTGGTTACACCCGGGTTCTCAAGCTTGGCCCCCGTCAGGGTGACAACGCCCCGATGGCCCGCATCGAACTGGTCTGAGCCCAGGCAATACACGGGCCTGCAGCCTGCGGGCTGTCGGGCGAGAACAACCGAACAAGCCTCGGCTCCGGCCGGGGCTTGTTTGTGTCCCGGCTTGGTCCGCCGGTCAGTCTTTTTTCACCGTCTCGCCGATCAGCCCGATTAGCCGGTGCGCCGAGCCGGTGCGCCGAGCCGGTCGGGCGGTCCAGCGGGTCAGCCGTCTCCGACGTTGATCCCGGTTAGCCCGATCAGCCCGGTGCGCCGAGCCGGTCGGCCGGTCGAGCGGGTCAGCCGTCTCCGACGTTGATCCCCGGTGGCGACAGCAGGTCGGTAAGCGGCGTGTCCGATGGATCGGCGCCGGCGCACGCCGCTCGCAGCGGGAGGTCCCAGAGCTGTTCAACGCTGTCGACGCCCTGCACGGCCAGTAGTGATGCCTCAAGTTCGTCGATGCGGGTGGACCGCTCGTCGGCGGTCTCGGTCCTGGCGACGAGGTGAACCGCGAACCGTGTGTGCAGCGTGTCAGGGTCGATCACATCGAGGACATCCGGGTCGTCTGAGAACCCGTTCTCGAACTCGGCGTATGTTTCGGCCGGGCCGACGTACCGGAACCGGTCTATCAGGTCCGAATCGTCCAGCAGCCGGCCCACCGTCCCCAGCGTGCGGTCGGTGACACCGGGTTCCAACCAGATCGCCACCTCGGTGGCCGGTTGGCTGCAGATGATGGTCAGCGCCTCCTGCTCCGCCTGACACGCGAGGGCGTCCGGGACGCTCTCGAACGTGTCGAAGAACGGGAACTGCTCCAGCTCGGCGAGCAGTGCCGCTTCGTCGACCTCCCGTCGGTAGCGGACTTCGAACGAGGTCGGCAGGGTTTCCGGTGCGACCAGCTCGATCACCTCCGGCTCGTCTGCGAACGCGGTGGTGAAGGCCTCGTACGTCGCCTCCTGATCGATGTAGCGGTAGTCGGTTATCGAGGGCGTCTGTCGCAGGGTCTCCTCCAGATCCGCCGCCTCGTCGGGCGAGGTGCCGGTGGCCAGCCACACCACTGCGGTCCGCATCGGAGCGGCTTCCAGGCAGGCATCCACCGCAGCCCGTTGAGCAGTGGCCGCCCGGATCAGCTCTTCCTCACCGCCTTCCGCCGCCTCGGTCTCCGCCAGGTCCGCGGCCTCGGCTTCGGCTTCTGGGGCGGAGGCGCCGCCAGCGGTGTCCCCAACCTCGGCGGATTGGGCGCGCGCGGCCGGGTCGCCGCCGTCTGCGGCGTTGTCATCCCCGATGATGGTGCATGCGGTCGCAAGCAGCAGCATGAGCAGGGTCGTTGTGAGGGTTCGAACTCGCATCGTCGTGTCGTGTCCGTTCTTCAACCGCCTTGGCGCCTGGAGTAACGGTAGTGCGTGTCCGGTGACGGGGGAGCGCAGGCGGGCGGCGGGACGGGTTCGGCTTGCTGTCGCCGGGTTGAGGTGCGCAGCGCTCGGTGG
>JBCCGJ010000169.1:0-12209 GCA_039029335.1 Actinomycetota bacterium | reverse complement strand
CGAACGCCGAGGAGGCGCTCGCTGATTCCGCCGAGGCGCTCGACGCCAACATGATGGTGACCAAACCGGACCCGGACCGGATCCTGGTCTGGTCCAACGGCTCGGTCGCCACGGTTGCGTCCTTCGACACCGAGGGGTATTCGGCGGACGGCCGGTTTCTCTACCAGTGGTGGGGTGAGGGCGTTGACATCTGGTCGAAGGCGTCATCCCCGGACGGAACCGTGGTGTGTGAGGTCGAGGGCCATCTGTATCACGTGACCGAGCGCGCCGACGGAAGCTTTGTCGCCGCGGTTGAACCGGCACTGACCGACGACGATCCCCTGCCACCGACAGACGAAGGCCTCCCCCTGTTCGCCGAGGACTGTGCCACCGGAGAGCGACAACCGATCGAACCGCGCTGGTACCCAGGGGATGAGGTTGGCGGGACCGCCATCGAGCGAGTCGCCGGGCGGGTCTTCCGCCTCGCGTACGACGCCGAGGGCAACGCCACGATCCGGAACGAGGCGGGAATCATGCTGAACGATGACGACTACAGCGGTTACGCCACTTTCGACCGAGCCGGTTCTCGGGTGGCCTACGGCGACATGGCCGCAGGCGCCGGTCCCCACTACAGCTCGGTGGTGGTCGGACGGGACACCACAACCGGTGAGCGGCTGTGGCGACTCGACCTGGACGTGCCGTTTGTCAGCCTGCACTTTGTCGACGACCGGCTGGTGGTGTTGCTGGCCGAAACCCCCGAGGCGGTCTTCGACGGCGAACCCATCCCGGCCACGGCCGTCGTTCTGGACGGGACGACCGGTGATGAGCTGAAGCGGATCGAACTCGGATTCCCCATCGCGCACCTCAGCTGAGGCTGGGGCCGGGGATGGCCACACAACCCTCGGCAGCCACTAGGGTGCAGCAGCAATGTTGCAGGAACCATCAGCCGGACGGATGACCGGCGACGATTCGTCGACGCGGCGGGGCGACGACGAACCGCTCCCCCGGTCCATCATCCTGGCCCTCGCCGCCGGGTACCTGGGCATGTCGGTGCTGATGAACCTGCTGAACACACTCCTGGTGTTCTTCTATCTCCCGCCGGACACCGCAGGCCTGCCGACTCTGGTGACCGACGCAACTCTCCTCGGGATCCTCAACGTGGTGGCGTTGATCGCCGCCGCCGGTCGCCTGACCGACTCCGTCACCGACCCGCTGATCGCCGCCTGGTCCGATCGCAGTACCAACCGGCGAGGGCGACGGATCCCGTTCATGGCCATCGGCATGCTCCCGGCCGTGGTTGCCACCGTGCTGATGTTCGTCCCTCCGGTCGGTTCCGAGAGCGGATGGAACATCGTCTGGCTGCTCGGTGTCCAGATCCTGCTGTACGTCAGCCTCACCGCCTACGTAACCCCGGCCTTTGCCCTGGTGGCCGATCTCGGCGCCAACCCGTCGGAACGGCTGACACTGTCCACGTGGACGTCGATGGCGTGGGCCCTCGGTCTGGTGCTTGCGGCGATGACCTTTTTCATCGCCCCTATCTTCGACGGGTCGTTCGAGACAATTCGGGCCTGGCAGATCGCGGTCGGCATCGTCTGTGTGATCGCGTTCCTATTCATGATCGTCCCGGTCGTTGTCATCGACGAGCCCCGTTGGGCTCACAACGAACCGGCCACCATGCCGCTCCTGGCCTCCATCCGGACCGTCCTGCGGAACCCGTTCTTCCGGTTCTATGCCGCCGCGGACTTCGCCTACTTCGGCGGCCTTGCCATCATCCAGACCGGTGTGCTCTTCTACGTGACCGTCCTGCTTGAGCTGGAGGAGTGGGTCTCGACGGTGCTGCTGTTGCTTATGGTGGTGGTGTCCGCGGCGCTGTTCCCGCTGATCGCCGGATGGGCTCGGCGCCAGGGCGGCGGCAAGCGGCTGACGATCTTTGCGTTTCTGCTGGCCGCATGTGTTTTCCTGGCCATCACCGGCCTCGGTCTGATCGACCAGGTCCCCTTTCTCCAGGCCGCACTGCCCATTGCGGTGTTCGCCCTGCCGTTCGCCATCCTGAGCGTTATGCCCCAGTGGATCCTGGCCGACATCGCCGAGCACGCGGCCCGGACGGGCGGCGAGGCCCAGGCCGGCATGTTCTACGCCACCCGGACCTTCCTGCAGAAGCTGGCCACCACGCTCGGTGTGGTGATGTTCGCCCTGCTGCTCCAGTTCGGCCGCGACGTCGGTGATGACCTGGGAGTCCGCCTGACCGGTGTGGGTGGGGCGGTCCTCTACGGGGTCGCCGCCCTGCTGTTCAGCAAGTACGACGAGAAGAAACTGCAGCACGAGTTGGCCGCCGCCGGGAGGGCCGCACCGGACGGAGCTCCTCCCTCCGCCTGACCAGGTTGTTCGGTTCTCCGATCGGCCGTTACCAACCGTAGTCGTGGGTCAGTTCCTCGCCCGGTTCGATCGACCGAAGGGTGAACAAGCCAAGCTCGGTGAAGACACAGTTGGGATCGTGGCTGTGGTTGACGAACCGGAGATCGTTGCTGATGTCGATGGCCAGGGTGTCGCTGAGCCACAGCACGTGGGTACCGTCATCATCGGTCAGGATCCCCTCGAGGCGCCCGACGATCGCGTCACCGTCCAGCGCGCGTTCGGCGAACAAACCGAGCCCGTGAATGGCGCTCGGCCCGACGCGGACCAGGCCGGGTTCAACCGAGTGCGGTGCGGCGGCGTGGGAGGCGGCGGCATCCGGGTCGGTGGTATCCCGGGCGGTGGTATCCGGGGCGGTGGCGGCCAGGGCGGCGGAGGTCGTTGTGATCACCGAACCGTTGTATCGGCTCCGGCGGCGGTCCCGATCGATCTCCCGTCGGATTTGCGAAGACCGCTGAAGAACTTTTGCCGAAATCCGTAAGGCGGACGCTGCTCACCGGTCAGGACAGGCAGAAGCAACCGACCACCGAAAGGTGCCTGCCATGTCCGAAGCCCGCTACCGCAGCAACACCGGCCTCATCGCCACCCTGATCCTGGTCCTCTACATCGCCGCAGCGGTCACCGGCGACCCGTCGATCGCCCCCTGACGAGGTGGAGGGTCTCGCCGCCCTCAGCGCACGCCTCAATGACCCGGCGCCGGTGTCATTCCACGGTGTCGTTGAGGATCATCAGCGTCTTGACGTCGCTGTGGAAGTCCAGGGCCCAGTCCCCGCCCTCCCGACCGATGCCGCTGATGCCACAGCCCCCGAACGGAGCGGTCAGGTCCCGAACCAGGAACGTATTGACCCAGACCAGTCCGGCCCGGATCGAACGGCCGATCCGCTCCGCCCGCTCCTGGGATGTGGTCCAGACCTGGGCGGACAGGCCGTAGGCGGTGCTGTTGGCCAGCTCGACCGCTTCCGCCTCGTCGGTGAACGTCTGGAGTGTCAGCACCGGGCCGAAGATCTCCTGCTGAACAACCTCGCTGCTGTTGTCCCTTGGTCGGATCAGGGTCGGTTCGTAGTGGAGGCTTCCTTCGACCGGCCGCCCGCCCCGGAGGATCTCATCCCCGTTGGCCCTGGCCCGCTCGACAAATCCGTCGACCCGATCACGGTGGACCGGGTGGACAAGCGGACCGAGGTCGGTCGAGTCCTCCCGGCTGTCGCCGAGGACCAGACCGTCGGCGTGTTTGTTGAAGCGCTCGAGAAACTCCTCGGCGACGGCCTCGTGGACCAGCAGTCGGGTCCCGGCCAGGCAGACCTGGCCGGAGTCGTCGTACTGCCAGGCCGCCCGATGAGCCGCGCCCTCGAGGTCGGCGTCTTCAAAGACGATCAGCGGCCCCTTCCCACCAAGTTCGGCGGTGAACGGCACGATGTTCTCCGCCGCCACCTTGCCGATGTGGCGGGCGGTGGCCGGTGAGCCGGTGAACGTGATCCGCCGGACCCGGGGGTCGGCGACAAGCGCCGCACCGGCTTCGGACCCGATGCCCTGGACCAGGTTGTAGGCGCCGGGTGGGAACCCGGCCCGGTCGGCGAGTTCGGCCAGCAGGGCGGCGCTCAGCGGCGACCACTCGGCCGGTTTGTGGATGACCGGATTGCCGGCCGCAAGAGCCGGGGCCAGCTTCCAGGTGCTGAGCATGAACGGTGCGTTCCACGGGGTGATGACCACTGCAGGCCCTGCCGGCATCCGCTGGACCAGGTTGGCCATGTTCTTGGCGTCCCAGCTGCGTTCCCGATGGTCGACGATCAGGTCGGCGTAGAGCCGGAAGTTCGTTGCGCCGCGGGCCACCAGCCGCTCCCGCATCGACTCGTACATGAACCCCATGTCCAGGGTCTCGACGGTGGCGATCCGTTCGTTGTTGGCCTCGATCAGGTCGGCCAGCCGGTACAGCACCTCGGCCCGCTGGTGGGAGGTGTAGCCGCCCCACGTGGTGAACCCGTCGACCGCGGCGCCCACCGCGCCCTCAGCCGCCGTCGCATCACCCCGAGCAACGTCGGCCAGCGGCCCGGCGTCCCAGTCAAGCGGCGACCGGGTCTCGAAGGTCTCGGGAGACGACACCCACCGACCGCCGATGTAGTGGTCGAGCGGGACCGCGACCCCGCCAACGTCGGCCGTCCGCAGCCCGCTCATTCGGGGGTGGCCCCGTCTGCGGCTTCGCCGACCGTGCCCTCGGGGTCGGCTTCGCCGACCGTGCCGTCGGGGTCGGCTTCGCCGACCGTGCTGGCGTAGTGCTTGGCGCCGGGGCCCATCGGTTTGCGGATACCCCGGAACTCCCAGTCGCCGCCCTGAGCGGTGGACAGCACTTCTTCACTCTCGCTCGGCTGGGCGCCGACATCGCTGCGGATCTCCGTCGGGCCGCTGACGATCGTGTTGGTCAGCGCGCCGAGACCTTCGACCTCTACCGTCACCACATCACCGGGATAGACGGTCCGGGAATTGGCCGGGGTGCCGGACAGGATCATGTCCCCCGGCACGAGGGTGATGGTGCGGGCCAGGTCGGCCACCAGGTAGTGCATGTCCCACTGCATCTCGTTGGTGTTGCCGTCCTGGCGGATGTCACCGTTGACCGTGGTGGTGATCCGCTTGTCCCGAAAGTCCCAGTCGGTGACCAGGCCGGGTCCGACCGGGCAGAGCGTGTCGCTGCCCTTGACCCGCAGCATGGAACCGGCGTCGGTGTCCCGGAAGTCGTGGAGCCCGTAGTCGTTGGCCACGCTGTAGCCGGCGATGTAGTCCCCGGCCTCGTCCGGCGAGACGTTGCGACACGTCCGGCCGATGATGATGGCGATCTCGCCCTCGTAGTTCAGCCATTCGCAGCCCCGGGGCCGGACCACGTCGGCGCCGTGACCGCACAGCGCGGTCACCGGCTTGTGGAAGTAGGTGGGGGCCGGCGGGAGCTTGGTCATGAACTCGTCGACCCTGCTGATGTAGTTCAGGTGGATGCAGATGATCTTGGTCGGCTCCGACGGAGCGAGATGGGTGGCGCCGTCCATGGCGATGTGGCGACCGTCGCCCGCCATCAGCCGTTCACCGTCCCTGGTCACCTCGGTGGGGTAACCATCCAGCAGAATCCGTCGAGTTTCGGCCACCGTTGGCCTCCCTTTCTCCATGAACGTGGCACCACCGTCCCAGGTACGGCGGCCAGGGTCCAGCCCCAATATAGTTCGTTACCGAACAAACTGACGAGGTCGGGCCGGGACCGCGATCGCTCGGCCGATCGCCGGTTTCGACAGGGCCCGGCAGCCGGTGATCACGGGTCGCCGCCGAACGGTTCGATCGGCGGCCGGGACCCTACGAGACCTTTTCCAGCGGAGCCCAGGCCAGGAGCAGGGTCTTCTCCCCCACCTCGCCGAAGTTGACCACCGCCTCGGTCTTGTCGCCGGTCCCCCGCAGGTCGAGAATGACCCCTTCGCCCCACTTCTTGTGCATGACGTCGTCGCCGATCTTGAGGTCAAGACCGTCGGCACCGGATGGGACCGGGCCGCGGGGTTTGAGGGCGGTGTCCACAATGGCGTCCCGGTTGCTTCCGAAGCGCTCGGCGGTACCACTCGATCCGAAGACCGAGGTCCGCAAGCCCCGCTTCGAGCTGCGCGACCCGTCCGCTTCGGTGATGAGCTCGGTCGGGATCTCGTCCAGGAACCGGCTCGGCGGGTTGTACTGGGTCTGGCCGAACAGCATCCGGGCCCAGGCGTGGGTCACGTACAGCCGCTCCCTGGCCCGGGTGATACCGACGTAGGCCAGCCGCCGCTCCTCCTCCATCTCGTCCGGGTCGGTCATGGACCGCATGTGGGGGAAGACCCCGTCCTCCATACCGAGCATGACCACAACCGGGAACTCCAGACCCTTCGCCCCGTGGAGTGTCATCAGGACGACCTCGGAGTTGTCTCCGTCGACGTCTTCGGTGTCGGTCAGAAGGCCGACCTCTTCCAGGAACTCGTCGACGGTTTCGAACTGGGCCGCGCTGCCGATGAGCTCCTGGAGGTTCTCGATCCGTGATTCGGCCTCGATCGACCGCTCGTCCTCGAGCTCGGCCAGATAGCCGGTGTCCCGGAGGATCACCTCCAACACCGCCTCCGGACCCTTCTCCAGAAGCTCGGTGAAGCCGTCCATCAACTCCAGGTAGGCGGCGATCCCCCTCGCCGCCTTACCGCTGACCCCGGCCTGGTCCGCCCGACGCAGCCCCTCGGTGAACGTCATGCCATTCATCTTGGCGAAGGCGTCGACCTTGCCGACCGAGGTGTCCCCAACGCCGCGCTTGGGGGTGTTGACCACCCGCTTCACCGACACCTCATCCGCCGGGTTGGACACCGCCTTCAGGTAGGCCATGGCGTCCTTGACCTCTTTGCGGTCGTAGAAGCGGGTGCCGCCAACCACCTTGTAAGGGATGTTGACCCGGCGGAGGTATTCCTCGATGACCCGGGACTGCGCGTTTGTCCGGTAGAAGACCGCCATGTCGTCCCAGCGGTAGGAGCCGGAGGCGTGGAGCTGGGCCAGCTCACCGGCCACGTACTGGCTCTCGTCCATCTCGTCGTCGGCGTGGAACCGGATGATCCGATCACCCTGCCCCTCGTCGGTCCACAGGGACTTCGGCTTGCGACCGAAGTTGTTGGCGATGACCGCGTTCGCCGCGTCCAGGATGGTCTGGGTCGACCGGTAGTTCTGCTCCAGCAGAACAACGGTGGTGTCGGGAAAGGCATCCTCGAACTGGATGATGTTACGGATGTCCGCACCCCGGAAGCGGTAGACCGACTGATCCGAGTCGCCGACGACGGTCACGTTGCGGTGGGCGTCGGCCAGGCGAACGACCAACTCGTTCTGGACCCCGTTGGTGTCCTGGTACTCGTCGACGAGGAGATGCTTGAACCGCTGCTGGTAGGACGCGAGCGTGTCCGGAGACTCCCGAAAGACCCGGACGGTGTTGAGGAGCAGGTCGTCGAAGTCCATGGCGGCGGACTGCTGGAGCCGGCGCTGGTATTCGACGTAGACGTCGGCGGCCCGCTTCTCCACGATGACCTGAGCCCGCTCCTGGAACTGGGCGGCATTCAGGCCTTCGTTCTTGGCCGAGCTGATCGCAGCGTGAATCGACCTCGGCTGGAACCGTTTGGGGTCGAGCCCGAGGTCTCGGATCACGTAGCCCGCCAGACGGACCGCGTCGGCCTGGTCGTAGATGGTGAAGTTGGAGGGGAAGTTGATGACGGCGGCTTCCCGGCGGAGGATCCGCACGCAGGCGGAGTGGAACGTGGAGACCCACATCTTCTGGGCGACCGGTCCGACAAGCGCCGAGACACGCTCCTTCATCTCGTTCGCCGCCTTGTTGGTGAACGTGATGGCCAGGATCTCGAACGGGGAGACCCCCTGGTCGATCAACCACGCAATCCGCCTGGTGAGGACCCGGGTTTTACCGGAACCGGCACCGGCCACCACCAGCAGCGGCCCACCCTCATGGGTCACCGCGTCCAGCTGCGCGGGGTTCAGCCCGTCTGCCAGGTCTGGTGCGGTACGTTCGGGAGCGGACACCATTTCACATTAGCTCGCAGACCGGCCCTTGCCGGGACCCTGTTCGAGCTTGCGTTCGGGGTGGCTGACGCCTTGAGGAGCACCTCACCAGACCCATCACGCAACATGATGGTAGATGGTTGTCGCTATCACTCTCGGCTATGGATCCGGTGGTCGGTATCCATGCTGGTGTCGATTTTGCCACCGCGGGGATTTCTCTGTCTACGGTGACCACAAGCGGCGACGGGCTATCAACGCAAGCAAGCGGGCATGCCGAGATAGAGGAATTGAAGTGGTTCGAACCATTCGAGTTCCGGTTGCCCACGATCGCGTCGGTGAACCGTCTGCCGGACCCCTGCGGCGGGTCCAGGGCCTGGCCGGAGTGGCGATACTCACGCTTGCTGCAACAACACTTGGACTCCCTCTTTCCGGGGGCCACCTGGCAACCGACCTGTTGCTGATCATCCTTGGCTACAAGGTGACAACAAGACTGCGGCAGGGCCAGTACGAGGATCGCAACGTGTTGCGATTCTGGCTCGGACACCTTGGACGGGTCGGCGTACCGCTGCTGGTGGCTCTCGGACTGACCGTCACCTACTGGAGCTGGAGCGGCGTAGTGACCGCCGCCCAGCGCCAGGCGGTGATCGGTGCGCTCACCTTCAACCACAGCTTCATGGACGGCATCGGCGGCACCCACGTCGAGGCGGTCGAACATCTTGGCCTGGTCACGCTGATCAGCCTGTTTGTGTTGGTGTTGCCGGTGGTGCTGTTTGTGTGCCGTGGGCTCAAGCCGATCCGGCGAGCGGTGCTGCTGTTCATCCTGGCCACCATGGCGGCCCTGGCCAGGGTGACCATGGCGACCACCGGTACCACCGTCACGGACGGCGACCTGCTGTTCGGCCTCCTCCGGGTCGACGGACTGCTTTTTGGTGCGGCCATCGCCGTCACCCCGCTGCCGCTGCTGCGGCGGCTGATGCCCGCCAACCTGGCGGGACCCCTTTTCTTCGGTCTGCTTCTGGCGTTTGTGGCCGCCCCTGGCGGACCGATTGCGGCGGGAATCGTTGCCGGCCCGGCGGCGTGGATCACCATGGTGCTTTCGACGGCCCTGGTATCCGCGGCGGCCGGCGGCGGTTTGTCCGGTCCGCTGTCCGTGGTTGTCGACAGCCAGCACAGCCGCTGGCTCGGCGCCCGGACACTGTCGATCCTGATCTGGCATCAGCTGATCGGTTACATCTTCCTCGACGTCGGGTCGACAGCCGGTGCGACCGGGGCCGAAGCCGTCACCGCGGTGGATCAGTGGCCGGGATTGCTGGTGTTCGCCGTGCGTCTGGTGTTCACCTTGGCCGCCGCTGCAATCAGCCACCGCTACCTGGAGTTGCCGCTGGGCAACCTGGCCCGGCAGCACACCGGGCCACGGGGCACGCATCCGGCGTTGCAGCATGCGGCGGCCACAACGGCCCCGGCGTCGCTCGAGTCGGTCCCAATGGCCGCCCCGATCCGACAGTACGTACCGGCGAGTCGCCCACCCGAGCCGGTTGCTGTGGCCACCCTCCCTCGCACGAAGCCGGAACCACCGCTCCCCGCCGTCGCCCGAGAGGTCACCATCCCCAGCGCGGTCACCATCAACCATCCGACGATGCGCCCGCTTCGACTTTCACGGGAAGCTCACCCAAGCATGAGCGGTCGACGGCGGTTGCGCCGCTCCGCCTGACCTCGTCGATCGGCCCCCGGTCCGCCGCGCCCGGTCGACGCTACACGGTGGCGAACGCCCGAACGGTGAACTCGGCCGCCTCCCTGGTCAGATGGTCACCGATGGACGGGGTCGGCAGCCCCGGATAGGTGGTCATGCCGTCGGTGATCACATGGCTGAGGTCGATGTTGGTCCGGTTCGTCACGAGGCCACGATACGGCCTGAACCGGTCGGGAAACCCGGCCGAACCCAGCACGTCGACCCAGAGGGTCGGCGGTGTCACGGCACTAGGATCGAGGCTTGCTTCCATCCATGGCAAAGACGTTTCTGCGAGGCTTCTGCATGGGGGCCGCCGACATCGTCCCCGGTGTCTCCGGCGGCACGATAGCGCTGGTTTTTGGCATTTACGAGCGGCTGCTGGAAAACGTCCGGCGCTGTGCTCGGGCGGTCGGATCGTTGGCCAAGCTCGACGTTGCCGGCATTCGCGATCACCTGTTGAGCGTCGAATGGGGCTTCCTCCTGCCGCTCGTCGCCGGGGTTGGTGTGGCCGTCGCCGCACTCGCCTCCCTGATCGAAGGGCTTCTCGAGACGAATCCGGAGGAGATGGCGGGTCTGTTCTTCGGTCTGGTCGGTGGTTCGATCGTGGTGGCCTGGGGCCTGCTGCGGGAGCGGACAACGGTCGACCTCCTCGTGATGTTCGCCGTCGGTGCCGTCACCTTCTTCCTGCTCGGGTTCCAGTCCGGCCCGGCCGCAGATCCGTCCCCGCTGGCATTCTTCGGAGCGGGGGCAATCGCCATCTGCGCCATGATCCTGCCGGGTATCTCCGGTTCGTTCCTGCTACTGATGATGGGCATGTACGCCGCAGTGCTCGGGGCGGTCCACGACCGGGGCGGCTCCGACCTGCTCAACCTGGGGATCTTCTTCGTCGGAGCCGTTGTCGGTATCGCCCTCTTCTCCACCGCCCTGGGCTGGCTGCTCGACCGGTTCCACGACCGGGTCCTTGCGGTGCTGATCGGCCTGATGGTCGGCTCGTTCCGGGTGCTGTGGCCGTGGCCGTTCGGGGTCGGCATCATCAGTGAGGTCGAGGGGGAATCGATCAGCGGCACCGGCCTTGACCTCCCGGCCGACGGGGAGCCGGTTGTCATGCCGATCGTTCTTGCCGTCGTCTCGTTTATTGTGGTGGTGGCCGCCGGTTTCCTCGCACCGAAAGAGCACGACGAGGTCGCCCCCGGGCCGGTTTCGGTTCCCCGGGTCTGACCCGGTCCCGGCGGACCTGGTTAGGCTTGACCGGGTGCCTGCCCCCAGCGCCGACAACAGCCGTTTCCCGGCCTGGCTGCTGCCCGCCGGTGTCGGGCTGATCGTTGCGGTTGCGGCGTTCTTACTCTTCAACCCGGGCGCCGGAGACAACACGGCGCTGGACTCCACAGCCGGACCGTCCACAACGGCCGTTCCCGAGGGTGCGGCAGAGCAGGACGCTGCGCCCTCGGCCGTGTCGGTGGTCGGCGCCGAAGACACCACGTCGGTCGATGCCGAATCCGGGACCGACGGCGATGGCAATGCGTTGGACGACCCGACGGGAACACCGGCGGCCGACGACGCCGGCACCGGCACCGGCACCGGCACCGGCACCGGCACCGGCACCGACGACGGTGGCGACGCGGCGAACGGTTTGACGGCTGAGGTGGCCGCCGAGCCCCCGGCAGCCGATCCCGGCCAACCCGCAACAACCGGTGGCGGATCGACGGACGCTTACGAGGCCATCCGCAACCGCCAGGACCGATTCAGCCGGTACGGCGCGGTGCCCTCCGACCAGCTCGACCTGGCGGCGCTGACCGAAGCGGCGCCCCGCCCCGACAACGGCCCGTCGCCCGAGGGCCAGTTCCGGGTGGCGTGCGAATACTCCCACTTCGGGTCTGACGACCCGATCATCTTCCCCGGCCAACCGGGGGCGTCCCACCTGCACATGTTCTTCGGGAACACGCTCACGAACGCCAACACCACTGAAGAACAGCTGCTCAACCAGGGCGGCGGTACCTGCAGCGGGTTCGAGTTGAACCGCTCCGCGTACTGGACCCCGGCCCTGCTCGACGGCAAGGGAAACACCGTTGTCCCCGATGCCATCATCCTCTACTACAAGACGAAGTTCCCCGGCGAGATCAGCCCGATGCCGCAAGGCCTGCAGATGCTGGCCGGCAACTTCGACCGGGAGTCGTTCGAAGCCAGCGACCGGCTCCACTGGTCCTGCGGGGGCAGCGGGGCGGCCTACAACATGACAAATCGCATCCCGGACTGCGGCGGTGACTACATAAACGCCACCATCCAATTCCCCAGCTGTTGGGACGGGGTCAACCTGGGCGCCGGTGACTTCGTGTCCCACCTGGCATTCGGGAGCGACCACGAGCCGTGCCCGGCGAGTCACCCGGTCCGGCTCCCCCGAATCTCGATCCTGCTCTACTTCCCCGGGGTCGACTCGGTTGCCGGGTGGCGGCTCTCCTCGGATGACACCGCCGGGTTCAACAGCCCACCGGGAGGGACCCTCCACGCCGATTGGTGGGGCGCTTGGAACGACGATGCCATGGACCTGTGGATCGATGGG
>JBCCGJ010000168.1:0-12216 GCA_039029335.1 Actinomycetota bacterium | reverse complement strand
CGCCAGGATGAGAACGACGTGGTGATCGACCTCCGTGACCGGAACCGGGCGAAGCTCCGTTCCGCAGAATCGGTCGAGGTGGAGACTGGCGGGGACTCCGCAGGCAGCGAACCGTCGCTGAACCAGTAGATTCACCGGTGGGGAACCACCAAAACGAACCGCATTTTGGCGGTGTCCGCCACCCCGAAAAGCGGTAGCCTCAGTCGGCTTTCCGCCCAACGAAACTTATTGCTGTCCCTACTCCCCCGCCGGGGTATGCGGCGCATAGACTGGTCCCGCCATGGCTCAACAAACCGAGTTTGATGATGAACTGGAACTCACCGACTATCTGCGAATTCTCCGCCGTCGGTGGCCGTGGGTTCTCCTGCCGTTTGTCCTGGTTCTCTCCCTGGCCACGGCGTTCACCGTCACCCAGTCCCCGTCCTACTGCTCGACGGCCCAGGTCCTCATAAACGCCTCGGATGCCCAGCGAATCCTCGACGGGGACTCCAACGTCTTCATCCAGAACCGTGACCTGGCCAACGAGATAAACATCGCCTACAGCGACGCCGTCCAGACCAATGTGGAGGCGGAACTCGGGCTGACGCCGAACGTTGCGGTCACCGGGGCCAGCGACTCAGACGCCCTCTTCTTCCGGGGCTGTGGCAGCACCGCCGCAGACGCCGCGCTGTACGCCAACACCTGGGCCAGCGTCTACACCGACACCAAGCAGGTGCAGGCGGCGGAGAGCGTCGGGTCCGCCGTCGAGAGGTTCGAGACCAGGCTTGAGGAGCTCCGGCTTCGCCGCCAGGAGGTCCGGGCACCGCTCGACACCCTCGAGGATCGGCTGGTCAACGCAACCGACGCAACCCGGCCCCGGCTCCAGACCGAGTTCAATCGGCTCCAGAGCGACCTGGCCCAGGAACTCCAGCTGATCGACGCCCAGTTCCAAACCATCGCCAGCAACATCACCCTGTTGGAGCTCAACAGCGAGCTCGCCAGATCGGGCACGGTGCAGATCATCCAGGTCGCCGCTCCCCCGCTGCAACCCTCGAATGCGCCGCTGTCCCGGAACCTGATCCTGGCCGGCGTGATCGGGTTGATTCTCGGCGCCGCCTGCGCCCTCATCGTGGAGAACCTCGATCGGTCCATCAAGACCTCCGAGGACATCGCCGGTGTGCCGGTGCTGGGCTCCATTCCCCGGCCGGGTCGGGACCTGGCCGGTATCGACCTCTCCCTCGCAACCATGAACTACACCGGCAGTTCGGTCGCCGAGGGGTACCAGAAGGTCAGGACCGCGCTGGAGTTCGCCCTCCTTGGGCGCAAGATCACGTCGCTCCTGGTGACCAGCCCCGATCAGGCCGAAGGTAAGACCACCACGTCCGCCAACCTTGCGTGGGCGATGAGCGCGGTTGACCACCGGGTGGTCCTCGCCGACGTGGACTTCCGTCGGCCCCGCATCCACGACGTCTTCGGGTGCCCGCCAGAGCCGGGCCTCTCCGACAACCTCCTGCACGGGACGCCGCTGAACAAGCTGGCCCTCCGGGTGGACGACGACCGCAGCAACATGGTCATCATTCCCACCGGCGCCCAGCCGCCAAGTCCCGGTGATTTCGTGGCCTCGCCGGCGTTCAGCGGTCTGCTGCGTAACCTGGAGGCGGAGGCGGACCTGGTCATCCTGGACTCTCCCCCGGTGCTCCCGGTCTCCGACGCCCTGTCGGTGGCTCGTCAGGTGGACGGTGTCATCATCGCCGCCCGAGCCGGTAAGACGTCACGGCAGCAGCTGACCAAGGCCGTAGACAGCCTGCGGGCGGTCGGTGCCGATGTCCTCGGCGTCTGCCTGATCGGGGTCAAAGCCGACAGCCCCAAGTACGGATACGGCTACAGCTACAGCTACAGCAACCGGCGCCGCTCGGGGCGGAAACAGCGCGACGGACGGGTGCCCGGCCGCAAGAACGGCAGCGGCACCACCGAGTTCCCGGCCGAGGTTCCTTCCGACAATCAGGAGCTGACGTCGGTTGTCACCAACGGTGAAGCCCGCAAGGGTGTGCCAAGCTAACCGACGACGCCCGGCCAAATTTGGGCCTGCAGGTGACGAGTTTTGTAGCCTGCGAGCCCAGATTTGCGGAGGGTCGGTGGGTACCGGCTGCAGTTAGGACCAGACCTTCCAGGGGGCTTCTCCCCTGGCCCACATGTCGTTGAGGGCCGTGTACTCCCGGAAGGTGTCCATACCCATCCAGAAGCCGGTGTGGGGGAACAGGCCGAGCTTCCCCTGTGCGGTGATCTGATGGATCGGCGCCTGCTCGAAGAAGTGGGACGGCTCATCGATTGGCACCGAATCCAGGAACTCCCGACGGAACGCAAAGAAGCCGCCGGAGACCCAGCCCTCAGACGGCGGTTTCTCGGCGAAGTCGGTCACGGTGCCCATCTCGTTGACTCCCAGTTCGCCGTAGCGGGACGTTGGGTGCACACCGGTGACCATGCCGACGTAGTCGGAGCGGGACAGCTGGGCCAGCTGGTCGTCCAGCGCCACATCACCCAGGCCGTCGCCATAGGTCAGCATGAAGTAGTCGGTGTCCAGCTGGGATGCCACGGCGGCCAGTCGGCCACCGGTACCGGTGTCCATGCCGGTATCCATCAGCGACACCTCCCAGTCGTCCAGGGTTGACCGCTCCAGGTACTCAAGGTCGCTGCTGACCCCGAGATTCACCTTCAGGTCGGAGGTCATCTCCTCGTAGCGGAGGAAGTACTGCTTGATATCCCAGGCCTTGTAACCGAGGCAGAGGACAAACCGGCGGTACCCGTAGTGTCCGTACAGCTTCATGATGTGCCAGAGGATCGGCCGACTCCCGATGTTGATCATCGGCTTCGGGAGCTTCTCAGACGCCTCCCTGATCCGGGTTCCCTGGCCGCCGCACAGGATCACCACCGGCACATCGGCTGGATTCGGGCTTGTCATGGTTCTGCTACCGCCTCGTTGTCGAATTTGCTGCCACTACCTGCGAGCCGTACGGGCCGGTCGGACCGGACGTCGCCGTAGTCCGGTTCGTCGACCGGGCCGGCAACCGGCCGCGT
The DNA here is from genome assembly GCA_039029335.1 of Actinomycetota bacterium. Taxonomy (GTDB): domain Bacteria; phylum Actinomycetota; class Acidimicrobiia; order Acidimicrobiales; family SZUA-35; genus JAHELU01. Next base: position 9,162 of record JBCCGJ010000168.1, on the reverse strand, counting down.
CCACCGGTTTCTATTGGCCCGGTCCGGGCGGCGGTCGATTCCCCGGCGCCTGCCCACCGAACATCATGGCCTCACCCTCCGGGGTGACCGGTGTGCCGTTGTCCCCGGCGACCGAGGTCAGATCGACCCGCTGTTTTCCGGCAAGCCCCGGCATGGAGATAACCCCGTCTGCGCTGACGATGGCGCCTCTGGCGGCCCGCCTGGCCGGTGATGTGACCACCGGCAGCAGGCTGGGGCGGACCTCCCCCAGCTGGCGGGAGAGGTCTGCGAGGGCGTCGGTCTTCTGCCGGGAGAGCGGAACGGCCAGAACGACCGCGTCGGCCATCGCCGTTATCTGCAGTGTTGAGGCCAGATCAAGAGCCGGACCGCCGTCGATGACCACGATCTGGGCCTTCCGCCTTGCCGCCTCGAGCACCGCGGCAACCGTGTCCCGGCGGAGCGAGGCTGCACCCCGGTTCGCCCCGAGGCCCAGCACGCTGACCTCCGGATCCATGGTTCTGGTGAAGACCGAACGTCCCCGCTGGTCGATCAGTGCGCCGTCGTTTGCCACAACGGCCGGCACACCGCCGTCAGCGGTTGCGTTGAAGATGGCGGTGATGCGGGGGTCACGGACGTCCGCATCCACCAGTACAACCGACGAACCGGCACCGGCGAACCGCTCGGCCATGGCCAGCGCAAGCGTTGTTGCACCGGCGCTGCGCTGGGTGCCGACGACCGCAACCGCAAGCGGCGTGTCGATCCTGGCCTTGGACTCGGCCAGCACGCAGAGCTGGTCGACGACCGGCACGGCGGACCGTGGCAGGGACTGGAACGCGGCCAGTGGTTGGCGGGCCAGCGACCGGTAGTGGGGGAACTCCGAAACGACGGGGGCGCCCAGGATCTCCGCAGCGGTGTCCTCGTCGAGGACCTTGGTTGAGAACCGGGCCCAGGCGATGGCGACCGCAAGGCCGAGCAGGAAACCGGCGAAGATGCCACCGGCCAGCAGGAACTCGCCGCCGGCCGGAATGGGGGCCGTCGGTTCGGTTGCATCCTGGATGATCCGGGTGTTGATCCGGAGTCGCGAGTCGGATTCGAGGGTGTTCCTGGCCGATATCAGCTCACGCAGCTCGGCCTCGGCAAGGGACTTCTCCGTCACCGCCGCCGGGTCGACCACGTCGGCAGGCGGAACCGGCTGGGGGTTCGTCCTGGACGCCTGACGGTCCAGGTAGGGCTGCATGGCCTCCTGGATTCTGCCGTTGAGCACGCTGAGCCGGTTCTGCAGGATCCGAATCTGGCCGTCGAGCCGTTCGGCTTCCTGATCGTCGCTGAGCTCGGTGTCCAGGGTGGCCATATAGGCCTCCGCATACGCCTGGGCGATGCCGATCACCACAACCTGATCCGGGTAGATCGCCGTGATCCGGACCACGTTGGTCTCCGGGATCTGCTCGATATCCACCGCCTGGCGCACCTGGGCCAGGGTGAGGTTGTTGGCCACCGCAACCTCGTTGACCAGCTCGGCGCTCTCCATGACGCTCAACTCACTGACGACGTACCGATCCGAGTCCGAGCTGAAGAAGTTGGCGTTGGCCTGGGTCGGCTGGCGGATGATGAGTTCCGCCTCAGACCGGTAGTCGTTGCTGACGGGCGGTTCCGAGAGCAGCCCCGGCAGCGCGCCCAGACCGGCCAGCAACGTGACGATCCAGAATCGACGCCGGAGCGCTGAGAGTACGAATGACAGTTCCACTTTTTGACCTCTTCTGACCCGTCGGTCGGAACCCGCGCCCGGATGGCCCCGCAGACGGGGTTCAGCTTACTCGCTTCCCGTTCCGCTGTTGGGCCAGCCGCTCCGCGCCGAGCCCGACCAGCCGCCCGGCGGCGATCGACCCCCGCCTGGCCACGTACGGCAGTCCTTTTGTGGCCACCGCCTGACCGTTCGGTTTCAGCGCCCGGAGACCGCCACTCCCCCGGTCGCCGGGGACGCCCCGCCTGGCCAGGATCTGACTGAAGCCCCGGCCGTAGAGATAGTGCTGTTTCATCATCGGCCACAGACCCCGTCTGTGCCGGTAGTGGACGACCGCGTCCGGGGCGTACCCGAGTTCGACGCCCCGCTCGATCAGATCCCACGACAGTGCGATGTCCTCACCACGGATGAGGGTGGTGTCGAACCCGCCGATGGCATGGAACACCGATCGGACAACCCCCATGTTGGCCGAAACCAGGTACGGGAAGCCGAGGAAGGACGGAAGTTCGCCCGGTGTCGCACGGGGCCGCCAATCCTCCTGGCCGGGCACCGCCAACAGCTCCTCCTCCAGGTGACCGCCGACGGCGTCGGTGTCGGCCAACGCCTCGACGAGTCGGACCATCCAGTCCTCATCAGCGATGTCATCGCCGTCGCAAAACAGCAGCAGCTCACCACCGGCGGCCGCCGCGCCGACGTTGCGGGCGTGGGAGGCGCTGCGCATTTCGGAGGAGTCGACGATCCGGGCGGTGAACGCCCCTCCGTCGGTCGTGTGCCGTTCGATCAGCCGCTCGAGGGACTGGCGCTCGGCGACATCGTTGGTGTTCAGCGACAGCACCAGCTCCCACGGTCCGCCGTCCGCACCGCGGAACGACTGGTCGGCCAGCGCCTCCAACTGGAGGGGCAGATCCTCGTCCACCCTCCCGACGGGGATGACAACCGACACGGAACGAGCGTCGGGACCGCCCTCGGCATTCGAGCCACTCCGGGCATCGGTAGAACCCCGTGCCTCGGAGTCTCCGGGGGTATCGGACACGGCGCCCTCCCTAGCGGTTCGAGCGGCCGGCTTGCCACTCCCGCTTCATGATGCCCAGGAATGCGGCATCACGCACGAAGTAGCGATGAAACAGCCGCCTCGGCTCCTGGAGGAACCGGAAGAACCACTCCATGCCGATTCGTTGGATCCAGTCCGGCGCTCGCCGGGTGATGCCGAGGTACATCGCGAACGAACCGCCGAGACCGAGGCAGAGCGGTTTCGGGCCCAGCCGCTCGTCCCACCGGGCGAAGAGGGCGGCGATGAGCCGGGCGTCCTTCGGGTTGCCGATTCCGACCAGCACCATGTCCGGACGGATCGCCCTGGCCGTGGTCAGCAGTTCGTCGACGATGGCGTCCACCTGCTCCGGGTCGGCCGCATCGAACATCGGCGGCACGATGAAGCCGGCTTTGGGATGCTCCTCACGAAGACGGTCCGCGATGTGGTCCGAGGAGGCAACGACGATCACCGGCCGTTTCTCGGCGACCAACCGGGGCCAGAGTTCGGCGAACAGGCCGCTGCCGGGGAGCCGGGCCTTCAGCCGCTCGCCGTGGATGCGGGAGAACAGGACAAGCGGCTGCCCGTCCGGTAGGCAGAATTGAGCCCGGCGGAACAGGTCCGCCTCGATCGTGTCCTGGTCCTCCTCGAGGTGAACGACGATGTCGACGTTCGGGGTGAGGACGACGGGCAGGATGGTGTCGTCTCGGCGAGGGCCGTCAAGCAGTTCGTCGATGACCGGGTCCAGACTCTCGGCGTTGACCATCTGTAACCCGAACAGCTCGATCCGCTCCAGGTCGTCGATGATGACCAGATCGTCTGCGACCACCGGCTGGTCGTCCCCGGCGGTGACGTTGGGTGCCGATCCTGCCGGATCGAGCGCTTCATCGGGCACCGTCGTCGGCGCAGCGGAAAGCGGCTCGGCTGGATCGTCTGAGGGACTTGAATCGGTCATGTTTCCGGCGTCCGCTGGGGTCGCCTGATCTCCACACTCAATGTGGGTACCAACCTACCCACGATCCCGATCCTAGGTAGGTCGCCAGATGACCGAAACCCGACCTAGTCCCTGGGCCGTCCGGGTCTGTCCAAAAGTGAACTATTGCCCAACGGGGAGTCGGTCGTCTGACCTACCGACCTCCCATTCCGCCCCGCTGCTCTACACTTGCCAGGCGATGAACAGGACATCGGCCCGACCGGATCTACCACTACGATCCGCAATCGTCGGGTCTGGCGGCATCTCGAAGGAACACCTCAGCTACCTGGCCGGTCGGACCTCTTCGGCCAGGACCGGTATCGCGCCGACCGCCGGCCGGATCCGGGTTGTCGGTGTCTGTGATCTGTCCCCCGTGGCCGCCAGGTACGGGGCGGCGCAGTTCGGGGCGGACGCCGCCTACACCGACGTGGCCACCCTGCTGGAGCAGGCCAAGCCGGACGTCGTCCACGTGCTCACCCCGCCCCAGACCCACGTTGCCATCACCACCCAGTGCCTGGAAGCGGGGGCCAACGTGATCTGCGAGAAGCCGATCACCACCACCGCCGAGGAGTTGGAGCAGCTGCTTGCGGTTGCCGACCGTCACGATCGGATCCTCACCGAGAGCCACAACTACCGCTTCAACCGAGGTGTGGTCGCCCTCCGGGAGGCCCTCGATGCCGGCAGGCTCGGCCACGTCCGGGAGGTGGAGATCCGGATCGCCCTGCCCGTCACGGATCCGGGGGGCCGCTTCGGTGACCCGAACCTGCCCAGTCCCATCCACGATCTACCGGCGGGGGTCATCCACGACTTCACCACCCACTTCACCTCCGTCCTCCTCCACCTCACCGGCCCGGTCGACTTCGACCGGATCGCCGCAGCCTGGAGTAACCACGGCAGGAACCCGCTGTTTCGCTACGACAACCTGGACGCCGTGCTCATCGGCAGCGGCCAGGACGGTCCGGTCCATGGCCGGCTGCGTTTCGACGCCGACACCGGTCCGGACACGTTCACCGTCACCGTCCGGGGCACAAACGGCTGGGCCGAGACGGATCTGTTCCAGCCGTACAACCGGACGGTGACACCCCGACCCGGTGGTTCCCAACTCAGTCCGATCGTCAACCACGTGGCAAACGGCGCAAGCCTCATGAACGACGGGATCCGCAACGTCGGCCGCAAGATCCTGCAGCAGACCCCCTACGAAGGCCTGCATCGCATGCTCGGCCTCACCTATGACGCACTGATCGCCGGCGGACCCCTGCCGGTCAGCCCTGCGGACATGTTGGACGCCTCGCGGCTGGTCGACCGGCTGCTGTCGGAGGAGGCCAGGCTGTGAAGCTGTACATCACCGGTGCAACCGGCTTTGTCGGCTCGGCCGTCGTTGCCGTGGCGACGGACAGGGGCCACGACGTCATCGCCGTCGTCCGGCCCGGCAGCTCGGCGACCGTGTCATCCGGCGGACCCGACCCCTCCGCCGGCGTCGACGATTCTGACAGACCGGACAATCCGGACGCGCCGCAGGCTGCGGCCACCGGCATCGCCGGGGCTCGGCCGCCGGGATCGGTGACCGAAGCGAGGGTCGATCTGCGGTCCTCCCGAGGTCTCGCCCCGTCCCTGGCGGGGACCGACGCGGTGATTCACCTCGCCGCGGCGAAGGAGGGTGATTTCTACACCCAGTTCGCCGGCACGGTTGTGGCCACCGAGAACCTGCTGGGAGCCATGACCGAGGCCGAGGTCACCAACCTGGTCGCGATCAGCACGTTCTCCGTCTACGACTATCTGCGAACGAAACCGGGAACCCTGCTGACCGAAGACTCGCCGCTGGACGCCGAGCCGGCGCTGCGGGATGAGTACGCCCAGACCAAGCTGCTCCAGGAGGAGCTCTACCGGGACTTCAACAGCAGGCCGACCACCCGGTCGGTCATCCTCCGCCCCGGCATGATCTACGGCCGGGACAACCTGTGGCATGCACTGCTCGGTGCTGAGCTCGGCCCGGTGTTCCTCCGCGTCGGCCGGAACGCCACGCTGCCACTGACCTACGTCGAGAACTGTGCGGAGGCCATCGTGCTGGCCGCCGAGCGGCTGCTGGAACCGGATTCGCCGGTGGACGGCGAGATCATCAACCTGGTCGATGACAACCTGCCCACCCAGCAGGACTACGCGGATCTGGTCAGCACGGTGATCGATCCACCGCGGTCGATCCCGGTGCCGTGGCCCCTGCTGCGTACTGCGGCGGGACTGATCAAGGCGGTCAATCAACACCTCCTGGACGGCCGGGCCAAGTTCCCGGGGATCGCCGTACCGGACCGGCTGCACGCCCGGTTCAAACCGCTTCGCTACACCAACCGGAAGGCAAAGGAGCTGCTCGGCTGGGAGCCTCGGTACGGCCTGGACGAGGCCATCGCCCGGAGCGTGTCGTGACCGACACCGACGGCGGGCTGCCGAAGATCGCCTATCTGACCGGTGAGTATCCCCGGGCCACCGACACCTTCATCCAGCGGGAGGTCGCAGAGCTTCGGAAACTCGGTTTCTCCGTTGACACCTTCGCCGTTCGCCGGCCGGGTGAGGAACACATGGTCGGCCCCCAGCAGCGGGAGGGCGCGGCGACCACCACCTATCTATTGGAGGCGGCCAGGGGACCGGCTCTGCTGACCACCCACGTCGGCCTGATCGGTCGTTCGCCGAGCCGGTACCTGCGAGCGGCCAGGCTGGCATGGCGGACGAAGCGGGCCGGCGTGCGCGGCTCGCTCTACCAACTCTTCTACTTCCTGGAGGCCGGCATGCTGGCCGCCCAGCTCCGGGCCCGCAGCATCGATCACCTCCACAACCACTTCGGCGACACCAGCTGCACCGTTGCGATGCTTGCCGCTGAGCTGGCCGAAACCCCCTTCAGCTTCACCCTTCACGGCCCGGGTATCTTCTTCGAGGCCCATACCTGGCGATTGGACGAAAAGCTCCGCAGAGCCGCGTTCTGCTCCTGCATCAGCTACTTCGCCAGATCGCAGGCGGCGATCTTCGGGGGCACGGACGTGACCGATCGGCTGCACATCATCCACTGCGGCATCGACCCGGCGGCGCTGCCGCCGGTGACACACCGGCCCGGACCGATCAACCTGATCTTTGTCGGCCGGGTCGTTGAGCTGAAGGGAATGGCGGTGCTGTTGGACGCACTGGCTGCCGTGCGGGCCGATCACCCGGACACCACGCTGACGGTCGTGGGTGACGGGCCGGATCGGGACCGGTTCGAGAAGGCCGCCGCGGCGGCGGGTCTCGCCGAGGCGGTCGACTTCGTCGGGGCGAAGTCCCAGGCCGAGGTGGCGGAGCTCCTCGGCAGGGCGGACATCTTCACGCTGCCCAGCTTCGCCGAGGGGGTTCCGGTCGTGCTGATGGAGGCGATGGCCGCGGGCCTTCCGGTGGTCACCACGATGGTTGGCGGCATCGCCGAGCTTGTCGACCACGAGGTCAACGGGTTCCTGCTCCGTCCGGGCGACCCGGTGGCCCTGACCGAGGCCCTCTCGACGTTGGCCGCGGATCCGGAGCTTCGGGCCAGGTTCGGCACGGCGGGCCGGGCGAAGGTGTCTGACGAGTTCCGCTCAGCGGCGGAGGCCGCCCGATTGGGCAACCTCTTCCGGAACACCACGGCAGGTCTGCCAAGTCCAATCCGTCCGTCGGCCGAACTGACCACGGGTAACTGATCCGGAAGGTCAAGCTCGAGGCCCGGCTGGCCATCGGGGCCAGCCAACCGGCGTCACCCGGTGGCGGCCAGGACACCGAAGCTGAACAGAGCCTCGGCGTGACTCTGGTGCACGGTGAACTCGTTGAAGAACGCAATGGTCGGGACGTCGTACCACTGCCAGAGGAACGGGACCTGGTCCGGGGCCGGTTCGGCACCGGCCGGCCCGAGTACAAACTCAACCGCCCACTGGTCGTTCCCGATGGCGTTCAGCTGATGATGACCGTAGACCGGGGTGCCGGGCCACACCGGAATTCCCCCGTGCTGGACGTCGACGATCACCGGATGGCGGGCCTGCTCCTTGCCGAACCCGGTGATCAGCACCTGATTGAACGGGTTTGCCCCGAGTGAGTATCCGGCCGACGCAACGGCTGCAGCCCGGAACCGCTCGTCGCCGGACAGCAGGTACGCCCGAAGGAGTCCGGAGGTGTGCGGCGCACCGCCGGGACCGAGGCCCCACACCAGCGGCACGTTTCCGTCCTCGGTGGTCCACCGGTATGCGGTGTTCTCGGCAAGCGCCAAGGAGGCCTGGGCCGAGGCGATGAACCGGTCCCGGAGGACCTGGCGGATGGCCGGGTCGGTCGCCGACTCGTCGGCCTGAAGGTACAGCCAACCACCGTCGCATCGGGTGTGGGCGTGGCACAGCATCGCGTCGTCTCCGAACCCGACCGTCAGGTAATCGGCGGTTTCGACAAAGGCCTGGTGCCAACGGGGGTCGCCGGTGGCCAGCAGCAGACCGGCGGCGGCAACGTTCCGCTGCCCGTCGACGACCGGACGTTGCGTCTCGGTCACGGGCTGACCGGCGGCCCAGTCGTAGGCCGCAACGGCGGACGCCACGTAGTCATCGGCTCGGGCCGGGTCGTAGGGACGGAGTGCGTCGGCCACCTCGGCGGCAACGCCGGCGTACAGGAAGCTTGACCAGGGGTCCGGGGCAAACGCGTAGACCGCCAGGTCGTCGAGCCAGGAGGTGCTGTTCGCCGGCGGGTGCTCCGACGCCTCGACCCCGCCACGGATCGCCCCGTCCGGGAGCTGCAACCGACGGTAGAAATCCAGCGACCACAGGGCCTCATCCAGCAGATCCGGGACGGCGTCACCGGATTCCGGGATGTGCAGATCATCGGCGAACTCACGGGGAAACGCCGCGACCAGCTGGGCGGCGTTCCTGGCGTACCACAGGTGGTGGATGCGCCGGTCCCAGTCCCCGGCGTCGAAATGGCCGCCCCAGGCCTCGTCGACAACCACCTCGCTCGCCGAGCCGACGATGGCATCGAATCGAATCTCGGGCTCGGCATTCGCCTGAAGCAGGCTGTAGTCCGTGGCCAGCACGTCGAGCCCGTCATCGGGGTGGTAGGGCCGGGGTCGGGTGAACGAGGTGTGCGGCGGGCCGAGTGCCACGCCGCTTCGCTGGTGGTAGGTGCTGCGAGCCACGGCAACCGCCAGCTCGGTCCACGGGTTGTCGGTGATGGTCACCTCGTAGGAACAGCCGACGCCGATCACACAGACCCGATAGCCACCGGGCTCGGTCACCGCCGAGAAGTCCAGCTCCGCGACCGGCGTTCCCGTGAGGTCCCGTTCGCCGAGGTCCCGACCGACCGGTCGTGCCACCACCGGGCCTTCATAAACCGTTGCTCCGTCCTCGTCGAGGACCTGGAAGCGGTCCGCCGAGGTTGCCACCGTCTCGCCCATGCCGTCGAACCAGCCGGCGAGGTAGG
>JBCCGJ010000167.1:0-12347 GCA_039029335.1 Actinomycetota bacterium | reverse complement strand
GCCGAAGCCGGAGCTCGAGTGATGCTGGTCGAGCACACCCATCACCTCGGCGGACACCTCCTGTGGGGTACGGACGAGGATCGGGCCCTGGCGGCCCGGCTGGCGGCGGACGCTGCAGCCGCCGGCGTGGAGATCCTGACCGACTCGACGGTCACCGGTCGGTATGAGGACAACTGGGTGGCCATCGTCCAACGCAACCACCCCCTGGCCGAGGAGCGGCTGATCAAGGCCCGGGCCAAGGTGCTGGTCACCGCCCCCGGCCTGATCGAGCGGCCCTATGTGTTCCGGGGCAACGACAAGCCGGGGGTCATGACCTCCGGAGCGGTCCGTCGGTTGATCAACCTCTACGGCGTGCGGCCGGGATCTCGGGCCGTGGTGTTCACCGCGAACACCGACGGCGATGCGGCCGTCACCGATCTGACCCGGGTCGGGGCGGAGGTTGCGGCGGTGGTGGACGCCCGCAGCGGACAGCAGCTGGTGTCGGCCGACGGGTCCGCAAAGGCCGTCTCATCGGTCACGCTTGGTGACGGGAAGACGGTGGACTGCGACCTGCTGGTCACCGCAGTCGGCTGGACCGCCCCGACGTCGCTGTTGAACATGGCAGGCGACCGGCCGGTCTACGACTCCGCGGCGGCCCGCTTCTTCCCCGGCACCCCGATCGACAACGTGCTTGTGGCCGGTGGCCTGGCCGGGGACGGCTCGGCCGAGGAGCTGGTGGCCCACGGCACCCACACCGGGCAGCTGGCCGCAAAACGGGCCGCTGTGGCCGCCCACCGGCTGCAGGCCAACACCACCCGGGCGTTGCCGGTGACGGACGCCGAACCGCCCTGGCCGGACGACGATCGGTCGCCGCTCGGCCGAGACCCCCACCCCGAGCTGTACCGCGCCACCACCCACGGCATCGTCGACTACTCCGAGGACGTGGGGTCCAAGGACCTGGTCCAGGCGGCGGAGGAAGGGTACGACTCGGTCGAACTGCTGAAGCGCTACACCACCGCAACCATGGGTCCGGCCCAGGGCAAGCTCGAAACGGTCAACACCGTCGCCGTCCTCGCAGAAGCCAGGGGGGAGACGATCGAGGAGGTCGGGACCACCGTCTGGCGCCCGCCCTACGCCCCCATCAGCCTCGGTGCCCTGGCGGGTCAGATCTTCGAACCGGTTCGGGTGTCGTCGATCCAGCGGTGGCACGAACGGAACGGCGCCGTCCCGATCCTGGCCGGCGCATGGACCCGTCCGGAGCACTACGGCGACCCGGCGGCCGAGGTCCGCAATACCCGGGAGAACGTCGGCATCATCGACGTGACCCCGCTGGGCAAGCTTGACCTCCAGGGCCCCGACGTCCCGAAGCTGCTGAGCCAGCTCTACACCAACAAGTGGTTGCAGCTGCCCATCGGCGGTGTGCGCTACGGCATCATGTGCGCCGAGGACGGGGTGGTTCTGGATGACGGGGTCACCGCCCGCCTTGGCGAGGAGCACTACCTGATGACCACAACCAGCTCCGGCGCCGCCGGTATCTGGGAGTGGGCCGAGAACTGGCTGCAAACCGAACACCCGGAGTGGCAGGTGCACGTCACGCCGGTGACCACCGGGCTGACCAGTATCAACGTCGCCGGACCGAAAAGCCGGGAGCTGCTCGGCCGACTGGTCGAGGGGATCGACCTGGACCCGGAGGCGTTCGCCTACATGCAGGTCAGGACCGGCACCGTGGCCGGCGTGGAGAACTGCATCGCCTGGCGGATCGGGTTCACCGGCGAACTCTCCTACGAGCTGCACGTGCCGTCCGGTCACGGCCTCCACGTGTGGGAGGCGTTGCTGGAGGCCGGCAGGGATCTGGGCGTTAAACCGTTCGGGCTTGAAGCCCAGCGGATCATGCGATTGGAGAAGGGCCACTTCATCGTCGGCCAGGACACCGACGGCCTGACCAAGGCACCGGCCACCGGACTCGGACCGCTCATCAAACTGGACAAGGCCGACTTCGCCGGTAAGCCGGAGCTGGCCTGGGCCCTTGAGGAGGCGAACTCGCCGAATCCGATCGCACCGGTGGTGGTCGCCATCCAACCGACGGATCCCACCATCGTCCCCCGGGAGGCGTCCCAGATCGTACGGGAGGGAACGAACGAGATCATCGGCCGGATCACATCGTCCCGGATGTCTCCGACCCTCAACCGGTCGATCTGCCTTGGCCAGGTCGTTCCCGCCGCGGCCGAACCGGGCTCGACGCTGACCGTTGTGCTGGAGGACGGGTCCCGGACGACCGCGGCCGTGATGGAACACCACGCCCACTTCGACCCGGAAGGAACAAGACTTCGTGGCTGATCATCCACCATTCGAAAGCCCGATCACCGGGTCCAATCCCCGCGCCGCAGCCGATCATCCGCTTGTCCTGGCCGACGAGTCATCGGTGACCAAGCTGCTGATCCGGGCCGACGACGACAGCCCGGCCGCCCGCCACCTCGGTGTCGGGTTCGGGGCCAGCAGGCTGACCGACACCGGTGTGTTGATCTCCGGGCAGCGGCCGACCGAGTGGCTGCTGGTCGGTGATACTGCGGCGGTGGCGGAGGCCGCGGTCGGTATCGACCGGGACGGACACGTCTCGCTGGTCGATCACACCCACAGCCGGGCGATGCTCCGGCTCACCGGTGACGACGGACCGAAGCTCCTGGAGAAGGTGAACAACCTGGATTGGTCCGATCCAATGACCCCGAACGGCGCGGTGGTGTCCGCCTCGGTTGCCCGCGTCACGTGCGACATCATCCGCCAGGACACCAACGGCACGCGGTCCTACCGGCTGGCCTGCGACCGGTCGTTCGCTCAATATCTCCTTGATGCGCTGCTGGAAGCCGGCCGGGAGTTCGACATCGCCGCCGCTGTTCCGTAGCGGCCCGGCCGGTGGCCTCGATCCGTCGTCCCTGTCGATGAACGGCTAAACAGAGGCCATGGCCCGTTACGTCGTCTCCGTCCGCTCGCCGAAATCTCCGGAGGAGTCGTTCGCGTACATGGCCGACCTGACCAACTTTGCGCAGTGGGACCCCGGTGTTGTTGAGGTGACCCAGGTTGACGGCGACGGCGCCGGCCCGGACAGCTCGTTTGACGTGACCGTGAAGGGCGTGGCCGGCAACCTCACGCTGCGATACGTCACCACGGCCTACGACGAACCGTCCTCCCTGACCGCAGTAGCCAAGAGCTCGATGCTCAAGTCGGTCGACATCATCACCGTCGCGCCGGACCAGGCCGGCTCGGTGGTGACCTATGACGCCGAGCTGACGCTGAACGGTCTCCTCGGCCTGGCCGACATCGCCCTACGGCCGGTCTTCAACCGGATCGGCGACAAGGCCGCGGCAGGGCTGATCGCCGCCCTGGACGGCGAACGCGTCGGGGTGTAGTTGCTCTGGCGGGTCGACTGTCCGACCGTACGACTGCCCGACTGTCCGACTAGGTGTTGTCGACCGATGCGGCGAACGATCGGATGTCGGCGATGGTCGAGGCGTAGACCTCAGGCATCGCAATCCGGAACAGGCAGTCACCGGCATGGCAGGTGCCGTTCACCGTTCGGCTGGCTGCTGAGACCCCTGCCGCCAGCAGCTTCTGGTAGTACGCCAACCCCTCGTCCCGGAGCGGGTCGAGCTGGTTGACCGAGATGACGTGGGGTGGCAGACCCCGCAGGTCGTCAACCGCCGCGTGGTACGGCCACGCCAACGGGTTCGTTGCGTTCTCCCCGCTCGGGTCGTAGATGGCGGCCAACGGGCCCATCATCTGACCGCTGAGGAAGTACCCGTCGTTCTCCACCAGTGACGCCAGCTCCGGATGGCCGGACTCGTAGTGGTTCGAGATGTACGGGCACTGGGCGTAGACGCCGGCGATCTGATCGATGTTGCCGTCCTGCTTTGCCTTGAGCGCCGTGGCCAACGCCAGGTTCCCGCCCCCGCTCTCGCCGGAGATGATGATGGACGAGATCCCGAGCTCCGCCTTGTTGTCGATCACCCACTGCAGCCCCGAGGCGCAGTCGTTCAGGCCGGCCGGGAACGGGTGGTTACCCAGCTTCCCCGAGCCGTTTCGGAACTCGACCCCGATGACGATCATGCCGGTGGCGGCCAACTCGTCACGCCACCGCTGGTAGTTCGTGTCGGCTGCGGCGGCGATGACCATACCGCCGCCGTGGGTGTGGACGATGGCCGGCATGGGACCGTCGACGTTGTTCGGCTTGTGGACGTAGAGGCTGATGTCGTTGCCGTCCACGCCCTTCGCGATGTGGGTCGTGGACGTCACGTCAAGGTCCGGCAGATCGACGAAGAACGCCTCGAACAGCGCACCGAAGCCCTCCTCGGTGGCGACGCAGTGTTCGTGGATCTCCTCGACCGGCGAGGCACTGGAGACCGGAGGCGGTGGCAGCGCAACGTCAAGCGCAAACGGGGCCATGGCGGCGATCATGCGGGGGTCGGCCCGCGGATCGTCCCGAAGTTGCATGTTCGGGTCTCCCAGCCGTCCGGGAAGGATGGGTGTCTGGTCTGCTGCCATGATCGCGTGCCCCCTGTGGCTGCTTCTCGTTGTTCTGTTTGTTGTTCTGTCTGTTGTTGTTCTATTTGTTGCCGCTCGGTCTGCTGCTCTGTTTGTTGCTGTACTGGCGACGCTAGTGGTAACCCTTGGGTTGCGCCAGGTTTCCCGGGACCGCCAAACGTCAGCGGCGCTGGACCATGTGGAGCGGCAGGCCGAGGGAGGCGTGGGCTGCCTCCGCCAGGCTCTCCGACATCGTGGGGTGGGCGTGGATGGTGGCCGCCAGGTCTTCGACCGTGGCCGCCATCTCGACCGCAAGAGCCGCCTCGCCGATCAGCTCCGAGGCGAGTGGCCCGGCGATGTGGGCGCCGATGATCGTTCCGGCGTCGTCGCTGATCAACTCCACCTGCCCCGCCGCCGGACCGAGTGTTCTGGCCCGAGCGGACGCACCGATGGGAAACACCGTCTTGGTGGCTTGGATGCCGGCGGCCGTCGCCTCGGCCTCGGTGTAGCCGACCGTTGCCACCTCCGGGTCGGAGAAGACGACGGCCGGAACGCAGGCTGGATCGAAGACGGCCGGTTTGCCCGCCGCGGTCCTTGCCGCGACCTCGGCCTCCGCGGTTGCTTTGTGGGCAAGCGCCGGCCCGGCGGTGATGTCCCCGATGGCCAGGATGTGGCGGCCCGCCCGTCGAGCGCCGTCGACCGGGATCAGGCCGTCGGCGTCCGGCACCACGTCGGTGACGTCGAGGCCGAGGTCGTCGGTATTTGGCCGCCGCCCGACGCACACGACCACCCGGTCGGCGGGCACCACGGTCTCCGTCCCGCCATCGGACCGATCTCCCGCGGTGACCAGCAGGCCGGTGTCGGTCATGGTCTGGGCCGTGGTGTTCAGCATCACATCGACCCCGAGCTCCTTGAGCCGTCGGCCAACCGTCCGACCGAGACGTCGGTCCAGGCCGGGAAGCAGACCGGCCTCCGCCTCGACGATCGTCACGGCAACCCCGAACTTGGCCCACGCGGTCCCCAGCTCCACGCCGATGTAGCCACCGCCGACGATCGCCAGCGACGTCGGCATCCCGGTCAGACCGAACAGCGAACCGGTGGAGTCCAGGATCCGCTCGTCGGAGAACGGCAGCGACGGGATCTCCGTCGGTCGGGAACCGGTGGCCAGGATGGCCTCGTCGAATTCGATGTGGTGAACGTCGTCACCGTTGACAACGGCCACCCGGTTCGCCCTGCTGAAGCGGGCGGTGCCCGGTACCACCGTGACCCCGGCCGCACTCAGCAGGTTGCCGACCCCGCTGGTCAAACCGTCGACGACGGACCGCATGTGGTCCTGGAGTTCACCGAGGTCGACCGCGGCGGTGATAGAGACGCCGGTGCCTGCGGCCGAGGTGGGGAGGTGAGCCAGATCTGCGGCGTGGATGAACACCTTCGACGGGATGCAGCCCACGTTCAGGCAGGTGCCGCCGACCCGCTCCCGCTCGACCAGGGTGACCTGACGTCCCAACTGGGCGGCTCGGATGGCCGCGGCGTACCCGCCGGGGCCTCCGCCGATGACCAGCACCTCGGTTGCGGTTGCGACCTCTCCGACAACCATCAGCCGACCAGCAGGGTGATCGCGCGGGCGATGGAGTCGGCGAGGTCGGCCTGGAACGCCGAGAGGACGTCACCGTCGATCAGCCGGTGGTCGGCGGCGATCACCAGGGGGATGACCGGTCTGGCCTCCACCTGATCGTCAACGACCAGGGGACGTTTTGTTATGGCGCCGAAGCCGACGATGCCGGCTTCCCCAGGCCGGATTATCGGCGCTGCGAAGTACCCGCCGTTGCTGCCGTAGTTGCTGACGGTGAACGTGCCGCCGGCGATGTCGTCCGTGCTGATCGAGCCGGCTCTTGCCGCGGCCGAGAGTCTGGCAACCTCCTCGGCCATCTCAACAACCCCGAGTTGATCGGCGTTGCGGACAACGGGAACGAGCAGGCCCCGTTCGCTGGCCACGGCAACCCCGAGGTTGACCGCCTCATGAATCGTGATCCGATCATCCGCGAGGTCGAGGGTTGCGTTCATCATCGGGTACCGGCGAAGCCCCCTGGCCACGGCGACCAGGAGCAGCGCAAGCGGGGTGACGTTCCCGCCCCGATCGGCAAGCGCCTCCCGGGCCCGCGATCGGGCCAGCAGGAGCTCGGTTGCGTCCAGTTCATCCATGGCGGTGACATGGGGGATGGTCGACCACGAGAGATCCATGGCTCTGGCGGTCGCTCGCCTGATGCCGCGGATGGGGTGTGTGCCGAACGGCATCTGACCGAGCGTGGACTGGGCGCCGGTCAACTCGGTCGACCGGGTCGCCCGCGGGTTCGGAGGCGGCGTCCGCCGCCTGGCCGGTGTTGCGGGTGGTGTCGGCGCCTGGACCGGCGCCGTCGTCGACGCCGCGGGCGCGGTTGCCACCGGCCCCGGTTCCGCAGTGGTCGTTGGAGTGGTCTGTGCTGCGCTCGGGGTCGACCGGGTTGGTGGGGCCGTCACTGCGGCCACCGGTGAGGCGGTTGTCGCCGCGGCGGCCAGACTCACGTCGGTGGCCAGGATGCGGCCGCCCGGTCCGGTGCCGTTGAGGCCGGACAGGTCGATGCCGAGCTCCGCAGCCAGCCGTCTTGTCGACGGTGCGGCCTTTGCTCGCCTGCCGTCGGTCCGGGCCGGTCCGGTGTCGTTCGGTTCGCCACCGGTCGCCTGTTCCGCCGGCGCGTCGGCCGTCTCGCCGGTCGATGCACCGTCGGTAACGCCACCGGTCGATGCACCGTCGGTAGCGCCGTCGTCGATGACGATCAGCACATCACCGACCTTCACCACATCACCAACCGCGGCGCCAAGGCTGACCACGGTGCCGGCGCCCGGGGCCGGCATTTCGGTCTGGGCCTTGTCGGTCAGGATGTCGACAAACGGCTGATCACGGTCGATCCGGTCGCCCGGCTTGACGTGCCACTCGATGACCTCGGCCTCTTCAAGACCTTCGCCGATGTCCGGCAGGGTGAATTCGATGGTCACGGCGCCACCTCCAGCGTGCGGCGGACCGCCGCTTTGATCCGCTCGACATCCGGCACGTAGTTGTCCTCCAGCATGCCGACCGGGTACGGCACGTCGTAGCCGGACACCCGGGCGATCGGCGCCTCGAGGTCGTAGAAGCAGTTGTCGGTCGCGGTGGCGATGACCTCCGAGGCGAATCCGCAGGTCTCCGGCGCCTCCTGGACCACCACGGCCCGCCCGCAGTGGGCCACGGCTGCGGTCACCGCATCAACGTCGAACGGGACGATCGTCCGCAGATCCAACACTCGGACCGACAGACCCTCCTCGGCCAACTGGTCCGCAACCTTGTCGGCAAGGGAAACCATGTAGCTCCAGGCGATGATCACGATGTCGTCACCCTCCCGGGAGGTTCGCGCCCGGCCGAGCGGCACCACATGCTCACCAAGCGGGACGTCGTCGCGGACCATCCGGTAGCCCCGGAGCGGTTCAAGGAACAGCACCGGGTCCGGCTCCCGGATCGACGCGGCAAGCAGGCCCTTTGCGTCCGCAGCCGTTGCCGGAACGGCGATCTTGAGTCCGGGCACGTTTGCGAACTGGGACTCAAGCGATTCGGAGTGCAGCTCCGGGGTGCGGACCCCGCCGCCGAACGGGGCTCTGATGGTGATCGGTGCCTCGAACCGGCCGTTGCTCCGGTAGCGGAGCCGGGCCACCTGCCCGGCGATCTGATGCATGGCCTGATAGGAGAAACCGAGGAACTGGATCTCCGCGACGGGGACCATCCCGGACGCCGCAAGGCCAACGGTCGTCCCGGCGATCACCGCTTCCGCCAGTGGCATGTCCACCACCCGGTTGTCCCCGAACGCATGGACAAGGCCTTCGGTGGCCCGGAACACGCCGCCGTTGACACCGACGTCTTGTCCGAAGACCATGATCCGGTCGTCCCGGGCCATCTCCTCGTGCAGGGTGTGGTTGATGGCCTCCACCATCGTCATTGTCTGGTTGGCGTTGTTGCCGGGCCCTGAGGCCGAACCGGCTGTCGCTGCTGCGTCTGCGCTGGTCGCGGTCATCTCAGCGACTCCTTTCGGCCAGGTCGGCCAGCATCTCGGTCCGTTGGCGGTCCATTCGAGGTGTCGGTGTGCCGTACACGTTGTCAAAGAAACCGTCCGGTTTGAGCGGGGCGGCCTGGGCCCGCTGCCAGGCAAGGTCGAACCGTTCGTTCGCCGTATCGACCGCCGCCTGATGCTGCTCGTCGCTCCACAGCCCCTGCTCGGTCAGAGCCGCCTGGAACCGGGCGACCGGTTCCCGGTTCTTCTGGGCCGCAACTTCGTCGGCCTCCCGGTACTTCGTCGGATCGTCCGCGGTGGTGTGGTGACCGAGGCGGTAGGTGACCGCTTCGATCAGTGTTGGTCCCTGACCGCCGACGGCCCGCATCCTGGCCTCCGCGACGGCAGCCCGAACCGCCAGCGGGTCACCGCCGTCCACCTGGACACCCGGGAAACCGAACGCATGCGCCTTCGCCGCGAAGGACTCCGCGCCGGTCTGGGCCGAGGTGGGGGTCGAGATTGCCCAGCCGTTGTTGACCAGCACAAAGATGACCGGCGCCTTGAGGACGCCGGCCAGGTTGGCCGACTCGTAGAAGTCGCCCTCGGAGCTTGATCCGTCCCCGAAGAACGTGAGTGCACACCCGGGCTCCTCGCGGAGCTGCATGCCCCACCCCATGCCGACCGCATGGGGGATCTGGGTGGCCAGGCTGATGGCGTAGGGGAACACCCGGATGTCGTCCGGATAGTTGCCGCCGGCGGGGTGGCCCATGTTGTACAGGGCCACGTAGTCGATCAGGTCCTCACCGAAGCGGCCGAGGGCCACCTGCTCCCGATACTGGGGGAACACCCAGTCCGTTGCCGGATCGAGCGCACTGGCCGCCCCGGCGACCAACGCCTCCGATCCATCGATCGGGGCGTTGGTGCCAACACGGCCCTGACGCTGCAGGTTGAACAGCCGGGTCGAGTAGACATTGCCTTCGATCATCCGCCGCATGATGTCGACCAGTTCGCCGGTATCCGGTGCTGCATCCGGTTCCCGGTCCGGCTCCGTGGTCGGTTCGGTTGTTGTCATACGGCCAGCTTGCCACGGCCGACCACAGGATTGTCCACCGGCGACCGGTTACCCCGCCCCCGGCGGCGGTTTTCCGTGCCCTACGGTCGGGCCTGGCCCCGTCCGGCGCCGGTGGCGGCGTCGATCGGGCAGTCGACCGTCCAATCGGACGTCTGGGGCCTCGTCAGCACGTCCTGCAACCCGGTGAACACCGTGACCGGGAGCCGGTCGGTGGTCTGCGGGCCGGTCGGGGCCTCGTCGAACCAGTTGTTCAGGACCACCGGGTCCGGCAGGGGGGACACGCCGGTGACCGGGATGATCCGGACAACACCGTTTCCGTCGAAGATGGTGGTTCCCGGTTGCAGGAACGGCCGGGTCGTCTCACCATCGGGGAACGGCTCGTGGTCCGGCCAGCGGTCCTCCATCCGGAGGGCCAACAGCTCGGCGTCGCTGCCGTACATGGCGTTGCGCAGGATGACCTGGGTGCCGAACCCGTGCTGGTAACCAAGCGGCGAGGTGGTCAGGCAGTTGCGGAGGAACACGTTGCCCCCATTCGTCTCCCGGTCGCCGATCAGGATCCGCTCCACGACGTTGCCTTCGAAGAGGTTGCCGTACGCCGGTCCATGGAGCAGCAGGTCCGGTGGTCCGCCGGCCGGGAAGTTCGGGTGGAAGGCCTCCCACGCGTGGTTGTGGACGAATGCGTTGCCGCCGGCCCCCTCGTTCACGATCAGCGCATGCCGCAGCCGGCGGAGTTCGTTGTCCTCCACCAGGCAACCGGTGGTCCCGTTGGCCAGGCTGATCCCGTAGCCCCGTGCGCCGTCTCCGTGGGCCGACGCATTGTCGAAGAAGCTGCCGGAGACGTGGCAGCCGCGGGAGAACGTCACCGTGATGTGGGCCCGTCGAGGGTTCTCGGAGACCACGTTGTTCACCCATCCGCCGACCACCCCGCGAAAGAAGATGAGGTCATCAACGGAGCCGACTGCCCGTAGTGTCATCCCGTCGATCCCGACCCCGACAACCGGATCGCGGTTGAGCGCGGTGATCTCCTCGGTGGCGTCGACGGCACGGGGAAGCGGTCCGGTGAGGATCAGGGTCGACGGGTCGGGGATCGCCGCGACCTCCATGGTCAGCGGATCGGCGTTCGGATCGGAGGCGGCCAGAACGACCAGCCCACCGACCTGAAACGCCCCGCTGGTGTCCGGGGAGTCGAGCACCAGCTGCTTGTCGCCGACGGGAGCCGCGGCGACCCCGAACCTCGGACCGTTGATGGCTCCCAGATCCGCCCGGATCCCGGACGAGACGCCGGTGAACCGCAGCGTTGTCTGATCCGGCCCGCCACCCCGGAGGATCTGACCGGACTCCAGTAACAGCGGCCCGTCCAGATCAAACGTGCCGAGCAGCCGAACCTCGCCGTGCTGGTCGAGGGCGTCGTTGATGGCCGCCAGCTGATCGCCGGTGATCGTCGATGCGTCCAGGTCGTGGATGTCCTCCGACGGCGGGACGTCCCGACGAACGACATCGAACCAGCCGAGCCACGGGAACGGCGGGTCGTCGTTGTCGACGATCGTCACCACACCGTCGTCGCCGAGATCCGCGCCGGTCGGCGCGCTCAACTGGACCAGCAGTGTCTCGGTCGGCTCCTGGACGTCGTCACCGCGGATGACGACGGGAATCGTGACCTCGCTTCGGTTCCTGGCGATGGTGGCCGTTCCGGACCGTCGGCTGTAGTCCTGATTGACCGTGGCCGTGCCGTCCACCAGCGTGTAGCGGACCCGGGTTGTGGCCTGCGCCACCTTGTCGAGGGTTATGGTCACCCGGGCCACCTGGTTGCGTTCGGTCTCGGTGACCTCCAGCGGCACGACGGATACCACCGGGAGCGGCTGATCGTCGTTGTCCTCGATGGTGATCACCGCATCCGACCCGATGGTTGCGTCGACCGGATCGCTGAGCACCACTTGGAACTCCTCGGTCCCCTCCATCTCCAGGTCACCCCGGATGGTGATCGGGACGGTGACGGATTGCCGGTTGCGCCCGATGGTGGCCAGTGCGGTCCGCCTGGTGAAGTCCCGGTTCTCCGTCGCGCTGCCTTCCACCGTGGTGTAGCGGACGCGGGTGGTTCGCTCGGCCGGCCTGTCCAGTTCGATCGTGACCCTGACCACCTGGTTGCGGTCGGTCTCGGTCACGGTCTGGGACACCGCGGAGACCGTCGGGGCGACAAAGGGCTCGTCGTCGTCCTCAATGGTGATGGTGCCGTTCGATCCCAGTTCGGCGTTTGTCGGGTCGGACAGGACAATCTGGAACTGCTCGGCCGGTTCGTCATCGTCATCGCCCCGGATGACAATCGTGGCGGTCCGGGAAGTCTGGTTCCGGGGAATGGTGATAAAGCCGGTCCGCCTGGTGTAGTCCTCGTTCTCCGTCGCCGTACCGGCCACCGTGGTGTAGCGGACCCTGACGTTTTCGGTGGACGGTGTGTCCAGGCTTATGTCCACCCGGATCGACTGGTTGCGATCGCTCTCTATGACGGTCTGCGACTCCACGGAAACCACCGGTACTGCGGCGGACGCGGCGCTCAAGCCGCCGCCCAAGAGCCCGAACAGCAGCACAAGACCGGCCGTTGTCACGGTGGCAACCGATGCGGTGATGATCCTCCCACGATGTTTCAAGTCACGCATGTTCCTCTGCCCGGGCTGTCGACCGAGCGGTCGACGGGGGATGCCCAGCTCATCCTCCCGGTCTCTAACGAGTGC
>JBCCGJ010000166.1:0-12371 GCA_039029335.1 Actinomycetota bacterium | reverse complement strand
CGGTACGGCGCATCGGTCCCCGGCAACCTGGCGAACCCCGTCTTGATCAGCGAGTCAACCGTTATGCCGGCGGCGGCGAAGTCGGGCGTGTCCAACAGGGCGGCGGCCAGCTCCCGATCCGATGCGTAGAGCGCGGGCTCGTCAAGGTTCATCGCCCCGGCGAGGCGGCGGAAGATCTCCGTATGGGGCAGGCATTGGCCTGGTGGGGTGACCGCCGGGGTGTTCAGGCTGACGTAGAGGTGGGCGAACGAGTCGTTGACCTCCCACTGTTCGTGTTGCATGGTGCTCGGCAGCACGATGTCGGCGTAGTCGGTGGTCTCGGTGTGGTAGAGGTCGACCGCCACGGTGAAGAGGTCCGGCCGGGACAGGCTTCGTCGTACGGCCTCGGTGTCGGGATTGGAGACCACCGGGTTTGCGCCGTAGACGAACAGCGCTTCGACCGGTGGGTCGTCGAGGCGGTCGAGATCGGCGGCCAGTGTGGTCATGGCCAGGTGCCGGGGCCGGTCGCCGAGGTCGGTGCCCGCAGCGGCGTCGGTGTTGAACCGGTAGGCCGGCGACGTCGAGTAGACCAATCCGCCGCCCGGGTGGCGGAACGAACCGGTCACCGCGGCCAGGCAGGACAGAACCCGGGCGGTCTGGCCGCCGGCGGCGCTCCGCTGGACCCCCTGACCGATCTTGACCGCCAGCGGCCCACCGTCGACGATCCGGTCGACCAGGTCGGAGATCTCCCCAGGGTCGAGGCCGCACTCGGCCGCGGTGGCGTCGACGGTCCACCGATCGATCGAGTCGGCAAACGCCGCGAATCCGATGCTGTTCGCCGCCAGGTACTCCCGGTCGTGGGCGCCCGCCGCCACCACCGCCCGGCAGAGGCCGAGGGCCAGCGCCGCATCGGTTCCCGGTCGGGGCGCAATGTGGACGTCGGCCCTGGCCGCGGTCCTGGTCCGCACCGGGTCGATGACCACCACGGTCGCCCCGTTGGCTTTGGCCTCCAGCACGAAGGGCCAGAAGTGCTGGTTGGCGATCAACGTGTTGGAACCCCAGATGAGAATGGTGCCGGCGTTGACCACCTCCTCGGGGTCCATACCCGCTGCGGTACCCATGGTGTAACCGAGGCCGATATGCCCGCTTATCGAACAGATGGTGATCACGTGGCCGGACACCCCGAGGTGATTCCACAGTCGCGACCCGGACGGCAGCGCACCGCCCTGGACAAAACCGACATTGCCCGTCCCGGCAAAGGGCCAGATGGCGGCCGGACCGGATCGGTCGATGATGGCGGTGAACCGGTCGGCGATCTCGGCCAGTGCCTCGTCCCAGGAGACTCGGACAAACGCTTCGGCCGGCTCCGTCCGGGGGCCCTTTTGGGCGACCCGCTTCAGCGGGTGGAGCAGCCGGCCCGGGTCGGCGGCGTACTCCAACCACGGGTTCACCTTCTTGCAGAGCCCGCCCCGGGTGAACGGATGATCGGGGTTGCCCCGGAGCTTGACCGCCTTGCCATCGGCCACGGTGACCACCCACGAACAACCGTCGGGGCAGTCGAGTGGGCACGAACCGAGGACCTCGCCGTCAGCCTGCAGCGGCGGGTCGGCCGGCTGCGGGGTCGACGCCGGCTGCGCGTTCAGCATCGGCCGCGGGTTCGGCGACGGGTCGGACGAAGCGGGATCCGACGCACCCGCGTCAGCGTCCACCGTCACCTTCTGCCCCGCAGCCGATCGATCTCCCGCCGCTCTTTCTTGGTCGGCCGCCCGTCACCCCGGTTTCTTGCCCCGCCCGGTGGGGCGAGGACCGGATCGGACCGCTTCGGTTTCGGCGGTGACAGGTCCTCCACGTAGCCGGGCACCAACTTGGCGCCCACCCTTTTCTCGACGAGCGCTCTGGCCCGATACACGATCAGCTGGTCGCCACGGCGGGCTTCGATGAGATCGCCGACCACGATCTTGGTGGCCGGTTTCGCCGGCTCGTCGTTGACCGTGACCCGGCCGGAGGTGCAGGCCGTGGTGGCCGCGGTTCTGGTCTTGAACACCCGGACCGCCCACAGGAACTTGTCGATCCGGCACCTGTCGACCGTCGATGCCGCAACCGGGACGACATCAGCGTCTGCGGTGGTACCGGCGGGAACGCCGCCCGGCATGTCGGGGGAAGCATCAGAGGGAGGTGGCGAGGTCATAGACCCTCCGTTTCGGCTGGCCGGTGTCCGCAACGACGGCGACAACCGCGTCCCGTCTACTGAGCCCGCCGTCCAGCTGCTCCCGGAGGAGGGACCGCAACTCCTCGTCGGTCGGCACCGATCGGTCGGTCGGCCGGCCGGCGACCACAAGCACGAACTCCCCCCGGGGCTCGACCTCGTCGAAGTGACCGTGGGCTTCGGCCAGCGTCGTCCGCAGGACCTCCTCATGGAGTTTGGTCAGCTCCCGGGCGACCGCCACCGGACGATCGCCGCCGCAGACGGATGCAAGGTCGGCGAGCGTGCGCTGGATCCGGTGGGGCGCCTCGTAGACAACGACCGTCCTGGTCTCGGCTGCCAGTTCGGTCAGCCGATCCGTCCGCTCCCGGCCCTTGCGGGGCAGGAACCCCTCAAAGACGTAGCGTCCGGTCGGCAACGCGCTGAGCGCCAGCGCGGCGGACACCGCGGTGGGTCCGGGGATCACCTCGACGGGGACGCCGTGTTCGGTGACCGCCCTGATCAGCTGCTCTCCCGGGTCGGAGATGGTCGGCATGCCGGCATCGGTGACCAGCGCCAGCCGCTGCCCTCGGTCGAGCCGGTCGATGACTTCGGCGATCCGGGGCACCTCGGTGTGCTCGTTGGCCACCAGCAGGTCGGCCCGCTCGGTTCGCCCCGCCCGTCCGGTGCCGTCGGTGTCCACCCTGGCCGCACCGGTGCCGATGTGGGCCAGCAGCCTGCCGGTCCGCCTCGTGTCCTCACAGATCACCGCATCGACCGAGGCCAGCACCTCCGCCGCCCGGGGGCTCAGGTCCGCCAGATTACCGATCGGTGTCCCGACCACAAACAGCCGTGCGGTTTCGTCGGTCCCCCGGCGCCCGTCGGCCGTCATTCGGTCACCGGCCGGCAGCGGATCTCCAGCACATCACCGACCTTGAGATCCCACCGTCCGAACGCTCCGGCCTCGGCCTCGATGACGGATCTGGCCTGGAGCACCGGCAGGGTCACCCGGTGCCGCCGCAGCCGGAGGGTCCGGATGACCTCCATGTTCTTGTCCAGGAACGCAACGTCGAGCTCGAACCCCATCGAGAAGCTGTGCACCGATCGGCAGCCGCCGATGTACAGCGCCCCCTCCAGGCGGTCCCGACCGAGGAGCCCCTTCGCCCTGGCCAGCCGCCCCTCGGCAACCTCCAGCGATGCCAGCACCTGATCCTCCCGAACAAGCCAGCCGGTGCGGCCGGTTGCCTGCCCACCTCCTGGGGATGTGTCGGGAGCGTTCATGACCGGGCCTCTCCACCAACCCCTACACGTTGAACCGGATCTCCAGGACGTCCCCGTCCTTGACGACGTAGTCCTTGCCCTCCTGACGGACTTTGCCGACCTCCCGGGCCTTTGACCAGGAACCGATCTCCAGCAGTTCGTCCCAGCGGATGGTCTCGGCCCGGATGAATCCCCGCTGCAGGTCGGTGTGGATCAAGCCGGCGCACTCCGGGGCCAGCGACCCGACCTTGAAGGTCCACGCCCGGCTCTCCTGCTCCCCGGTGGTCAGGAAGGTTCGTAGGCCCAGCGTGTGATAGGCGGCCTGGATGAAGCTGACGATGGCGCCCTCGCCAAGCCCGAATCCGTCCAGCATCTCCGCCCGATCCTCCGGGTCGAGCAGGGCGGCCTCCGCCTCCAGCTGGATGCAGGCCCCGAACACCGGGAACTCCCCGGCAGGACCGCTGCCGAGCTCTTCGACGACCGGCTTGACGATGGCGTCGACGTCGGCCAGCTGGTCCTCGTCGATGTTGACGACCGCCAGCACCGGTTTGTTGGTGAGGAGGAACCAGGGTTTGAGGATCTTGGCGTGCTCCGGATCGAGGTTGCTGCGGTAGAGCGGGGTGCCGGCCTCAAGATGGACCAGGGCGGCCTCGGCCGCGGCCACCTCCGGTTTGAGCGACGGGTCACCCTTGAGGGCTTTCCGCTTCTTGTCGATCTGGCGTTCGATGGTCTCCAGGTCGGCGAACGTCAGCTCGAGCTCGACGATGCGCAGGTGCTCCAGCGGGTCCTGCGGGCCGGGGACGTCGTCGTCCCGGAACGCCCGGAGAACAAAGGCGATGGCATCGACCTCACGGATGCCGGCCAGGAACTTGTTGCCGAGTCCCTCACCCTTGCTGGCCCCTTCGACCAGGCCGCCGATGTCATAGAACTGAACGCTGGCCGGAACGACGTTCTTGGAGCTGCTCATCTCCGCAAGAGCGTCGAGGCGACTGTCGAACACCTTGGCCACGCCGATGTTGGGGTCCGTTGTGGCGAAGGCATAGGGGGCGGCCAAGGCGCCGCCACCGGTCAAGGCGTTGTACAGCGACGACTTCCCGGCGTTGGGGAGGCCGACAAATCCGAACTTTTCCATATGCCGCCATGGTACTGGCTCCGCCGCCCACGTTCGCCGGTGTTCGACCGGGCCGTGAACGGCCGAGGCCGGACGCCCCGGCCCCGTCGGCCGTTGGTCCGGCCCTGTTCCGGGACCTGTCACCAGAAATCCCGATTAGCCTGCAGGCATGGTCGGCCGACCGGAGAACCGACGGTGAGCGGAAGGTGAGCGGGCGATGAGCGGGCAGCAGGCGCCCTACCAGGACGCGATCGACCGCGTGGTCTACCTGCTCGATCGCGATCTGGCGCCGCTCCAGAAGGTCCGGGCGTTCACCAAGGGTCGGGCGATCCTCGACCGGCTCGGCGCGGAGGAGGTGGAGGCCAGGGCCCGCCAGGGTCGGCTGACAAACCTGGAGGGCATCGGCCGGTCCATCGACGCGGTCGTCCAGGGCGCCTACGGCGTCGGCCCGACGGACTACCTGGACAAGCTGGAGGCCGCCACCGCGATCCCGCTCGGGGACGGGGCCGAACTGCGGGGGCTCCTCAGGGGAGACTGCCATTCCCACTCCACCTGGTCGGACGGCGGTGCGGAACTGCGGACCATGGCGGAGACGGCCAGAGACCTCGGCCACTCCTACCTGGTGGCCACCGACCACTCGGCCCGCCTCACGGTTGCGAAGGGGCTCTCCCCGGAGCGACTGGCCGAGCAGCTGGTGGAGATCGAGGGCCTGAACGAGGAGTTGGCCCCGTTTCGGATCCTCACCGGTATGGAGGTGGACATTCTGGAGGACGGCAGCCTTGACCTCCCGGAGGAGTTCCTGGCCAGGCTCGACGTGGTGGTGGCCTCGGTTCATCACAAGATCCACATGCCGGAGAACGAGATGACCCGGCGGCTGGTCACCGCGGTGGCCAGCCCCCACGTGGACATCCTGGGTCACTGCACCAACCGGAAGGTCGGGAACAAGACCCGTAAGCCGTCCACGTTCGACCCGGATTATGTGTTCGCCGCCTGCGCACGGTTCAACACCGCGGTCGAGATCAACTGCAGGCCGGAGCGGCAAGATCCGCCGGACGAGCTGCTGGAGCTGGCCATCCAGTGGGACTGCCGGATCAGCATCGATTCGGACGCCCACGCCCCCGGCCAGCTGGAGTGGATCAACCACGGTTGCCGGCGGGCCGCCGACATCGGTATCGAACCGGATCGGATCATCAACACCCGGGACGCGGACGACCTCATCGAGCTCTGCAACAGCTGAGATCGGGACCCGCAGACTCTGCCCGTCGAAACGGGCCGGCAAAAAACATCGCGGTCGCCGATAGACTCATTCGAATGTCGAAGCGCAGACGCAAGAAGAGGCTCCTGGCCCGCCGCAAGAAGGCCAATCACGGCCGCAAGCCCACTGTCGGCCGAAACTAGCGCGGATCATCACCCGCAACGATCGGCCGGATACGGGCGATCGGGCCGTCAGCCCGCCGGCAACTCCCTCAGCCCTGAAGCAGGGCGGCGGTTGCGTCGGCCAGATTTTTCAGTCGAAGCTCGGCGTTCCGCCGGGCTTCTTCCACGTTCCCGGGCGTGATCGCGTCCTCGATGACCTCCAGGTACGCCTTGATCTTCGGTTCCGTGCCGCTCGGCCGGACGATGATCCGACTCCCGTCCGCCAGATCAAGCATCACCCCCGACGTCGGAGGCAGAGTCCGGCCCTCGGAGAGATCCTCCCGACCGGTGACGGCGACACCACCAACGGCATCCGGTGCCAGACCGACCGCTCGACGTTTGACCGCCGCCTGGCTGTCATCGTCGAGGTCGGCGATGCTGACCGTCACCTGGGAGGTCAGGTGGAGGCCGTGCGCCTCGGCCAGCCCGTCAAGCCGCTGCTGAAGACTCTGGCCCGCCGCCTTGCTCACCGCCGCCAGCTCGGCCATAACCAGTGCGGCGCTGATGCCGTCCTTGTCCCGGACCCGGTCCCCGATGCAGTAGCCGAGGGCTTCCTCGTAGCCCATGGCATACCGGTCGTCCGGGCGTTCGACGATGGGCCGGGCCACCCACTTGAAACCGGTCAGGGTCCGGATGCTGTCCGCCCCGTAGGACCGGGCGAGCCGGTCGATGAACCGTGACGACACGATCGATGAGGCGACCATGACCCCACCGTTTCCGCCGCCGTCGCTTCCATCGGCCGGGCCGTTGTCGCTGAGGCCGTCAGCGCCGTCGAGGACCGTGTTCTGCAGCACATAGTCCGCCAGGAGCGCACCGACCTCGTCACCGCTGAGCCGGCGCCAGTTGCCCGACGTGTCGGCGATGCCGACCGCCAGCCGGTCGGCGTCGGGATCGTTGGCCAGGATCAGGTCGATGTCACCGGATGCGGTGGCGTCGGCGATGGCCAGGTCGAACGCACCGGGTTCCTCCGGGTTTGGGAACGGTGCCGTTGGGAAGTCAGGGTCCGGGTCGAACTGGGCGGCAACGACCGCCGGCTCGGCAAATCCGGCGGCGGCGAAACAGGACAGCAGGTGGTCACCGCCAACCCCGTGCATGGCGGTGTAGAGGACGTTCACGTCACGTGCGTCGCCGACCAGCGCCTCGATCGCCACCTGCCGATGTCGGTCGATGGCCAGATCGGTGACGGTCTCGATATCCGTCAGCGGCGCGTCGGCGCCGGTCGGCGGCTCATCGGCCGAGGTTGGGACCCGGACCGGGTTGTCGGTGTCGGCGGCCACCCGATCGATGGCGGCGGCGATTTCGGCGTCCGCCGGGGCCACCAGCTGGATGCCGTCGGCCACGTACAGCTTGTAGCCGTTGTCGGTGGCCGGGTTGTGGCTTGCGGTGATCATGATGCCGGCCGCCGCCCGCTCGTCCAGCACGGCCCTGGCCAGCACCGGGGTCGGGGCCGGCCGATCGATCAGCACCGCCCGTCCCCCGCCGGCCAGCACCATCGTGGCCGCGTCGGCGGCGAACCGCTTCGAGTGGTGGCGGGCGTCGTAACCGATCACCACCGTCGAGCCGGACGGAAGCCAGTCCATCAGCCCCGCGGTCGTCTGGCGGACGACCAGACGGTTCATCTGCCGGGGCCCCGGGCCCATGTTGGCCCGCAGCCCTGCGGTTCCGAACGCGATCCGGCCGTCGAACAGGGTGGCGACCTGATCAGGATCGTCGACCAGCAGCCGCTGCAGTTCCGTCCCGTATTC
Organism: Actinomycetota bacterium; assembly: GCA_039029335.1. Classification (GTDB taxonomy): domain Bacteria; phylum Actinomycetota; class Acidimicrobiia; order Acidimicrobiales; family SZUA-35; genus JAHELU01. The sequence continues at coordinate 4,678 of JBCCGJ010000166.1, read as the reverse complement.
GCCGTCGAGTTCGATCCACCGCTCGACCGCCGCCCTGGTCCCGTCCTCGATCATCACCGATCACCGTTCCCGTCAGGGCCGAGCTCCGCGCCGAGGGCACCGACGCGGGACTCCCCTTCGTTGGTCTGTCCGCCCCGGTCCAGGAAATTCTGCATGCGTTCGGTCGCCTCGGGGAACCGGAGCGTCTGCTGGAACAGGTACGCCTCCTCGATGAGCCCGTCACGGGGATCCGGCCCGGCGGCCAGCACCGATGCCTTCGCCCTCCTCACCGCCTCCGGTGGAAACCCGGCGATCCGAGCCGCCAGTCGGTCGACGAACGGGCGGAGTTCGCCGTCGGGGAACGCCCGGTTCAACCAGCCCCAGTCGGCCAGGGTCCGGGCGTCGATGTCGTCGCCGCCGAGCACGATCTCCATCGCCCGACCCCGACCGAGCAACCGGGGTAACCGCTGGGTTCCGCTCCCGCCGGGCAGGATCCCCAGCGGCACCTCCATTTGGCAGAGGATGGTGCGGCCGAGCGTGCCGAACCGCATGTCGCAGGAGGCGGCAAGCTCACCACCACCGCCGCCGACCCGGCCGTCGATCTCGCAGATGGTCGGGATGTCCATCGTCCGGTAGGTCTCGCACATCTGATGGAACGCGGTGAGGTCGGCCCCCCGCTCGGCCGGGGTGTCGGTGGGAAAGGTGAGGATGTGGCCGACGTCGTAGTGGGCGATGAAGAAGTCCGGGTTGGCGCCGCGGAGCACCAGCACCCGGGCGTCGGTTTGCTCCTGCACGTGGGCCGGGAGGGCCCGCAGGTCCCGCAGCAGGTCGCGGGTGATGACGTTCACCGGCGGGTTGTTCCACTCGGCGACGGCAACCCCGTCCGTCACCGTCACGGTTGTCACGGAGAACTTATACGACTCGGTCACGACATGCCTTCCCGGTTGATCGTTCGACGGCCCACGGTGCCACGGCCGCACCCGTGCGTCTGCTCGGCTCATTATGGCCCAGGATCGATCGCCGGTCCGCCAGACGACCACCGACCGGCACCCCATGACCGCCGGCCTCGATCGGAGGGACCGGACCAACCGGAGCGACCATCTGCCCGGCGCGCTCGGCGTCACGGGCGAACACCACATACAGTGGATCGATCAGCCGGGGCACGCCTGGCGCAGATCCGGGACGATGGCCGGGAAAAGGGGACCGAGTGGAAGGACCGGGCGACGAGATGCTGAATACCGTTTCCCCCGAACTACGGACGCTGGTGGTCGGTGACGACCCGGCGGCGTGGGAGGCCGCGGGGTTTCGGGTCCAGGACGGTGAGACCGCCATCGGATCCATAGCCGTTCGGTTTGTGGCCGGGCCGGATTCCGGCGTGGTCGGCCTGGAGTTCGACGGGGTCGAGGACGGCCCGATAGACGGTCTCCCGGCGACAGGCACAACCGCGCTGCCGGCGGAGCCGGTGGAACATCCGAACGGGGTCTCCCGGATGGACCATGTGGTGGTGATGACCCCGGATCTGGAGCGGACCACCGCTGCGCTGGAGCAGGCCGGATTCTCCGTCCGCCGGACGAGGGAGGTCCTCGAGGCCACCCCACCTCGGCGGCAGGCGTTCCTGTGGGCCGGCGAAACGATCCTGGAGGTCGTCGGGCCCGTGACGCCGTCCGGAACCGGACCGGCATCGATCTGGGGCCTTGCTCTCACCACCGACGACCTGCCCGCCGCGGTTGAACTGCTGGAGGATCGGTTGACCACACCAAAGCCGGCGGTGCAGCCCGGGCGGGAGATCGCCACCGTCAAAACCGGCGACATCGGCGTCTCGCTGGCGCTTGCCCTGATGACCGCCCACGTCGATCCCAAGCCCCTGGAACAGTCGGATGCTTGACCACGTCTTCACCGACGCCATCGGTGCGTTGCGGGATGCGCTGGAGTCGGCGCTGTTGGAACGGCAGGCTCTTGAGGAACGGTTCCAGACCGACGTGCTGCTCGGAGACGTCACCTGGGAGACGATCTATGGACTTCCCGGTGAGGGCCACCCGCCCCGGGTGCAGGTCGACCTCACCCTGGAGTGGCCGACCTGGGCCCAGACCGCGTATCGAACCTGGTTCCTCGACGAGGAGTTCACCGAAGGGCCGGTCATCGAGATCGAAGTGGTCTTCCGGATTCAGCGGCTCTCCAAGGTCCCGGATCCGGCGGTGATCATGGAAGGCCTGCCCCACCAGTCCCCTCAGATCGGCGACGAGACCCTGGCCGGACTCGGGCCCACGGTCGCCACCGTCTACGACAGCGACCTGAACATCGTGTCTCACGCGGTGGAGATCGCCTACTCGGGGGCCTACGAGCTCGACGAGAAGACCCTGGAGGACGGCTCGGCCCTGGACAACGACTTCAGCTCGATCGGCGGATGGATCACCGCAACCCTGGTCAAGCTGGGGGACCTTCCGCTGGACTTCGAACCGGCCCAGGAGAGCTGATTCGGTGCCCGGCGCAGTCGTCGGGCTCCTGGAACAGTTCCACCTGCGACTATCTAGGCGTAGATCGATGACCACGAGTAGCCTTGGTAACGGTGAAAGCGGTTGAGCGGCCATTCCAGCTCCCCGGAGCAGTTCCCATGCTGGTACTGCTCGGCTCCGCCGACCCCGGGGTCATCAATCACCTGGACGAGGCGCTCATCGCCGAAGCGGAGTCCGTGGACATCCGGTCAGGCGTCGTGTGGATCGAGGTGGCCAACTGTCGGCAGTTCCTGCACCATCTGGTCCGCCACCTGTCCGAGGGTCAGAACGGGGTGGCACCCGGTCGGCCCGCGTCCGGTCAGGTCGTCGAGGGGGTCAAGGTCGCCGTCGCCGACGTCGACGCCTCGCCCCAGGAGCTGGTCGAACGGGCGCTGATGTCGGTGACCCTCACCGACATCGCCGACCTCCTGGAACAGGAGGAGTTGGCCAGCGCCGAACTGGACTACGAGGTTCGGTACCAGCCGGTCGTCCGGCTCAACAACCGGTCGGTCGTCGGGTATGAAGCGCTCATCCGGGCCAGGATGTCCGGTGACATCCTCACCGCGAACGACCTGATCGCCCGAGCAACAAAGGGTGGCTGGGTCGCGGAACTCGATCAGCTCAGCAGGCAGCTGGCGGTCCGGGGGGTCGGTCCGTGGCTCGGTGCCGGACTGCTGTTCCTCAACATCATGGCCCCGGACGGCACCTTCGACCTGTCGGCCGCCCGGCGGACGATCCGCCAGGCCGAGGACATCGGCCTTGAAGCGGATCAGATCGTTTTTGAGGCCGCGGAACGGAACCGCTACTCCAACATCGACCTGGCGGCGGCCCAGCTGATGAAGCTGCGCAACGCCGGCGTTCGGATCGCCATCGATGATGTTGGCGACGGCTACTCCAGCCTCCGGGTGGCCACCAGCTTCAAGCCGGACGTGCTCAAGCTGACCGGGGACCTGATCGCCGCGCTGCCGAGTACCGAAGCCACCGCAATCATTCGGGCCGTCGTCGACCTGGCCCACCGCACCGGCGCATGGGTTGTGGCGGAAGGCGTGGAGACCGAAGCCCAGGCGAAGGCCCTGCGCACCCTCGAGGTGGACTGGGGACAGGGGCTGCTGTTCGGCGCCCCGGAGGTTCGCCCCGCAGGCTGACCCGCAGGGTCGAGAAATTCGGCGGCCTGGGTCCGGTGGCGGCTGTTTCACCGCGGCAGAAGCGAGGACTAGGGTTCGGCCCATGAGCATCACTCCCGACCGATCGGCGAAGTACCCGTTCCTGCCCGGGCCCGTCCAGGCCACGATCACCGGCGGGGCCGGCAGCTACCTTCACACCGCGGACGGACGCCGTATCCTGGACGCCGGCGGTGGGGCCATCGTCACCAACATCGGCCACGGACGCCCAGAGGCCGGTGAAGCCGCCGCCGCGGCCATGGCAGGTGCCGCGTACGTGGTGCCCATCTGGGCCACCGAACCTCGGGTCCGGCTGATCGAGCACCTGCAGGATCGGTGGCTGCCGGAGGGAATGACCCGGTGCCTGTTCGTCTCCGGTGGTTCCGAGTCGGTCGACTCGGCGATGCGGATCGCCCGTCAGCATCATGTCGCCCGAGGGGACATCGACCGCTGGAAGGTCATCGGTCGGGAGATCTCCTACCACGGTGCGACGCTGGCCACGCTCTCGGCGGCCAACCACGACCGCAGGCGGGCGACGCTCGAACCGATGCTGTTCGACCAGCCGAAGGCGGACTTCTTCGACGCCGATGCGGTGCGCAAGCTGGTCGAAACGGAGGATCCATCGACCATTGCGGCGCTTGTCGTCGAACCGGTCAGCGGGGCGTCGGGCGGTGCGCTGGTCCCGCCGGACGACTATCTGCCGGGCCTGCGCAGCATCTGTGATGACCACGGCATCCTGTTGATCTGCGACGAGGTGATGACCGGCTTCGGTCGGACCGGGGAGAAGTTCGGCGTGGACCACGTCGGTGTCATCCCCGACCTCCTCGTAGGTGGGAAAGGTCTCGGCGGCGGCTACGTGCCCATCGGTGGCGTGTTTGCGACCGAGCGGGTGGTCGAACCGATCGCCGAAGCGGAGCTGACCGTCATGTACTTCACGTTCAGCGGATCAGACGTGGCTTGCGCCGTCGCCGACCGGGTGCTGACGATCATGGAGGACGAGGACCTGGTGGCCAGGGCCAAGACGATGGGCGCCCGCTTCGCCGCGCT